>CAZHBN010000127.1:9612-10974 GCA_964530405.1 uncultured Ectothiorhodospiraceae bacterium
GTGGGTATCGGCGCTGGCGATCTGTCAGTCCGGCTTCTCCGGGCTGCTTGGCAGTTTCAGCCGTACGCCGTCCAGTGGTCTGGGCTGCTCTATCATTGTCGGTAACGACCCCGCATCACGTGCCTACGTGCGCCGGAAATCCCGCGTGATCGCGGAAGTGGGTATCGACGGGCAACTGGTGGAGCTGGACGGCATGCTAGTGCAGCTGCTACTGCCGATCCACGTGGACGAGCCTCGAGTGTTGCGGGCCATCGCTCCGGGGAAGGACGTGGATTTCGACGCCGTCGCCTGCGTGGCCAGTGCCATTACGCCGGTTCCCGGCGGCGTGGGGGCCATGACCGTGGCCGCGCTGATGCACAACACCTTGACCGCCGCCCGTGCCGGCCTTTCCCCCCTGAGGACAGCCTGATGCGCTACTCAGCGCTGCAGATTTTGCGTCAGGGGATCAAAGGCCACACCGACTGGCCGAGAATGTGGCGCGACCCGGAACCGAAACGCGCCTATGACGTCGTCATCATCGGCGGCGGCGGCCACGGACTCGCCACCGCCTACTACCTGGCGAGCCAGCACGGCATCACCAACGTGGCGGTGGTGGAAAAGGGCTGGATCGGCGGCGGCAATGTCGGCCGCAACACCGCGATCATTCGCTCCAACTACATGCTCGGTCCCAACACCCGCTTCTATGAGCATTCCATGAAGCTCTGGGAGTCGCTGGAGCAGGAGCTCAACTTCAACGTCATGGTGAGCCAGCGGGGGGTGCTCAATCTGTACCACTCCGATGGCCAGCGTGACGCCTTCGCCCGCCGCGGCAATGCCATGCGCCTGGCCGGCGTGGACGCGGAGCTGCTGGATGCCGACGACGTGCGCCGGCTGGTACCGCAGCTCGATTTCGACAACGCCCGCTTCCCCATTCTCGGCGGTCTGCTGCAGCCCCGCGGTGGCACCGTGCGCCATGATGCCGTGGCCTGGGGCTACGCCCGTGCCGCCGATGCCCTGGGCGTGGACATCATCCAGAACTGCGAGGTCACCGGGATTCTCACCGAGGGCAACCGTGCCGTGGGCGTGGAAACCAGCCGCGGCCGGATTCTCGCCGGCAAGGTGGCCTCGGCGGTGGCGGGGAACACTACCCGGGTCGCCGACATGATCGGCCTGCCTCTGCCCATCGAGTCCCACGTGCTGCAGGCGTTCGTCACCGAGGGCATCAAGCCGCTCATCGACACCGTGGTCACCTTCGGCGCCGGCCACCTGTACATCAGCCAGTCCGACAAGGGCGGGCTGGTCTTCGGCGGCGATCTGGACGGCTACAACTCCTACGCCCAGCGCGGCAACCTGCCGACCATGGAACACGTCATGGCCGGCGGT
>CAZHBN010000128.1:0-10851 GCA_964530405.1 uncultured Ectothiorhodospiraceae bacterium
CCCACCAGCATGCCGGTCATGGCGCCGGCGCTGTTCATGCGCTTGTTGAAGATGCCGAGCATCAGCACGGGGAACAGCGACGAGGCGGCGAGACCGAAGGCCAGTGCCACCACCTGCGCGGCGAAGCCCGGCGGGTTGAGGCCCAGGTAGCCGGCGAAGAGCACCGCGCCGGCCATCGCCAGGCGGGCGCTGAGCAACTCGCTCTTCTCGCTGATGCCGGGGTTGAATATACCCTTGATCAGGTCGTGGGATACCGCCGAGGAGATCGCCATCAACAGACCAGCCGCCGTCGATAGCGCGGCGGCAAGGCCACCGGCCACGACCAGGGCGATGACCCAGTTTGGCAGGTTGGCGATCTCCGGGTTCGCCATCACCATGATGTCCCGGTCGACGGTGAGCTCGTTGCCCTGCCAGCCGTATTGCTCCGTGGCCGTCTGGGCGAACTGCTCGTTGCCGTCGTTGTAGTACTGGATGCGGCCGTCCCCGTTCTTGTCTTCCCAGGCGAGCAGTCCGGTCTGCTCCCAGTTCTTGAACCAGTCCGGGCGCTCCTCATAGGGCAGGTTGCTTGCCTCGGCCCCCACCTCGCCGGGCTTCACGGTGTTGATGAGGTTGAAGTAGGACATCGCGCCCACCGCCGGTGCAGTGGTGTAGAGGATGGCGATGAAGACCAGCGCCCAGCCGGCGGACTTGCGCGCGTCACGCACTCGCGGGACGGTGAAGAAGCGCACGATGACGTGGGGCAGACCGGCGGTGCCGATCATCAGCGACATCGTGAGCATGATCATGTTGAAGCCGTTGCCTTCTTCCATGGTCGTGTACTGGGTGAAGCCCAGATCCACGAGTATTCGGTCGAGGGTTTGCAGTAGGTATCCCCCGCCACCACCGGTCTCGAGGGTGCTGCCGAGGCCGAGCTGGGGCAGCGGGTTACCGGTGAGCTGCAGCGAGATGAAGATCGCCGGCACCGTGTAGGCGAAGATCAGCACCACGTACTGCGCGATCTGCGTGTAGGTGATGCCTTTCATGCCGCCGAGCACGGCGTAGAAGAAGACGATGGCCATGCCGATGAAAAGGCCCGTGGTGTAGTCCGTCTCCAGGAATCGGGAGAAGGCCACGCCGATGCCCTTCATCTGGCCGATGACGTAGGTCAGCGATGCCACGATCAGGCAGATCACCGCGATGATGCGCGCGGTCTTGGAATAGAAGCGGTCACCGATGAACTCCGGCACCGTGAACTTGCCGAATTTGCGCAGGTAGGGCGCCAGGAGCATGGCCAGGAGCACGTAGCCACCCGTCCAGCCGAGCAGGTAGACGGAGGCGTCGTAGCCCATGAAGGCGATCAATCCCGCCATGGAGATGAACGACGCCGCGGACATCCAGTCCGCCGCGGTGGCCATGCCGTTGGCGACCGGGTTCACGCCCTTGCCCGCCACGTAGTACTCGCCGGTGGTGCCCGCACGCGCCCAGATGGCGATGCCGATGTACAGCGCGAAGGTGAAGCCGACGACGATATAGGTCAGCGTAGTGAGATCCATGCGTGGTTCCCCCGGTTACTCTTCGTGGACGTCGTACTTGCGGTCGAGCGCGTTCATGCGGACCACGTAGACGAAGATCAGCGCGACGAAGAGGTAGATGGACCCCTGCTGGGCGATCCAGAAGCCGAGCGGGTAGCCGGCAATGACGATGTTGTTGAGCACCGGGGCCAGGATGATTCCGAAGACGTAGGGGACCACGAACCAGATCACGAGCATCGTCAGCAGAATGCGCAGATGCTCGCGCCAGTACGCAGCCGCCGCGTCCCTGTTGGACTGATCGGACATTGCACTCCTCCTCTATGATTTGCTTCAGCGTTATTGCCCGACCCCGCTGGAACGGGGCCGCTGAAGTCATTCCGGGTCGGCATCGCCGCGTGGCGCACCGCCCGCGACTGGAGTCATGCAGAAATCGTGCAAGGCTGTGACAACCGCGGCGCATATGGCCGTATCGCCGTGCACACGGCCCTTGTGCGGCGTGCGTGACTGCAGCGTGTGCCCTGGGCGTTGTTGCAGAGACGGTGGCGGTGTTACCGGAGGTAGCAGTCGAGGTAACAGGTAACGCAAGGCGGGTAACGGTGGGCGGCTGCGTGCCGGGCGGGGCGCCCGGCACGCACGGTATCGCGCTCAGCGATTGGCGCGGTTGGCGATGAGCTCGTCGACGACACCGGGGTCGGCGAGCGTGCTGGTGTCGCCCAGGCTGTCGGTCTCGTTGCTGGCGACCTTGCGCAGGATACGGCGCATGATCTTGCCGGAACGTGTCTTCGGCAGGCCCGGGGCCCACTGGATCACATCCGGCGTGGCGATGGCGCCGATTTCCTTGCGCACCAGCTGTACGAGCTCCTTCTTGAGATCGTCGGAGGGCTCGTTGCCGGCAACCAGGGTGACGTAGCAGTAAATGCCCTGGCCTTTCACGTCGTGGGGGAAGCCAACCACGGCGGCCTCGGCCACCTTGTCGTGGAGCACCAGCGCGCTTTCCACCTCGGCGGTGCCCATGCGGTGACCGGAGACGTTCAACACGTCGTCCACGCGGCCGGTGATCCAGTAGTAGCCGTCCTCGTCCCGGCGGGCGCCGTCACCGGTGAAATACTTGCCGGTGTAGTGGGTGAGATAGGTGTTCATGAAGCGCTGGTGATCGCCATAGACCGTGCGCATCATGCTCGGCCAGGAGCGCGCCATGCACAGGTTACCGTCGGTGGCGCCCTCGAGCACGTTGCCGTCGTTGTCGACGAGTTGCGGCTCCACGCCGAAGAACGGCAGCGTCGCCGAGCCCGGTTTGAGATCGGTGACGCCCGGCAGCGGCGAGATCATGATCGCGCCGGTTTCGGTCTGCCACCAGGTGTCGACGATGCGGCAGCGGTCCTCGCCCACGGTGTGGTAGTACCACTCCCATGCCTCCGGGTTGATGGGCTCACCCACGGTGCCGAGGATGCGCAGGCTCTTGCGCGAGGTCTTGGTCACGAAATCGTCGCCCTGACCCATGAGCGCGCGGATGGCGGTGGGGGCGGTGTAGAAGATGTTGACGTTGTGCTTGTCCACCACCTGCCAGTGGCGCGAGGCGTCCGGATAGGTGGGCACGCCCTCGAATACCAGCGTGGTCGCGCCATTGGCGAGAGGGCCGTAGACGATGTAGCTATGACCGGTCACCCAGCCCACGTCGGCGGTGCACCAGTAGACGTCGCCCTCGTGGTAGTCGAAGACGTACTTGTGAGTCATGGCCGCCTGCAGCAGGTAGCCGCCGGTGGTGTGCAGTACACCCTTGGGTTTGCCCGTCGAGCCGGAGGTGTAGAGGATGAACAGCGGGTCTTCCGCGTCCATCGGCTCGGCGGGGCAGTCGTCGGAGACCGCGTTGAGGGCTTCGTGGTACCAGACGTCGCGGCCGGCGTTCCAGGTGACGTCCGCGCCGGTGCGCTGGACCGCGAATACCGTGGATACGTTCGGGCATTCGGCGAGCGCTTTCTCCACGTTTTCTTTCAGCGGGACCTTCTTGCCGCCACGCACGCCTTCGTCGGCGGTCACGACCACGCGGCAGTCGGAGTCGAGAATCCGGTCGCGCAGCGCTGTGGGCGAGAAGCCGCCGAAGACCACCGAGTGAATCGCGCCGATACGTGCACAGGCGAGCATCGCGACCACGGCCTCGGGGATCATGGGCATGTAGATGCACACCCGGTCGCCCTTGGCGACCCCGCGCTCCTTGAGCGCATTGGCGAACTTCGAGACCTCGGCGTGCAGCTCGCGATAGGTGATCTTGCGGGACTGGTCGGGTTCGTCGCCCTCCCAGATGATGGCCACCTGGTCGCCGCGCTGGTCGAGGTGGCGGTCGAGGCAGTTATGGGCGACGTTGAGCTTGCCGCCCTCGAACCAGCGGATGTCGCCCTTGACGAGATCGCTGTTGGTTACCTTGTCCCACTTCTCGAACCAGGTGAGGAACTGCTCGGCCTGCTCGGCCCAGAACGCGTCGGGCTCGTCCAGCGAGCGTCGGTACATCTGCTCGTACTGCTCGCGGTCGACGAGCGCGTGCTCGGCGACATCGGCGGGTACTGGGTAGACCTTGGATTCGGACATCCTGATTCTCCTCCCTTGCGTGAACGGATATCGGTGTTTCTTCGCCCGCTTCCGGCAATCGCTATGACCCGGCCGCCCGGGGGTATGCCCTTCCGATGACCA
This sequence comes from uncultured Ectothiorhodospiraceae bacterium, assembly GCA_964530405.1. Classification (GTDB taxonomy): domain Bacteria; phylum Pseudomonadota; class Gammaproteobacteria; order Nitrococcales; family Nitrococcaceae; genus Arhodomonas. The sequence continues at coordinate 4,197 of CAZHBN010000128.1, forward strand.
TCAGGCTTGGCGCCGGGTTTTTCAAGTTCATTTGCAAGTTCCATTCCGAAGCCCGGCGCCCAGCCTACGACGCCCGGGTGTTCCGAGCGTGTTACGACAGGTAACATTTTGTCACAGAGCGTAACGCAGAGTCGGGTGGGCCGTAGCTGCCACTACGCCACGGCCGGCACCGGCCGGTGCCGGAGACCGAATACGGCCATTGCGGCGGCGACTAGCAGAATGGCGCCGCTCGCCGTGAAGACGCCGGTTGCGCCGCTCACGTCGAAGATCGCGCCGCCGCCTGCCGCGCCCGTGGCAATGGCAAGCTGAATCGCCGCGACCAGGAGTCCGCCGGCACTCTCGGCCTCGTCGGGGACGGTGCGGGTGAGCCAGGTGGACCACGCCACGGGAATCGCCCCGAATGCCAGCCCCCAAAGCGCCACCATCACTGCATCCGCTACTGGTGTGCCACCCGTGCTCACCAGAGTCATGCCGAGTATGCCCATCAGCAGGGGCATCGCGACCAGCGGTAGCCTCATGCTCCGTTCGAGCAGAAACCCGCCGAAAAAGGTGCCCAGGAAGTTCGCCATGCCAAAGCCCAGCAGAATGCTGGAGACGCCGCTGACGCCGACGCCGGTCACGGTTTCCAGGAAGGGGCGGATGTAGGTGAAGAACGCGAAGTGGCCGGTGAACATCAACCCGGCGGCGACCATGCCCAGACCCACATGCGGGCGTGCCAGCACCTCGGCGAGGGTGCGCAGGCGCGTGAGCCCGCTTGGTGCCATCCGGGGCAGGGTCGCAAGCTGTACCGCGAGCGCCAGGGCGCCGAGCGCGGCGGCTATCAGAAAGACATTGCGCCAGCCGACGATATCACCGAAGAAGCTGCCCAGTGGGGCGGCGGCAATGGTCGCGACGGATACGCCGCTGAAGATCATCGACAATGCGCGGGGCACCAGCGCTTCGGGCACGAGGCGCATCACCGTCGCCGCGGACATGGTCCAGAAGCCACCGAGCCCGACCCCCAGGAGTACACGCCCGAGCAGCAACACGGTGAGGTTGGGCGCGAAGGCGACCAGCAGGTTGGACACGATCAACAGTATCGAGAAGCCTTGCAGCACCCGTCGCCGGTCGATGCGCTGTGTTACCGCCGTGATCAACAGGCTCGTCACCAGCGCGACTGCCGCTGTCGTCGTGACGGCCTGGCCAGTCAGGCCCTCGGTGATGCCCAGGTCGGTCGCCATCGGGGTCAGCAGGCTTGCGGGCAGGAATTCCGCCGTGACAAGCCCGAATACGCCGAGGGTCATGGAGAATACCGCGCCCCAGGCGGGCTCGTCGTCGTGTGTCCACTCACTCATCTGGGTCTCCCTGTCCGGAGTGTGCTTGTTGCGGTACAGCAGAATACGGTGGACGGGTCGGACGAACCATGCTAGAAGCTCCTGAATGTTTGATAATTCCTCCGAATCAACGGCGGGTGAGCGGTCGAACCCACCGCCGGGCAAGCCGGATCTGGTCAGCGAGCTCCTGCTGGGGATGCGGTTGAGTGGTGTTCAGTACCGCCGTATTCAGGTGACGCCACCGTTCGGTATCGGCTTCGGGGCGGTGTCGGGATGGGCGCAGTTCCATTTCATCGCCCGTGGCCCGGTGCTGCTTCGAGCGTCCGGCGGTGCATTGCATACCCTCGATAGCGGCGATGCCGTTCTGCTGCCGCGCGGTGGCCCGCACGAGCTCGTATCGACGCCCGACCAGGCGAGTCGCGACATCGCCAGTTTCGAGACCGCGACCCTTTGCGAGACCGTCAGCGCTGTGCGCGCCTGCGCCAGTGACTGTGGCCCGACCGAGTCGATGCTCGCCTTCAGTGGTTGCCTGGAGTTCGATCTCGGGAGCATGCATCCATTGGTCGCGCTGATGCCGGAGGTGATGCGTGTCAGCACGTTGATGGAGCGGCATCCCGAGATCATGCCGATGCTCGAAGCCATGGAGCGGGAAGCGCGGACGGAACGCGCAGGTTTCGCGGGCATTCTGGCGCGGCTGGCGGACGTGGTTTCCGCATTCATCGTGCGTGGCTGGGTGGAATGCGGCTGTGGTGACGCGACCGGCTGGATAGAGGCACTCCGCGACCCGCGTCTGGGGCGTGTCATCAAGGCGCTTCACCGTGATCCGGGCCGGAACTGGACCGTGGCTGAGCTGGCGGCGGAAATGGGGAGCTCGCGTTCCGTGTTCGCCGAACGGTTCGTGGCGGTGACGGGGCTGACGCCCCACCGTTACGTCACCGAGCTGCGCATGCATCTTGCGGCCCAATGGATCGGGCGCGACCGAATGCCGATTGGGACCGTGGCCCACCGTCTTGGCTACAACTCGCAGGCCGCCTTCAGCCGTGCCTTCAAGCGCGTGATGGGCCACCCGCCCGGTGCGGTCCGCACCGCCGCCACTTCGGGCCTCGATGGTGCGCCGCCGTTATGAAAGCCCGGCGGCGGGCACCAGACGATGGCAAATTCGAATCGACATCGCCGTGCTCTCGCTCGCGCGACTTGCATGTGAACCGGCCAAGCGCTCACATACGCGGCGTGACCTAATGGGCCTGCCGCGGGATGCCCAGGCGCTGGCGCCGTTCCCACAGGGCCTTGCGGCTGATTCCGAGGCGCTTGGCGATTTCCGTTTCCGTGAGCTGATCCTGGTGACGGAGGACGAACTCGCGGAAGTAATCCTCCAGTGACAGGTCCATGGCGTTCGCCTCGCCGCTACCGTCGGTCTGGGGCAGGGCGAGGAGATCCGCGCTGAGGACCGTTGTCTCCGCGAGGATGACGGCCCGTTCGATCGCGTTTTCCAGCTCGCGCACGTTTCCCGGCCAATGGTAGGCGCGAATGGCGGCGAGCGCGTCGTCACCCAGTCGCATGGGGGGGCGGTTGAGTCGCCGGCAGGTCTTCTCCAGGAGAAACCGCGCCAGTGCCGGCAGGTCCTCGCCGCGCTCACGCAGCGGTGGTAGCCGGATTTCCATCACCTGAATGCGGAAGTAGAGGTCCTCGCGGAACTCGCCGCGCGAGACCATGGCGCTCAAGTCCCTGTGGGTGGCGGCGACCAGGCGCACGTCCACCCGGCTGGCACGGTCGGCGCCCACGCGCCGGATCTCGCCCTCCTGGAGAACACGCAGCAGACGTGCCTGTGCGGCGAGGGGGAGCTCGCCGATTTCGTCGAGGAACAGTGTCCCCCCGTCGGCGGATTCGACCAGGCCCCGACGGCGGCCGTCGGCGCCGGTGAACGCACCTTTTTCGTGGCCGAAGAGCTCGGCCTCGATGAGCGATTCCGGTATCGCGGCGCAGTTCACCGCCACCATCGCCGCCTCTCGGCGTCCGCTCTGCTCGTGAACGGCGCGGGCGACCAGCTCTTTGCCGGTACCGGACTCGCCGAGTACCAGCACCGTCGTGTCCGTGGGGGCGACCTTGCGGATGCGGCTGAAGACGTTCTGCATGGCCACCGATTCGCCGATGATGCCGGTGACCGGGTAGGTGGCCTCCACGTCGGCGCGCAACGCCTCGTTCTGGCGGGTGAGGCGGCGTTCCTTGAGCACCCGCTCGAGGGTGAGCAACAGGTCATCGTGGTCGAACGGCTTGGCGACATAGTCCACCGCACCCTCGCGCATGGCCTCCACGGCGGAACGGACGCTCGCGTAGCTCGTCATGATCACTACCGGTACCCCGGGCGCGCGTCGGACCGCCTCGATGCCCGGTGCGCCGGGCAGGCGCAGGTCGGCCAGTATGGCGTCCTGCTGGCCCAGGTCGGCAATGCGTTCGGCTTCCTCCAGTGAGGCCGCCTCGGTGACCTCCATGCCGTGGCGGGTGAGCAGCCGGCGCACGGCACTGCGGATCACATTCTCATCCTCGATGATCAGCACTCTCGGCATGCGTCGCCCCGTGATGCGTTGGTTGATCGTCGGTTTCGTCCATGGCGGGCAGGACCACCAGTGCCACCGTGCCCCGGCGGCGGCCGCGTCGTTCGCGCAGCCGCAGCTCGCCGCCATGCTCGCGCAGGATGTTGTACACCAGCGGCAACCCGAGGCCCGTACCCTGGCCCGGTGCCTTGGTTGTGAAGAACGGTTCGAGGACCTTGTCGCGGATGCCCGCGGGAATCCCCGAGCCGTTGTCCGTTATCCGCACCTCGACCCGCCCGCGGCGTGCCTGGCAGGCGATGTGTATCTCGCCGTTCTCGCCACAGGCGTCGACAGCGTTCGTGATCAGATTGACGAACACCTGCACGAACCGTTGGAGATCGCCTAGCACCCGCAACGCGGATGACGCCTCCTGGTGGATGCGCACCTCGCGGGCACGTTTGGACAGGCGGACCACGCGCAAAGCCTCGTCGAGGGCGTCGGAGATATCCACCGGCACCGGCGCCTGTTCCTCGCGGCGTCCCGCGTGGGCGTAGCTCACCAGGGTCTGCACGATGGTGTTGATGCGCTGGGTCTGTGCGAGGATGTCCTCGGTATAGGCGGGCAGCTCCTCGTCCGGTACGCCGGCGCGCAGCTCCTGTGCCAGGCAGGCGATGCCCGTGACCGGGTTGCCGATCTCGTGAGCCACGCCGGCGGCGAGACGGCCGATGGAGGCCAGGCGCTCGCTGTGTGTGAGCTCCTGCTCCAGGCGCTGCAGCTCCGTGACGTCCTCGACCAGCAGCAGGCGGTCACCGCCCGCGCTGCTACGCCCGCCACCGATGAACGCGCGGTGCAGCGACAGCCACCTGGTTTCCTCCGGCAGCTCCAGAGGGCGCTTGTAAGCGTGGTTTTCATCGGCGTCCAGAAATTCGGCGAGCAGCGCACCCCAGGGGGACGGCAGCTCCTCGACCCGGCGCCCGATGACCCGCCCCGAAGGCAGTCGGGTGAGTGCCTGCATCGCCGGATTCCATCTCACGATGCGGGCGGCCGGCGTCACGGCGGCCACACCCAGGGGCAGGTCCTCAAGGATCTGGCGGTGGTAGCGGCGCAGATCGTCCAGCTCCGCGGCCAGTCCGCGGAAGCGGCTGCGTGAACGTTCCAGGCGTTCCTCGATGAGGCGGACGTTCTGCGCCAGCGCGGTGCGGGTATCGGTATCCACCCTCAGGCGCTCGTCGACGATCATGCGCGCGAGAATCGGTCCCATCATGCCGGAGAGATTGCGCTCGATCTGCTCGCGAAGCTGCTGCAGGCGGTCCGGGCGGCTTTCCTGCCAGTCGATACCCTGATCCGCGAGTGCCTTGGCCACTTCGGCGCGCGCTGCCGCGCCGCCGGTTACCGGTGCGAGTTGCTCGACGAACTGTGCCGGGGAGTCGAGCTGCAGCGCCCCCTCGGGGATGGCGGTGCTGACGTCGCGGCACGCTGCCGCGGCCTCGGCCTCTCTCGGCGTGGGGCGGGTGGCCAGGGAGACGAGCGCGAAGATCACCGCGTTGATGCTCACCGACCAGAAAGCCACTGTGGCGAAGAAATCCGCTCCCTGGGTACGGGAGACATCGAGACCCACGATGACCACCGGGCTGATGGTGGTCAGCGCCGGCAGCAACACCGTCGCACCCCAGATGCCACCGCCGGCCATGAGGCCGGCGATGAATCCCGAGCGGGTCGCCCGGGACCACAGCAGCACGCCCACGACGCCCGGAACGAACTGCGCCATGGCGAGGAACGAGATCAGTCCCCAGGAGACCAGGCCCTCGCTGCGCTCGAGCAGCAGAAAGAACAGGTACCCGGCGGCGATGATGGCGACGATCAGGGTGCGCCGTGCCCAGCGCAGGGCCGCGTAGAGGTTGTGTTGCGGTGTCGGCCCCACCAGCGGAAGCAGCAGATGATTGAGTGACATCGACGACAGCGCCAGCGTGGTGACGATGATCATGGCACTCGCCGCGGAGATGCCACCCAGATAGGCCACCAGCGCGAGCAGCGGCGAGTCGCTGAGAATCGCCATGCCGAGCACGTAGTAGTCGGGCACCGTGCCGGGGTCGAGCGTCTGGCCGGCCCAGAGAATGGGCGGCACTGCCAGCGAGAGCAGCAGCAGGTAGAGCGGGAATCCCCAGCTCGCCGTCAGCAGAGCCCGTGGGCGCAGATTCTCGGTGAACAGCATGTGGAACTGGCGCGGCAACAGGAAGGCGGCGCTGAAGGCCAGAAACAGCAGTCCCCCCCAGGCGTCTCCACGCATGGGTGCGTAGAACCGCTCCAGCTCCCGGGGGTGGGCGTCCAGCCACCCCTGTATGCCGCCGATACCGCCGAAGGCCATGTCGATGGCGACCGCGGCGACCATCAGCAGCGCGATCAGCTTGATCAGCGACTCGAAGGCGATGGCGGCCACCAGGCCCACGTGCTTCTCGCGTGGGGTGACGTGACGCGCACCGAAGATGATGGCGAAGACGCTGACCAGCACGCAGAAGCCCACTGCGATGGGCCCCGGGGAGGCCTCGCCGCTCAATACCTGTGTGGATTCCGCTACGGCCCGGATCTGCAGTGCCAGGTAAGGGAGGCTGCCGGTGAGCATGAGCAGCGTCACGATGACCCCGGCGGCCTGACTGTTGAAGCGGAACGCGAATATGTCCGCCAGGGAGGTGAGCTGCCAGTGGCGCGTCAGCCTCAGCAGCGGCATCAACAGCAGCGGCGTCAGCGCCATGGCGAGCGCGACGCCGAGGTAGATGGTCACGAAACCGATGCCCTGGCGGTCGGCGAACCCCA
>CAZHBN010000129.1:0-10811 GCA_964530405.1 uncultured Ectothiorhodospiraceae bacterium
GCATGGTTTCTCCTCCGTCTGTCGTCAGAATCCCAGCCAGCGCGGCACCCAGAGGGTGAAGGCCGGGGAGTAGGCGATCAGCAAGAGCAACAGCATCTCGCCGATCAGAAAGGGCATGAGCTCGTAGGCGATTCGGCCGACGCGCTCGGCGGTCACCGACGAGAGCACGAACAGGCACGCGCCGATGGGGGGAGTCATGAGCGAGATATTGAGCGCGAGCACGAAGACGATGCCCGCGTGCAGCGGATCCATACCGATCTGCTGGGTGAGTGGCACCAGCACCGGCGCGAGGATGATCAGCATGGCGTTGATGTCCATCACCATGCCCACCACCAGCAGCAGGCCGATGATGAGCAGCAGCACCACGTCCGGGTTCTGGGAGAAGCCCATGACCGCGGCGGCGAGTGCCTGGGGGATGCGCTCGAAGCTCAGCCACCAGCCGAGGATCGCCGCCGCGCCGATGATCAGGTAGATCACCCCGGAGATCTGGGCGGTGCGCACCAGCATCGAGAACAGCGCCCGCAGCGACAGCGCGCGGTAGACGAACGCGCCGATGATGATGGCGTAGGCCACGGCAATCGCGGCGGCCTCGGTGGGCGTGGCGATGCCGAAGAGAATGGTGCCGAGGATGAGTACCGGCATCACCAGGGCCAGCAGCGAGCTGCGGAACAACCGGGCGAGCTCGCGCAGCGAGCGCCGGCGTTCGTGCTTGGGTAGGCCCTTCACCCGGCCGCCGGCGGCGATGATCATCATGCACACTGCGCAAATCAGAATGCCGGGCAGGACGCCGGTGGCGAACAGCCCGCCGATGGATACGCCCATGAGCGAGCCGTAGAGCACCATCAGGCCCGAGGGTGGAATGGTGGGGCCGATGATGGAGCCTGCGGCAGTCACCGCGCAGGCATAGGGCCGCGCGTAGCCTTCCTTGACCATGGCGGGCACCAGGGTGCGGCCGAACGCCGCGGCGTCCGCGGTGGCAGCCCCGGTGATGCCGGCGAAGAACACGGATGCCACCATGTTGGTATGGGCCAGACCGCCGCGCAGGTGGCCCACCAGCCCCTGGGCGAAGGCCACGACCCGGCCGGTAATCCCGGTGTGATTCATGATCTCGCCGGCGAGAATGAACAGCGGCATCGCCAGGAACGGGAAGATGTTCAGGCCGTTGAAGACCTTGCCCGGGGCGAGCTCAGTGAAGCTGGAGCCGCCGATGGCATAGAGCCCGACCAGGCCGGCGACGCCCAGGGCGACGCCGATGGGGGCGCCGATGACAAGCAGCGCCAGCAGTACGATCGCGACGGTCATGCCTCGAGCTCCTCCAGGGTCTGGGGATCATGCGGATCGAGGTGAAAGTGAGCGACGAACGCCAACAGCGTCTGCACGGCGGCGAGCCCGAAGGCGACGGGAATGGCCGCGTAGGGAATCGCCATGGGCATGCCGAACAACCCGGAGAACTGCTCCAGCCCGTCCGCCACAAAGCCCTGGCCCGAGATGGCCAGATACGTGAAGAAGGCAAAGGTGGCGATTTCGGTGACCCGCGCAAACGCGATCCGCACCGGCCGTGGCATGACGCCCACCACGAGCTCCAGGTGGATGTGCTGGCGGTTGAACGTGCAGCTCGGCACCGCCAGCAGAATCGCCCAGATCATGAAGTAGCGCGCGGCTTCCTCCACCCAGTTGATCTGCCAGTGCAGGAGGTAGCGGTCGAGGACGCCCACCCAGACGTCGACGATCAGTACCGCCATCAGCACGCCCACGGCCAGGCGGTTCGCCCGGTCGAGCCGGGATGCCAGCCACAAGGCGGTCCGTTGCAGTCTGTGCATGGGACTCCTCCCGAACCTGATATGAAGATAATTTTCACTTTATGGCATCCTGTGCTAGCTTTCAGGTGCAGTCAAGGGCATAAATGAAGAAAATCTTCTTTACGCGACGAACAGAGGAGTCAGACCCATGAGCATCAAGCGTTACGCAGGTCCGGTTACCGGGGTGGGTGGCCAGACCATGCCCTTCGCGCGCGCCACGGAGGCGGGCGGGTTTCTCTACGTATCCGGCCAGACCCCGATGCGCGACGGTGAGGTCGTTGCCGGTGGCATCGAGGTGCAGACCCGGCAGACCTTTGCCAATCTTCAGGCCGTACTCGACGAGGCCGGCTATACGCTGGACGATGTGGTCAAGGTCAACGCCTGGCTGGACGACCCCCGGGACTTCTCGGGGTTCAATCGGGTGTTCAAGGAGTATTTCGAGGGGCGGCCGCCAGCGCGCTCGACGGTGCAGTCGGCGCTGATGGTCGACGGCAAGGTGGAGATCGATCTCATCGCCTACCGCGACCCGGCGTGATGCCGCCGGGCGCGGCGTCGCCCGCTTCAGGGAGGTTCAACCGTGGCCACCATTGGCACAGCCAAGGAGACACAGGATATCGTCTCGCTCATGCGCGACCGCCTGTCGGGCATGAGCAAGTCCGAGCGCCGTATCGCCGAGGCGATCCTCGCGGACATGCCCTGGGCGGTGCAGTCGACCACTACCGAGCTCGCCGAACGCACGGGTACGAGTACGCCCACCATTACCCGGTTCTGCCGGCGACTCGGGTGTGAGGGGCTGCGTGACTTCAAGCTGCGCCTCGCCCAGGCGACCGCCGTCGGCAGTCGTTACCTGGGCGCGCAGCCCGATGCGACGCCGGCCCCGCTCAAGGCGGTCACGTCGGTGATCGGCGCCGCCCACGAGGCGCTGGAACGGCTCTCGGCCCAGGTGGACGAAGCGGCCCTGACGCAGGCGGCGGACTGGCTTGCCGCGGCCCGGCGAGTCGCCATATTCGGAGGTGGGGGCGGTTCCAGCATCGTCGCCCGGGAAGGGGAGAATCGCCTCTTCCGGCTGGGGCTCAACGTCAACGCCTGCAGTGATACGCAGCTCCAGCAGATGATTGCCGCCACGCTGGTGGCGGACGACGTGCTGCTCACCGTTTCCACCTCCGGACGCTACCCGGAGAGCCTGCGCATGGTGGAGATCGCGCGGACCTACGGCGCGAGGACAGTGGCGATTACCCGCCCAGGCTCGCCACTGGCGCAGGCCGTGGACATCGTGCTCGCGGTGGACATTCCCGAGACGGAGCTGGTCCTCAAGCCCACCGCCTCGCGCTATGCGTTGCTGGCGATGATGGACATCCTGGCCACGGAGCTCGCCGGTCGCTGCGGCGAGGCGGCGCTGGAGAACATGCGACGTATCAAGTACCAGCTCGTCACGCATCGCGATGCGGACGACACGCAGCCGCTCGGTGATTGACGCACCGGGCTGACGGGGAGACATACAATGACCATCGATACCGCCGAGATCCGGGCCGCCGTCGCCCGGGGCGAGAAGGGCCTGCCCGTCGAGGGCGCGTCGCTCATCCGCGACGAAGTGAGCCTGCCGGCCATGGTGCTGCGCGAGCGGGCGCTGGCACACAACGTCCACTGGATGCAGCGTTTCGTGGACGATCGTGGTCTGGCGCTGGCCCCTCACGGCAAGACCACCATGACTCCGGCACTATTCCGCCGCCAGACCGCCGCCGGCGCCTGGGGCATCACCCTGGCGACCGCCGCGCAGTGCCGCGCCGCCTACGAGGCCGGCGTGCGCCGGCTGCTGATGGCCAACGAGCTCGTCGGCGCCGGCAACATGGCCATCGTCTCGAGCCTGCTCGAGGATCCGGAAGTCACCTATCACTGCACCGTGGACTCGGCTGACAATGCCCGCGCGCTGGGTGAGTTCTTCGCCGCACGCGGCCAGTGCGTGGAAGTGCTCATCGAGCTCGGCGTGCCCGGTGGACGCTGCGGTTGCCGCTCCCGCGCGGAGGTCATGGCGCTGGCCGAGGCAATCGCCGGGCAGCCCGGGATAGCCGTTGCCGGCATCGAGGGGTACGAGGGCGTCATCCACGGCGACGGCATGGCCGACCGGGTGCGCGCCTACGGTGACGAGCTGGTTGCCACCACCCGGGTGCTCGCCGACGCGGGCCTGATCGGCGTCGAGCGCCCCGTGGTGACCGCTTCCGGCTCCGCCTGGTACGACGTGATCGCCGCGGCTTTCACCAGAGGCGACACACGCGAGCGTTTCCTGCCGCTACTGCGGCCGGGGTGCTACGTCGCCCACGATCACGGTCTCTACGAACGGGCGCAGTCGGATATTCTGGAGCGGCTCCACGGTGATCCGGAAGACGGCCTGCTGCCGGCCATGGAGGTCTGGGCCCATATCCAGTCCGTCCCTGAGCCCGGCCGGGCGGTAGCCGGGCTCGGCAAGCGCGATATCGCCTATGACGCGGACCTGCCCATGCCGCTGCGGCGTTACCGCCCGGGAGGGGATGACGCGCCGCTGTCCGTGGCGGACTGGGCGGTGACCGGCATCATGGACCAGCATGCCTTTCTCCGGGTGCCGGCGGGCGAGGACGTGCGTGTGGGGGATATCGTGGCCTTCGGCAGCTCCCACCCGTGCCTGACCTTCGACAAGTGGCGCCATATCTGCCTGGTGGACGACGCCTTCGCCGTGAGCGATATCCTCACGACTCGGTTCTGAAGCCGAACGGGGTTTTGACCGGCGCTCTCGGCCCCCAGTCACTGACATAGGACGTTGACGCGCCGTGGATGCCACGGTGCATCGCCAGCGACCGCGAACGACCATCAGCGCACGCGAGGTGCGGTATGTTCGAGCCGGCGCCGCGGGTTCAATGCGTGGATCCGTCGTTGACGCTGCAGATCAACGCGGAAGCGGTTGCCATGGAGCGTTGCGGCGAAGCGGTCGCGAATCTCGGCATGGGCGAGCCGGATTTCGATACCCCGCCATTTGTGAAAGCGGCCGCGCACGCGGCGATCGACGATGGCTACACGGGCTATACCGCGGTGGACGGTTACCCTGCGCTCAAGCGTGCGGTGTGCGCGAAGCTCTGGCGCGACAACGCGCTGCGGTTCGAGCCCGAGCAGGTGATGATCACCTGCGGCGCCAAGCAGGCGCTCTACGATGTCTGTCAGACCGTGTTGCGTCCAGGGGACGAGGCGGTCATTCCGTGCCCGTACTGGGTGACCTACCCGGCCCAGGTCAAGCTCGCGGAGGCGACACCGCGTTTCGTCGCCATGGAGCGCCGGGACGGCCGGTTCACGCTGGATCCGGCGGCGCTGGAAGCCAGCTTGAACGCCAGTACCCGGCTGGTGTTCCTCAACAGCCCGCACAATCCCACGGGCCGAGTGTTCGACCGTGATGAGCTCGGCGCCGTTGCCGAGGTGCTGCGCGGGTATCCGGACGTGCAAATCGTCAGCGACGACATTTACGAGCATATCCGCTGGACCGGGACGCCTTACTACACGCTGTTGAACGTTGCTCCGGATCTGGCCGGACGCTACTTCGTGGTCAACGGCGTGTCGAAGGCGTACGCCATGACCGGCTGGCGGGTCGGGTACGTGGCCGGCCCGGAGGATGCCCTGGCCGCCATGCGCAAGGTGCAGGGTCAGAGCACCGCGGGTACTTCGTCCATCAGTCAGCATGCGGCGGCGGCGGCTCTGACCGGTGATCAGGCCTGCGTCAGCGAAATGGTGGCGGCTTTCAAGCGCCGTCACGACCGGATCGTTCCTGCGCTGGACGACTTGCCCGGCGTGCATTGCCCGCCGTCCGACGGCACGTTCTATGCGTTTCCCGATTTCACCGAAGCCATCGAACGCTGTGAGGGCGTCGACGATGACATGGCGTTCGCCGAGCGATTGCTGCGCGAGGCCGAAGTGGCCATCGTTCCGGGCAGCGGGTTCGGCGCACCCGGGCACATGCGTATCTCCTTCGCCGCCGCGATGGAGACCATCGAGGAAGCATTGGCGCGATTGCGCCGATTTCTCTGAGAAGAGTACTCACAACGGAGGTTCAGCCCATGCTCGTGCGCCGTATCGAGGAGGTCATTGGCAGTGACGACGAGGTGGACGATGGTGCCTGGGTGAGCCGCCGTCTGGTGCTCCGGCATGACGGCATGGGGCACTCGGTGCACGAGACGCTGGTGCGTGCGGGACGGGTACTGCACATGCAGTATCACAATCACTGCGAATCGGTCTACTGCATCGAAGGCGAGGGCGAGATCGAGGATCTCACCGAGGGGGGAAAGTACCCGATACGCCCCGGCACGATCTACGCACTGAACCGCCACCAGGCGCACAGGTTACAGGCCCATACCGAGCTGCGTCTGGTTTGCGTCTTCTCCCCGGCGCTGGTTGGCCCGGAGACCCACGATGCGCAGGGTTCCTATCCATTGCTCCGTGACGATGGCTCAGTGGCCGCGCGCTGACCTCTCCGGCACCATGCCGTAGGCCGGTGGTTTCGCGGGCGTTACCGTTCGGGGCCGGGCTGTTGCGGTGACCGGCGCGAGGCGTTGTGTGCTGCCGGCATCGTCCCAATAGTCATTGAATGTCGAACAGCGTACCGCCCCAGGGGGAAAGCCCGATGTCAGATCCCGTATTCCTGATCACCGGTGCTTCCAGTGGCATCGGCGCGGAGACGGCCCGCCAGGCGGCTGCCGCCGGTTACCGGGTGGTGCTCGCCGCGCGGCGGCGGGAGCGTCTGGATGCTCTGGTCGAAGAGCTCGGCGGCAGCGACCGGGCGCTTGCCGTGGCCTGCGACGTCAATGACGAGGACCAGCAGAAGGCCATGGTCGAGGCGGCGCTCGCCACCTTCGGCCGGATCGACGTGGTCTTCGCCAACGCCGGGATGGGGGGCAGCCCTGGCGGGTTCAGTGGTGCGGATACCAGTGTGTGGCGAGAGATGATTCTCACCAACATCTACGGTGTCGGCCTGACGCTGCGGCACACCCTGGCGGCCTTGCGCGAGAGCCGGGGGCATCTGCTGATTACCGGCTCGGCGGCCGGGCGCGTCACCATCCCCGGCTCCATGTACAGCGCCACGAAGTGGGCGGTGGGTGCCATTGGCTACGGCGTGCGCGAGGAGCTACGCGGCAGCGGCGTGCGCGTTACCCTCGTCGAGCCCGGCGTGGTGGACACGCCGTTCTTCGACGAGCCGCCGGCGCACGGCCTGGCACCGGCGGACATCGCCCGCGCCGTGCTCTATGCCGTCTCCCAGCCGCGTCACGTGGACGTCAACGAGGTGTTGGTACGGCCCACACCGCCGGAGGACGACGACGACAGTCTCTGAGTGGCGCGCCGCCCGCCCCGGGCGGCGCACGCATCGACGTGGCGCTACAGCGTCATCGCCGCCAGCCAGCCGAAGGCCACCAGCGGGATGTTGTAGTGCAGGAAGGTGGGCACCACGGAATCCCAGATGTGGTCGTGCTGGCCGTCGGCGTTGAGCCCGGCGGTGGGGCCGAGGGTCGAGTCCGAGGCGGGGGAGCCGGCGTCGCCGAGGGCCGCCGCGGTACCCACCAGGGCCACCGTGGCCATGGGCGAGAGCCCGAGGTTGATGGCCAGCGGTACGTACAGTGAGGCGATGATCGGGATCGTCGAGAACGACGAGCCGATGCCCATGGTGATGAACAGCCCCACCAGCAGCATGATCAGCGCCGCCAGGCCCTGGTTGTCGCCGATGACCGCCACGGAGCTTTCCACCAGGGTCTCGATGGCGCCGGTTTCCTGCATCACGCTGGCGAAGCCCGAAGCGGTGATCATGATGAAGCCCACCAGCGCCATCATGCGCATGCCCTCGGTGAAGACGTCGTCCTGCTCGCGCCAGTGGAACACGCCGCTCACCGAGAGGATGGCGAAGCCGAGAATGCCGCCGAGCACCATGGAGTCGAGGCTGAGCTGGGTGACCAGGGCCGCCACGACGGCGATGCCGAGGACGGCGAGCTGCCATGGCGCCAGGTGCGTGCTGTCGGGATCCACGGAGTCGTGGTCGCCGATGCCGTGGTCCGCGTACGCCCGCTTGCCCCGGTAGCTGAAGAACACGGCGAAGAGTAACCCGAGGATCATCCCGGTGACGGGAATGATCATGGCCATGGGCACCATCCCGGGCGTGACCTTCAGCCCCAGGGATGCACCGGCCTCGTTGAGGTTGGTGAGCAGGATGTCGTTGAGGAAGATCGAACCGAAGCCCACCGGCAGGAGCATGTAGGTGGCGGTGATGCCGAAGGTGATGCCGCAGGCGGCGGCGCGGCGGTCCATGTCGAGGCTGTTCATGAGCTTCAGAAGCGGCGGCACCAGCACCGGGATGAACGCGATGTGCACCGGAATCAGGTTCTGCGAGCTCACCGCGGCGATGAGCAGTGCGCCGATCAGGCTGAAGTACACCACGTGGCGTTTGGATGTGCCTTCGTTGACGCCCAGCTTGCGCACGGCCTTGGCGGCGAGCAATTCGGTGATGCTGGAGCGCGACAGTGCCACGGCGAACGCGCCCAGGGTGGCATAGGAAAGTGCCACGGTGGCGCCGTTGCCGAGGCCGGACTGAAAGGCCTCGAGGATCGCGGGGACGCTCATCCCGCTGTAGAGCCCGCCGACGAGAGCGGCGACGATCAGCGCGAAGACGACGGAAACACGCGCAAGGCTCAGCGCGACCATCACGAGGACGGCCAGGACGATTGCATTCATCTCTCCCCCTTTGAACGGGTTTCGTTATTGGCGGTAGCAGGTCTCGGTGGCCCCGCGGCCGAGGGTGACCGCGGGGGTGAGCTCAGTAGCTCGGCAGCAGGCCGGCGGGCAGCAGCTCGTCCCAGGTGGACGCGTCGAGAAACTGCGTGGCGGCCTCGATGTCCGGGGCGAAGAAGCGATCCCGGTCGTAGTAGGACACCCGTTCGCGCAGGCGCTGGCGGGCACTTTCGAGTCGTTCGGTGCTCTGCAGCCCCTCGCGGAAGTCGAGCCCCTGACAGGCCGCCAGCCATTCGATGGCGATGATGGAACGGACGTTGCCGGCCATCTCCGCCAGACGCTTGCCCGCCGCCGGCGCCATGGAGACATGGTCTTCCTGATTGGCGGAGGTCGGCAGGCTGTCCACGCTATGCGGGTGGGCGAGGGCCTTGTTCTCGCTGGCGAGCGCCGCCGCGGTGACCTGGGCGATCATGAACCCGGAGTTCACGCCACCGTTTTCCACCAGAAACGCCGGCAACTGGGACATGTTGCGGTCCATCATCAGCGAGATTCGCCGCTCGGTGAGGGCGCCGATCTCCGCCAGCGCCAGGGCGAGGTTGTCCGAGGCCATGGCCACCGGCTCGGCGTGGAAGTTGCCGCCCGAGATGACCTCGCCCTCGGCGGCGAACACCAGCGGGTTGTCGGAGACCGCGTTGGCCTCCACCGCCAGCACGTCGGCGGCCTGGCGGAGCTGGGTCAGGCAGGCGCCCATCACCTGGGGCTGGCAGCGCAGGGAATAGGGGTCCTGGACCTTGTCGCAATTGGCGTGGGAGTCGCTGATGGCGCTGCGCTCGCCGAGGAGGTGGCGGTAAGCGGCGGCCGCGTCGATCTGGCCGCGTTGACCACGTACGGCATGGATGCGCTCGTCGAACGGCGCGCGGGAGCTCAGCGTCGCCTCCACGGACAGCGCGCCGCCCACCGTGGCCGCGGCGTAGAGATCCTCCGCCTCGAACAGGCCCTTCAGGGCGTAGGCGGTGGAGACCTGAGTACCGTTCAGCAGGGCCAGGCCTTCCTTGGGGGCGAGGGCGATGGGTTCGAGGCCGGCGACGGCGAGCGCCTCCTCCGCGGGCACCCATTCGCCGCGATAGCGGGCCCGGCCTTCGCCGAGGAGTACCACGCTCATGTGAGCCAGTGGCGCCAGGTCCCCGGAGGCGCCCACGGAGCCTTTCGCCGGAATCTCCGGGTAGACCTCGGCGTTGATCAGGGCGATCAGCGCATCGATGACCTCCCGGCGGATGCCGGAGAAGCCGCGGGCGAGGCTGTTGACCTTCAGCACCATGATCAGGCGCACGAGGGCGTCGTCGATCGGCTCGCCCACGCCCGTGGCATGGGAGAGGACCAGCGAGCGCTGCAGGCTCTCGAGCTGGTCGCGGGGAATCCGGGTCTGGGCCAGCAGTCCGAAACCCGTGTTGATCCCGTAGACGGTGCGGTCCTCCGCGACGACGCGGTTGACGCAGTCAACGCCGGCGGTGATCGCTGCGTTGGCGTCGTCGGACAGCTCCACGGGCTCTGCAGCGGCGTACACGCGGCGCATCTGCGCCAGTGTCATCTCGCCGGGTGTAAGCCTCAGGGTGGTCATGGTTCCCTCCAGGGAGATGGGGGTGGCGGCCCGGGTCGTGTACCCGGACCGCCGTTCGGCGATGTGCGGTGCCGGGGCATGCCCCGGCGACGGTCACATAATGAGGTAGGCGACCGGGGTCGCCAGCAGGATCGACAGCAGCGTGCGTTCGAACCAGAGCACCACCAGCTCCCAGATCCGCACGGGAATGTCCGTGGCGAGAATGCACGGGATCGACGCCGAGAAGAACAGCACGGACGACACCGACACCACACCGGCGACGAAGCGCGTGGGCAGCGAGGCGTCCACGGCGACCAGCGCCGGGAGGAACATCTCGGCGATGCCCACCGAGGCCGCCTTGGCGGCGAGCATGGCGTCGGGAAGCTGAAGTGCCGCGGTTAGCGGATAGAACAACAGCGCCACCCAGTCGAACACCGGGGTGAACTTCGCGAGCAGGAGCCCGATGAGGCCCACCGAGAGAATGGTCGGCAGGATACTCATCGCCATGAGCACGCCGTCGCGGAAGTTGGCAGCCACGCTCGCCGGAACGGACGGCGACCGGCCGCTGGCGACGATGCCCTCGCGCCAGGCGGCGACCAGGAGGTTGCCGGTGTGTGGCCGCTCCGGCTCGCCCTCACCGCTGACGTAGCGCTCGGGTTTGCGGCTGATCGGCGGGATGCGCACGGTGA
>CAZHBN010000130.1:0-2325 GCA_964530405.1 uncultured Ectothiorhodospiraceae bacterium
CCCATCGGCGCACAGACCGGCTGACGCATGACAATACCTCTGAGAAGATTAGTAAAGGGCGTCCAGGAAGTCCTTCCAGGGAGTGGCGAGGAACGTCTCCGTCGTCGCACGGCCGGAGCCGCGGATGATCATGGCCGCCTTTTCCACTTCCTTGGGATCATCGGCCTCGACCACGTCGATGACGTCGAAGCGACCGAGCAGGGCGTAACTGTCCTGCCAGTGAACCCCCGGGCATTGCGTCTTGATCTTGTCCGAGACGGTTCGTGCGATAGCGGGGAAGTCCGCGGGGTCGGAGAAGGCATCGGGCGCGAGTCGGCTGAGGATGATGTACGTGGCCATGGTGTCCTCCCCGGAGTCGGGTCGGCTGCGAAGAGAGCGCTTCCATAACGGACGGTTAGTCCCTCCCCGCGGCCGCGTCCAGGGCGGTGAAGCGCGGACCGACGAGCGTTGGCGTCACCACGAAAAAGCCCCGCCAGTGGCGGGGCTTCGTAGCGGGGTCGGGCTGCTGATCAGTCCTCGCCGCCGAAGACGCCGAGCAGATGCAGCAGGCTGGTGAACAGGTTGTAGATCGCCACGTACAGCGTGATCGTGGCCATGATGTAGTTCGTCTCGCCGCCGTGGATCATCTCGCTGGTCTGATACAGGATCAGTCCGCACATGAGCAGCATGAACGCCGTGCTCACCGCCAGCGACAGCGCCGGCATGGTGAAGAACACGGAAACCAGACCGGCGACGAACGCCACCAGAATGCCCGCGAGCAGGAAGCCACGCAGGAAGCTGAAATCCTTGCGCGTGGTCAGCGCATAGCCCGACAGGCCCAGGAAGATGGCGCCGGTGCCGCCGAGGGCGGTGAGCACCAGCTCCGTGCCGTTGCTGAATACCGTGATGTAGGCGTTGAGTATCGGCCCGAGCGTGTAGCCCATGAAGCCGGTCAACGCGAAGATGGACGCCAGGCCCCAGACGCTGTTGCGCAGTGCCGTGGTCAGGAACAGCAGGCCGAAATAGCCCACGAGCACCACGATGAAGTTCAGCGGCGGCGCGTTGGTGACCATCGCCACGCCCGCGGTCAATGCACTGAACAGCAGCGTCATCGACAGCAGGATGTACGTGTTGCGGATGACCGCATTGGTGGCCAGGGTCGACGCGCGGCCGGCCGTGCGGTCCATGCTTGCCACCCGATAGTTGTCGGCCATGATCGATTGTCCTCCTCGTTCCGACTACCCAGGGTGCCCGCCGAAGCAGCGGGCCGAATCACAGTGAATTCTACACTAGCAACTATGCTCTTCGACGCCCCCCGAAGACATATGGTTCCCGACGTGGTGTTGCAATGCTTCGGCAAGACCCGAGGCGCGGTGAATGCGCCGGGTGCTGGCGGTCACGAGCACGCCGGGGTCGGCGCCCAGCATGGTGAGCGCCCGACGGGCGCGGGTGATACCCGTGTACAGGAGTTCGCGGGTGAGCAGCGCCCCAGGGCGATCGGGGAGCACCATCGCCACGTGCTCGAACTCCGAGCCCTGGGATTTGTGCACCGTCATCGCGAAGACCGTCTCCACCGCCGTGAGTCGGCTGGGGAGCACGGCACGCGGAGCCTCGCCCGGTGCGCCCTCGAAGTAGACCCGCAGCCTGGGAGCATCGGGAGCGGGGAGGGCGATGCCCACGTCACCGTTGTACAGGCCCAGGCGACGGTCGTTGCGGGTGACCATCACCGGTCGTCCCGCGTACCAGCCATCACCGCTGGCTTCCAGGCCGCGTGCGCGTAGCGCCTCCTCGGCGAGCTGGTTGATCCGCGCCACCCCCCATGGACCCTGACGCGTGGCACAGAGCACGCGGAACCGGTTGAACGCTGCCAGCAAGTCGGCGGGCGAAGCCGTCCCGTCACGGAGGAGACCCAGGTAATCGGCATAGCCGTCGATGAGCACGCGTGCGAAAGCGGGGTCATCGGCGTTCGTGACGGTCCGCCAGGCGACGTCCCCGTGCGCGCTGGCGAGTGCCTTGCGCGCGGCGTCGCCATCGCCCGAGTTGACGGCACCGGCAAGTTGCCCGATGCCACTGCCGGCTTCGAACCGGTAGCTGTGGCGCAACAGCGTGATGTGTTCGGCGAGGCCGCCGCGGCGGTCGCCGGGCAGCTCGGGTGTATTCGTGGCATGGGCCAACCAGGCGCGGGTTGCTTTGCCGTAGCCCGGGATCTCGGCCCCTGCGCAGAGATCGCCCAGCACGGCGCCGGCCTCAACGGAGGCGAGCTGGTCCTTGTCGCCGAGGAGAATCAGGCGCGCGGCAGCGGGTAGCGCGTCGAGCAGGGCCGCCATGAGCTCCAGGTCCACCATG
>CAZHBN010000130.1:2335-10567 GCA_964530405.1 uncultured Ectothiorhodospiraceae bacterium
CACCATGGAGGCCTCGTCCAGCACCACGAGGTCGGTGTGCAGCGGATTGTGCCGGTGATGGCGAAAGCCGCGGGTGTCGGCGCGTGCACCCAGCAGCCGATGCAGGGTGGTGACCTCGCTCGGTAGGGCCTCCTGAACCGCCTCTGGGCAGGGCAGTCCGCCGAAGGCACCGCGCAATGACTCGCCGAGCCGGGCGGCGGCCTTGCCCGTGGGCGCTGCGAGATGCACTCGCAGCGGCGCACCGCTGGCGGCGATCCGGCGTTCCTGCACGACCGCCAGTAACCGCGCCACCGTGGTGGTCTTGCCGGTGCCCGGTCCGCCGGAAATCACGGCGAATCGCGCATCCACGGCGAGTGCGGTGGCGATCCGCTGCCAGTCGGCCTGGCCGTCACCGGGGCCGAAGTAGCGTTCCAGTGCTTCACGCACCGGTTCCGGCGGTGGGCGCTGGACGCCGAGGCGCTGGCCAAGCGCTGCGGCCACCGATTGCTCGTAGGCCCAGTAGCGACGCAGGTACAGCCGTGATCCGTCGACGACCAGTGGTGCGTTACCGTCACCGGCATTCACGGCATCCGATGCGAGCAACCGTTCGCGCCAGTCGCCGGCATCGACACCGGCCAGCAGCTCACTCGGGCGCGCCACGGTCGCGTCCGCGTTCTCCGGCGGCAGGGCCAGTTGCTCGTCCGGCGCGGCCACCAGCGCCGCGAGGTCCATACAGGTATGCCCGCGTCCGAGCTGGTGGCTGACGAACGCCGCGCTCAGCGGTACCAACGGATCGTCCGCAGGGCGGTGCGTCTGCACGAAGCGGGCGAGGGCACGGTCGATCGGGCGCAGCCAGCCGGCGTCGGTGGCTGCGTCGACCCAGGCGATGGGCTCATGCATCGGCGGCCTCCCCGCGGAGCATCGCGTCGAGACCTTCGATCAACGCCCGGGGCGGCTGCGTATGGAAGACGCCACCGCCGTCGGGCATGGCCCGCAGGAACAAGTAGAACACGCCCCCCAGGTGGGCGTCGTAGTCGTAGCCGGGCAGCCGTGCCTGCAACAGCCGATGCAGCGCCACGGTGTAGAGCACGTACTGCAGGTCGTAGCGGTGTTCGAGCATGGCTTCCGCCATCGCCGTCTGTGTATAGGCGGCGGGTCCGTCGCCGAGATAGTTGGATTTGTAGTCGGCGAGGTAATAGCGCCCGTCGTGCTCGAAGACCAGGTCGATGTAGCCGGTGAGCATGCCGTGGAGCCGGTTCGGGCGCAGCTGGGGGCGGGGCTGACCCGGCCAGAGCGTTGCCTGCACACGGGTGTCCACTTCCGCGATGGTCGCCTCCCGGGTGGCGATCAGGAATTCCAGCTCGGCCTGGATGTGCGTACGGCCCAGCCGTGCGAGGCGCAGCCCGGGCAGCAGGGGCGCTTGCAGAACGGCACGAAGGCCGGTGGTCAGCGATTCCGCCCAGGCGTCGAGCTGACGGCGCCGGCAGCCCTCGGCGACGGCGGCGGCGAGGCGGTCCGGCTCGGCGGCGAGCCGGTCGAAGCCGATCCCGGCTGCCCACTCCAACAGGCCGTGCAGGAACGTGCCGGGGCGTGGGCCGCGGGGGAAGGCGTGCAGGCCGCCGGCCGTAGTGTCGTCGGTGCCCGTGACCGGGTCGGTGACGACCTCCACGTCTTCGCCCGGCGCCGGATGCGGCGCGATGTCCGGGGCCTCGGCGCCGGCGAGCAGTGCGGTGTAGCTGCCGATCCACCAGCGTCGGTCGATGTGCCCGGTGAACTGCGCGGCCGGCCGAGGTGCCGTGTCGTCGCGTGGCGGCTCGAACCAGGTCGCGGGCTCCGGGTCAGGGGGCGCGGTGACACTCACGGTGCCCTGGGAATCGCCGGCGAGTGCGGTAAGTCGCTGTTGCAGGTCGTCCGGTTCGGCGGCGTCTTCGGTGACGCCCAGCAAGTGGCCGACCGCGGTCTCGTGTAGCACCGCGCGTTTGCCGTCGGCGAGCGCGGTGACGCCCACGCGGCAGAGGTGGGCGGCGCGGGTGACGCCGACGTAGAGCAGGCGCAGGTCTTCGGCGAGGCGCTCGTGGGCGGCGTGTTGTTGCGCCTCCGCGGAGCCGTTCAGGCTCACGATGGTCTCGCCGGTTGCCGGGTCGTGCCAGCTATGTGCACGTTCACCACGGCCGCCGTGATGCCGGCAGGCAAAGGGCAGGTAGACCACGGGGAACTCCAGGCCCTTGCTTTTGTGCACCGTGATGACCCGCACCAGGGATTCGTCGCTTTCCAGGCGCATGATCTGATCTTCCGCCGTGGCCCGGCCCTCGTCACGGGCGTCGGCGAGATAGCGGATGAGGGCTTGCTCGCCTTCGAGCGTGGCGCTCGCCTGCTGCAATAGCTCACCGAGGTGGAGGACGTTGGTGAGGCGGCGCTCGCCGTCGGCACCGGCGAGCAGGTGCTGCGGCACCTCGTAGTCCGCCATGAGCCGTTCCAGCATCGGCAGCACGCCGCGGCGCCGCCACAGGCGCCGGTAGCCCTGGAAGCGTTCCACCGTGGCCTCCCAGGCGTGCTCGTTGGCGCGCAGGCGCTCCAGCTCGGGCCAGGACAGTCCCAGGGTGGCGGTGGCGAGCGCCGCGCGCACGCCGGCGTCGTCCTCCGGGGCGGCGACCGCCTGGAGCCAGAAGCCCAGGTCGAGCGCTTCCGGCGACTGGTAGACGGATTCCCGCAGGCTCAGGTACACGCTCTTGACGTTGCGCCGGGCGAGCTCGCCGCGTACCGCTGCCGCTTCCTGCCAGCCGGGCACGAGTACGGCGATGTCCCGTGCAGCGAGGCGGCGAAACGGCTTGTCCGGGTGTGTGAACCCGGTGTCGGCGTCGGCGAGCAGGCGGGCGATATCCTCGGCGCAGCTCGCCGCCATGGCGGCCCGATAGTCGGTCTTGGTGAGCGGGGCATGGCCGCTGAGGTGCCAGAAGGTGAGCGCTGTCGGCTCGGTTTCACCGGTTACGAAGCGTTCGTCGCGCCCGTTGGTGGCCACCGGCTCGAAGGGAATGTCCGCCAGGGCGAATGGGCCACCGGTCGCCGACGCTGCGAACGTGAAGGTGTGATTGACGGCCCTGACCATGGGCGTGGCCGAGCGGAAGTTGCGCCCGAGGGTATAGCGCGCTCGGGTGTCCCGGCGTGCACGAAGATAGGTGAATATGTCCGCGCCGCGGAAGGCGTAGATGGCCTGTTTCGGGTCGCCGATGAGGAACAGCCCGGTGCCGGGCTCGTCGTCCCCGGCGCGTTCGTAGACGCGCTGGAAGATGCGGTACTGCACCGGGTCCGTGTCCTGGAACTCGTCAATGAGCGCAACTGGGTAGGCGGTGCGCAGCCGTTGCGCCAGATGCCCGCCGCGATCCGGGTCCGCCAGCGCCTCGTCGAGTCGCGTGAGCAGGTCGGAGAATGCCCAGCGTGCCCGTTCCCGCTTCTCGCCGGCGAGGCGCTCGCGTACCCACGCCGTAGCGTCGGCGAGCAGTGGCGGGCGCAACTGCGGCAGTGATTCGAGCACTGCCGGCAGCTCCGCGAGCCGTTCGAAGGCCGGATGGGCGGGTGGACTCTCGCCGTCGCGGGCAGCCTCCGTGAGGCCTTCCGGCGTCAGGCGCTTGAGCCCCTGGCCGATGTTCGGCTTGTCCACGCTGTCGCTCTCCGCCCAGGCGGCGAGGGCGTCGATCCATTTGTTCAGCGTGGGTTTCTTGAGCTTGCGGCCGTCGAGTCGCTTGGCGGCGAGTGCGTCGAGAAGCCGGGCGCGAATGGTCTCGGCTTCCCGCCAGGCCGCCTTGATGGGGGCGACGGCGTCGCGCTGCGCCTCGTTCACCGACTCGATCACCTCACGGGCGTGCTCGCCGGGCGAGGTGGCGTGACGGACCGGCGGGGGCGGGTCGAGCCGGTGCTCGCCCTCGATCAGGGGGCGAAGGTCGGCTTCCAATGCCTCCGGGCCCGACCAGATCCCGGCGACCGCTTCGGCCAGGGCCGGCGGCAGCGGGTAGAAGTGGCTGCGCCAATAGTCGCACACCACCGTCTCACGCAGCGCCGTCTCGTCGGCGAGCTCCACCTCGAAGGGGCTGGCGGCGTCGAAGGCGTACTCGCGGAGCACGCGCTGGCACCAGGCGTGGATGGTATGAATGGCCGCCTCGTCCATGAGCTGGGCGGCGATGTCCAGCCGCCGGGCACAGGCCCGGCGGTCCAACGCTTCGGGGTAGTCGGCGAGCAGCTCCGTGAGCACCGAGTCGCCGGGCTCGGCGCGCCCGCGGAACACGCGGCTCGCCGCCTCCAGACGGTCGCGGATGCGCCCGCGCAGCTCCTCGGTGGCGGCCTTGGTGAAGGTCACCACCAGAATCTCCGGGGGCAGCAACGGCCGGCCGTAGCCGGTGGCCTCGTCGCCGTGGCCGAGAACCAGGCGCAGATACAGGGCTGCCAGGGTGAAAGTCTTGCCAGTGCCCGCGCTCGCCTCGATCAGGCGGCGGCCGTGGAGTGGGAAGCTGAGTGGGTCGAGAATGTGGCTCATGGCGTCGTGCGGCCCTCCGGGTCGCCGTGAATCGCCTGCCACAGGGGCAGATAGAGCCGTTCCGCCCAGGCCGGGAAGTCGTCGGCCATGGCCTGGAAGCTCGGATAGGCGCGGGCGAGGTGGCGATTGGCCACCATCAGCGGGGCGCCGCCGTGGCCGGGTGGCTCCTCGTAGTGCTGTCGCGCCCGGGCGAGCGATTCCTCCACCTCGCCGATCTGGCCGGTGAGCTGCAGCTTCGCCATCGGTACGCGGTGAGGCAGGTACCCGTTCAGCGCCGGTCCGCGCGCGACGGGTAGCGGTGAGCGTTGCGCCTGCCACCATGCCCGTATCAGGTCGTCGAGCAGTGCGTGGGCGCGTGGTGCGGCCAGTGGCGGCATCGAAAGCACCCGGTCGCGGCAGACCAGGCGGGTAGTCAGCGGCACGTCCCGGGCGCAGGCGGCGAGGTGCCGGGGCCAGGCGCGGAGCCAGTAGTGGGCCTTGCCCCGGCCGCCGCCGTACTCTCCGGCGTTGACCACGATGCGCACCGGCGCGTCGGCGCCGTCGCGCAGGTCGGCCAGCCAGTCACTGAGCATGAGAGTGATCGCTGGCGAGACCGCTACCTCGTGGCCGATCTCCAGCGGCGGGCGGGGCTCGCCGACATCCGCTGTCGCCGCCTGGTAGTGTTCCAGGGCTGTCGCGGCCTCGTCAGCGAGTGTGTCGCGGGCGAGCTCGCCGAAACCGGCGGCCGGCAGGGCGCCGGCGAGCCGCAGGCGCTCGGCGGTTTCCGCCGCGGGGCGGTCTTCCGCGATAGCGGCGGTGAGGATGGCATCGATCTGGCGGTGGCGTACCAGCGCGTCGCCGGCGAACGGCTCATCGTCGGCGAGGGCTATCTCTTCGGTGCGGATGTACGCACCCAGGCGCTCGTGGAAGAAGACCTCTGCCGGTTCCGACAGCAGCCGGTCGAGCTGGACGAAAGCGAGCGGTGTTTCGGGCGGTTCGGGCGGAGGCAGGCCCGTGTCGGTTTCCGCCGGCGTCGCCGGCTCGTGAATCCCCGCCCACTCGGCGGCGTACGTCGGCGGCAGGGCGCTCTCGCGGAAATAGCGGCGGCTGAATGGCTGCAGGGGGTGTTCGGTGGTCAGCGCGGCCAGTAGACGTTCACCGGCGTCGTTGGCGTCGGGGGCATCCGCCGCCAGGTGCCAGCCGGCGGCGATGGTGTCCCGCAAGTGCCCGACGAGCACCGACGGCGGGCGCGGGCTGTCGTCCCGCGGGTCGCGGCCGCAGTGGCTGATGTAGAGCTCGTCGCGGGCGGAGAGCACGGCTTCGAGGAAGAGATAGCGGTCGTCCTCGCGGCGCGACCGGTCGCCCGGCCGAGGCCGGCGCGCCATGAGGTCGAAGTCCGGCACCGGGCGCTGGCGGGGGTAGTCGCCGTCGTTCATGCCCAGCAGGCAGACCACGCGGAAAGGGATGGCGCGCATGGGCATGAGCGTGCACACGTTCACCCGCCCGGCGAGGAAACGCTGTGCGCCGCTGTGCGCTTCCACGTCCTCCCACAGCGCCTCCCGGAGCACCGCGAGGCTCACCGGTTCGTCCAGCGCACCGGCTTCGCAGGCGGCCTGCCAGGTCGCCAGGGCCTCTTCCAGCACGCTGACGTGGTGCTGCTCCTGCTCGTCGGTGGGCGCGAGCGTTCGTTGGAAGATGTCGAGCAGCCGGCGGACCCACTCATGAGGCAATGCCGGCTGCGCGAGCTCCGTGCGCGCGTCGGCCAGGCACTCGAGTACGGCAGCGAGGCGGCCGGCCAGATCCGCCTCCAGGCCGCCGACTTCCGGATACGGCACCACATCCGACCAGGGCGCACCGTCGCCGGCGGCATAGCCCAGCAGCATGCGCTGCAGGCCGAAGTGCCATGTGTTCTGCGGTTCGGCGGGAAGGTCGAACGCTTCGCGTTGTTCGCCGTCCAGTCCCCAGCGAACGCCGGCGCCGTCGATCCAGCGCTGCAGCGTGGGCAGCTCCGACTCGTCGATGGCGAAACGGGCGCGGAAAGCGGGCACTTCCAGCAGGTCGAGGACTTCGCTCGCGGTGAAGCGGCTCTCCGGCAGGCTCAGCAACTGCTCGGCGGCTTTCAGCAACGGTGCGCTGCCTCGGGCAGGTCGGTCCGCGATTGAGTAGGGAATACGCCGCGGATCATCGTGCCCGTGCCGGCCGAACACGGCCTCGATGAGCGGCGCGTAGGCGGCCACATCGGGCACCATGACAATGATATCCCGCGGCTGGAGATCCGGCAGGCGCTCGAAGGCGCGGAGCAGATGGTCGTGGAGCATCTCCACTTCCCGCAGCGGGCCGTAGCCCGACTGAAAGACCACCGAACCGTCGTCTCCGGCCACGGGGCGGCGTTCGGCGGGCGATGGCGGGGTCGGTTCCAGGTCGAGCACGTCCTGCTGAAGCTGCTGGAGCAGGGTGGTGTCGCCGTCCGCCGGCGCCCGGTCGCGGAACAGATCGATCTGGTCGTAGACGCCGGGGTAGTCCTCCGGCGCGTCGTGGCCGTGGAGAAGATCGATGAAATCCCGCCCCTGCCGGCCCCAGGCCGCGAGCAGCGGGTTCGCGTGCAGGTGCAGGCTCGCCTCGTCGAGGACCTCTGGCAGCCCGGCCTTGCGCGTATGCCGCCCCCGCCGTAGCCCTCTCCGCAGCGCCTCCGCCGGGTCGACCACGTCCCCCCAGAAATAGCGGCAGGGATTCATCACCAGCAGCGTCACCTCACAGACGCGGCCGAGCGCGACCAGCGCCTCGAGCTGCGCCGGCGGCAGTGCCGACAGCCCGAAGACGAAAAGCCGCTGCGGCAGCACCTCGGCCAGTGCCTCCGGTGGTTGTGCGCTCAAGGCCTCGGTGAACGTGCGGAAGACCAGGCCGCGGCGCTCGTCACGCCGGTCCGCCGGGACATCGGCGAGCACCGCGCGCCACAAGGCGGGTTGCCACGGCGCCAGGGTCTCGACTCCCTCCACCGTCGCCTCGCCGGCGGCCCACGCGTCCAGCCAATCCGGCCGGTAAACCTGGTACTGATCGAAGAGATCCGCCAGCCGCGCGGCAAGCTGCCAGCGCCGGCGGCCGTCCGGGTCGTCGGCCAGGAAATGGGCGAGCGGCGCGAAGGTATCCGGCTGTCCGCGGACGACCTCCGGCAGCAGCCGCACGAGCCGCCAGGTGAGCTGGGCCTTCTCGAAGGGCGAGTCCGCCAGGGATTCCCGCGCCAGCACCTGCTGGCAGCTCTCCCACAGAAACCGCGATGGCAGCACGAACCGGGTGGATGCGCTGATGCCCAACGCGTCGTCGTCCGCCAGCGCCAGCCGCAGCCACTGTGCCATGCCGTGGCTCTGCACCAGGAACGTCTCCGGCGTCAGCGGCGGCAGCGGATCGCCGGCAATCCGGTGCACCACCACGTCCCGCAGGTCTTCCATGTGGTTGCCGTGGATGACGATGAAGCCGGGCATGGTTCCTCACTGCGAACGCCGTATCCGGCATGGTACCGGATGTCGTTGCGGACGAGGTTCACATTGGGTCGACCCATGTTCTTTCGTGACGACCGATGGAATTGGTTCGCTTTCGTGCTGGACCCACGGTCCGGGTAGGGATTCTTTTGCACGCAGCGAAAGTATCGATATACTGAATATCTCGCGCGGCTGCACAGTGCGGATGAGCCGCGGACAAGGAAGAACGCTGACGTCGCAGGGGATGCGGACCTCTCCTCAGGAATTCTC
>CAZHBN010000131.1:0-10547 GCA_964530405.1 uncultured Ectothiorhodospiraceae bacterium
TGGTTCGATGCGATAGCCCTGCACGACGAATTCGGCGTGAATGCGTCGGCCATCCAGGGGTTGCCCGCGTTTAGTGCCCTCGGCGCCGAGCAGGTGCACGAGGGGCTCGGACGCGCGCGGTGGTGTGCCGGGGCGCTGGAGTGCCTCTGGTGGGGCGTGCGCGAGGAATCCGTCAGCCGTCGCCTGATGGATCGCGCCATGCGGCTGCTCGCCGGTGCGCCCGGCGAGCAGGATGTCCAGCGCTGGCAGCGGTGATCGTGGAGCCAGGCCTTGTAGTGTCCCGTATGGCGGTTTCAGCGTGTTGCCGCGTGTCCCGGTGTTGCTGTCCCTTGGCGACGATCCGGAGGCGTGGTGGGGCTGTCTCCAGCGGCGCCGACGCCGCGGCAGCGCAGCCCGAACAGGCAATGAAACCTGACGGGTACCACCGAGTGCGGGCTATGCATTGCGTGCCTGTGCCCGGGCAATGCGGGTTTCCAGCGCCTTTTCCAGTTTTCGCGCCCCCTCGTGAGTCGCCGTATAGGCGTCCACCGCGGCCGCTTCCACCACCACCGGCGACAGGCCAGCCGGGTGAGCCTCTATGGTGCAGACGGTGTCGACACCGCCTTTGTCGGCATTGGTGTCTTTGAGGTACACCTCGACACGGGTGATCCGCTCGCCGAAACGTCTTTCCACCCCCGCGAGCTTGTCGCGAACATGGCGTTCGAGCGCCGCGGATGTCTCCATGCCTTCACCGGCGTTGAGTTCGAGTTGCATAGCACCTCCCGCTTCATCTCACGGCATGGGAGCTGCTGTCGATCCGGCGGGATTGCAAGGGGGCGATGGCAGATACATCGGCGGCGGCGCCGGGCGGTGGCCGCCCGGCGCGACGACCTCAGAGCTGCTTCCAGGGGTCTTCGGGATCACCGGAAGGTGCTTGCCCCTGGTTCCACCAACGCGCCTCCCACTGACTGCCGTCGTGTTCCACGCGGTCACCGGCGGTGTAGGTGGTCTCAGCGCTCCACGCGGGCACGGTGCCGTCACCGGTGTCCAGTCGTTCCCACACGGGTGAAGTCGCGGGGTTGTCGCCCTGAGTCCACCAGCGGTTGCGGTATTTCGCCCCCTCGTAGCGTACGACCTGGCCCGCCTCGTCATAGATCTGGTCGGGATTCCACTCGGGGATCTCGGTACCGCCGTCGCCGGGGTCGCCGGTGCCGTCGCTGCTGACGAAGACATCGCTGCAACCGCCGAATATTTCGCCGGTGCCGTTGTCGGTCTGCCAGATGGTGTAAATGACATGGTTGCCGGACTTTTCGGCGGGCACGGTGCACGAGAAACGCCATCGACCGTCGTCATCGAGGCTGAGCGCACTGTCGGCGACGGTGCAGAACGGCTCGGGCTCGAGGGATTCCCATCCGAGGGGCCGCGTTCGATCATAGCCGTCGCGGGTGATGAACAGCGCGATGCGCTTGGTGGCATGGACGGCCGTGGGATAGTAGGTGAATTCGTGGGCGCCGGGCGTCATGACGGTGCTCGGGAAGTCGCCCGGCATCTCGTCCAACGGTTCGAACTTCGGAATACCCAGGCTGCATAGCTCACCGTCGGGAATATTTTCCCGATAGAGATCGAAAACCCCCTCCATGCGCACGCCGTTCCAGTCGTAGATAGCTGTGCCGAGTGCCTGGCAGGAGGGTGAGCTCGGTGAGTCCGGGCCGTCCTGGAAGCAGGCATACTGGCGGCTCATGGGGTCGCTCAGGCTGCCGTGGGCGCCGACGCTCGTACTGGCGCCGAGAAGAGTCAGGCCGAGCAGGGAGGTGATAGTTCGGGTTTTTGCTTCAAGCATGGCGATACGTCCTTGATTGCCAGTGGGCGATCCAGTATTTGTCTGTGGTTGGGATCTAATGGTCTCTTTTGAAAACAACACCAATTTGTGACATTGGCGTTAAAAGACTAGAACACAAACCCAATTTATGCCAATTGGTGTGATGTGACCCAACGGGTAGGTAAAGCTCATGGCGGGTTGCCACAGGCTTGGGGGAGGTTGAGGGCGTTATCGCCCCATGACGAATTCCAGTGCCAGGTTGGCCTGCTCACAGAAGTGGCAGAAACCGTCGAAGCTCGTGTCGTCCAGAGGCGTGGCGCTGGTGCGGCGGTCGGCATACAGCACCCCGATGTCCTTGCCCTGGACCACCAGCGGTCCCAGGAAGAAGTCGGCACCGAGGTTGGTGCGTACCGCTTGTGTGAGCCACTTCCGGCGATGTGCCTCGCCCAGGCGTGCTGTCCACAGCGGGTTCTGGCGTGCCAGTGTGTGCCTCACGACCGCGTAGTCCGGCGCATCCAGCTCGAAACCGAAGCCACGTTGTAGCTCGCCGCTGTCGCCCAGCGTGTAGCGCACGCTCAGGTGTCGGCGATCGCGGGAGAGTACCGCCACCAATGTACGGTCCATGCCGACGCCGCGATAGATGCCTTCGAGGACCATGTCCAGCACGGACTGGAGGTCCGGAGCGTCCTGGAGCAACTGAGAGAGCTCGCGGAGAATCCGCAGTTGCAGCTCCGGAGACGGCTGAGACGGACGGGCAGGGGAAACCGGTTGTGCCGGTGCACTCGGCTCCGGGGCTGCGGCTACCAGGCCGAATGCCTCCGCGGCCCGGTGTACCTCCGAACGCGTCTCGTCGAGCAAATTCGTGATTTCCTCGGGCGTGGCGCCCGTGTGGGCCGCGATCTCCCGCGTCAGGCGTTGCACGGCTGTGGAGTTCCAGCCGTGTTCGCGCACGGCGCGTTCGATACGATGGCCGAGGTGGACGGTGCCCGCGCGACCGGTGGGGCGGTTCGGATCGCTGTCGAGGGTTTCCTGCACGACTTCGCCGAGTTTCCAGCGGCGCGCGAGCGTGCGGGTGAGCTTGTTCAGGCTGAATCCGAGAATCTCGCGTTCCATGTCGTTGCGGGGCTTGTCGCCGGCGTCGAGCGCGGTCTCCATGCGCTGTGCCTGGGTGTCGTCGGCGTAGCACCAGAACGCCATGGGGCCGAGATGGTAGAGCAGGGCGGCAATGAAGACTTCCTCGGGCTCCGGGTCTGCGGTGCACCGCGCGATGGCCTTGGCATACACGGCGGCAAAGACAGAACCGTGCATGAGCTCGAGCAGTTTCCGGCGGGCGCCGGCCTGGAGGAACGTCTCGATTACCGCCACCGATGTGCCGATGGTCCGAACCGTTTCGAATCCAAGGACCACGACGGCGCGGCTGATGGTGGTTATGCGCCGGGAAGCGGTGTTGTAGTAGGCAGTGTTCACGGCCTTGATGACGCCGGATGTCATCGCCGCATCCCTGAGGACGATACGCGCCAGGTCGGGGGCTGACGTCGAGCGGTCCGTGGCGGCGCTGTGCAGGCGCCGCACGGTATCGCCGAGTACCGGCATGTCCCGTTCGCTGAGTTGATCCACCCAGCGCTGCAGGGATGGATTCCCCGTTCGCGCACCCTCTGCCATACCCGGCGTCTCCCCCTTAACTGACTGCGGCCCTTTCCGGTCCGTCCCCTTACCCCATGATGCTACGCGTATGGAGGGGCCGGGGGTAGACGCGCCCCGCCGGCGTTGGACTGCCGGCGGGGCATGCGCGGATGCGGGAGGCGGTCACCGAAAGGCGGGTTCGTCGAAACTGCGCAGCTTGCGCGAATGCAGCGCGTCGATGCCGGATTCCTTGAGAATGCGGATGGTCTCTAGTCCGATGGTCAGATGCTGGTTGATGCGCGTGCGGTAGAAGGCGTTCGCCATGCTGCGCAGCTTGAGCTCGCCGTGCATCGGTTTGTCCGAGACACACAGCAGTGTGCCGTAGGGCACACGCAGCCGGAATCCGTTCGCCGCGATGGTGGCGCTTTCCATGTCGACCGCTATCGCACGGGACTGGCTGAAGCGCTCGTAGAGCTCATCGAAGCGGAATTCCCAGTTGCGGTTGTCGGTGCTCGCCACCGTGCCCGTGCGCAGCCGGGTCTTGATCTCCGAATCGGTGAGCCCCGTGACGCTCGCAACCGCTTCCTCCAGCGCCACCTGCACCTCGGCGAGCGGCGGCACGGGAATCCACAGCGGCAGGTCCTGGTCCAGGACATGGTCTTCGCGGATGTAGCCGTGGGCGAGGACGTAATCGCCGAGTTGCTGCGAGCGCCTGAGCCCGCCGCAATGTCCCACCATCAGGCAGCAGTGGGGGCGCAGTACGGCCAGGTGGTCGGTCACTGTCTTTGCGTTGGAGGGACCGATGCCGATGTTGATTAACGTCACGCCGAGCCCGTCGTCGCGCTTGAGGTGGTACGCCGGCATGGGCGGCTGATGGTGCGGCGGCTCGTGGCCACTGCCGGGGTGGTCGAAGCGCGGGTTCGCGGTGATCACGTCGCCGGGCTCGACGAAAGCCGTGTAATCGCCGCCATTGGCGACCTGATCCTGGCCGTAGGCGATGAAATCGTCCACGTAGCGCTGATAGTTGGTGATCAGGACGAATCCCTGGAAGTGACGCGGATCGGTGCTCGTGTAGTGGTGTAGGCGTTGCAGGGCCAGGTCCACGCGCTGGGCGGGAAACAGCGACAGTGGATACGGGTGGCCCGGGGGCGTGCGATAGGTGCCGTTGGCGATGGCGTCGTCGATGCGCCCGAGGTTCGGCAGATGGAAAATCCGCTCCATCTCGCGCACCTGTTCCCGGGTCAGGTCCGCCGTGGCTTCCTCGATAACGAAGGGCAACGGGATGGGTTCGTTACTCACGCCCACGTGGACGGGTACCCGATGATTGGCGATGAGCAGCGAGAGCTGCTCATGGAAGTAGCCGGCGAAAATGTCGGGCCGTGTGACCGTCGTCCCGTGGACACCGGGATTGCGCAGGGAGCCGTAGGTGGGACGGGAGACGGTGACCAGGTGATCGTTGCTGACCTCGATGCCCACGTACGGATAGCAGGCGTCGAGCCCGGGGCTCGGTTCGTGGTCCCCCGCGACGAAGCGGCGATGGCGCTCGCGCAGGTTGTGCACGGCGGTATCGTAGAGTTCGGTGATGCGCGCCACGGCCTCGTCGGCGGTGTGACAGGCCTTGAGATGGCGTACGTCACCGTGTCCAGTTCCCGGCATGAAGTGGTCTCCCTGTTGGTCTCCGTGTAATCATGCGTCGTAGCGGGTGTCGATGCTGGTGTCGCCACGGCTATCGTACGCCGTTGCGGTTATCGGGTGCCCGCGGTTTTCACTGATCCGGTTACGGGCCATGCCAGGTGTGAGAGCGCTTGCGCGGTTCGGCTGCAAGACGCGCGTGAAGGCGTGGCGGGGCCCATGTCGCGTGAGCCCTTGTGCTGCGGCCGCACGAGCGCTCCGTTGGCGCGATCCTGTCGCGGTGTTGCTCGTCGCTCATGTAGGCCTCGCTATACCACGCGCCTCGCCAAAGCCCCCGACAGGCTTGCTGATACGGGGCATGACCTGTGGTCCGGTTAGTAGCAGGATTTGTAGCTGACAAGTTGATCGAATGCCGTGTTCCCGGCCGATACCCGTCCCGTGACCAGGCGGGGGTGTCATCCGGGGCGGTGGATGATCGCAGGGAGCGTGACAGCCAATGCTGGGAATCGAGAACCTGGGCGGATTTCTCCTCGTGAGCCTGGTGTTATGGCTGACGCCGGGCCCCGATACGATGTACATCCTCTCCCGCAGCATTACCCAGGGCAGCCGTGCTGGCTTGCTCTCGTGCCTGGGTATCGGCGCGGGAATACTGTTGCACACCGCGCTGGCTGCTGTTGGTCTGTCCGCGGTGCTGGCGGCATCCGCGTGGGCGTTCACGGCCGTGAAAGTCGCCGGCGCCGGCTATCTGGTGTATCTGGGCATTCGCTCGATCATGAAACCGACGGATACCGCTATGGCGCCTGGCCTCTGCGCTGCGAGCGGGTGGCGCATTTTCCGCGAGGGGTTCGTGACCAACACGCTGAACCCGAAGATCGCGGTGTTCTTCCTCGCGTTTCTGCCGCAGTTCGTCGATGCCGGGGCGGCGGTCGGGCCTGTGCCGTTCGTCTTCCTCGGGGTGGTATTCGTGACCGGGGGAACGCTGTGGTGCGCACTGGTCGCCGTCGCCGCGTCGCGACTGACCGGTGCTCTGCGGGCGCGGCCGGCGCTGCTTCGCTGGATGGAGCGAATCGCCGGCGGCGTGTATGTGGGGCTGGGGTTGAATCTTCTCAGGGCACGATCCTGATCGGGGATGCCGGGCTTTCGCTGACATGAGGGGCGAGACGATGCACCGGTACCGGCCACCTCCAGATCTGCGGCGATCTCGGCATTCGCGTTGTCGCCGAGGGCGTGGAAACCCGCGATGAGTTCGGGCGGGACCGGGTGTCGAGCTCTTTCAGAGCTTTCTCGTCGCTCGGCCGGCGTTAGAAGCCTCGCCTTCTGTCCCCGCCGAGTTCTTTGCGTGACCGGCCGCGCGAACCCTCAAGTTTCGCTGCGGCCGGCCGATCCAACAGACAGCAGGGTGAAATCGCGCAGGTAGGGTGACGGTGACCAAGAACACTACGCGAACGGCGGAGACGGACCAGCGCAGTGGCGTGTTCGAGCTGCTGTGCTTTCGTGTCGGCGCACGGCGCTACGGCATCACCGTGTTCAAGGTGGAAGGCGTCGTGCCCGCGCCACGGGGTCGCACGCTGCTGGGGGCACCGCCGGGAATCGCCGGCATCGCGCGCATCCGTGATCGGACCGTACCATTGGTGGATCTCGCGCCGCTGTTGCATCCCGAGGCCATGCCTCAGACGTTCCAGAACGTCATTCTCACCGACTGCGAACGTCGGCTTTTGGGCTTCGGTGTCGGGGATATCGAGGGCATCGTGCGCGTTGCCTGGAAGGACGTGATGAAGCCACCGGCCGGTGCCGGGCGTGACTCCCAGATCATGGGTGTCGTGCGTGACGATCATGGCCTCATTCAGCTGCTCGAGTTCGAGGAGATCATCGATCGGGTGGCACCGCTCGCGGCACAGGCGCTGGATGGGAACGGTGGCGCGCCCGCGCCGCCACCGGGCGCTCAGACGGTGCTCGTGGTGGACGACAGCCGGCTCGCGCGCAGCCGGATGAGTCGCACGCTCGACCAGGCCGGCTGGGACGTACTGATCGCCGACAACGGCGAGCAGGCCCTGGAGCTGCTGGAGCGCTGCGACCGCGAAAGCCCGGAACGCCTGCAATGCCTGCAGGTGGTCGTCTCCGACGTGGAGATGCCCGGCGTCGACGGATACACGCTGTGTCAGCGTCTGCGTGCCGACCCCCGCTTCTCCCACCTGCGACTGCTGCTGCACACCTCGCTATCGGGTCAGTTCGACGAGTACAGCCTGCGCCGGGCGGGCGCGGATGACTTCCTCTCCAAGTTCGATGCGGGGGAGCTCGCCCGCCGGGTACACCGCCTGGCGACCGATGAGGCGGGGTAGACCCTAGCGTCCGGGATGCCCCGGATCTCCGATGACTCCCTGTGCCCCGCTGGCGTGATCGCGCCGGCGGGATGCATCGTCGCGTCGTGCCAGGCCACAAGCCGGTTCGCGACGCCATTCGCTCACGACAAGACAGGTAGCGGAACCGACGGATGTCGATCTCACGAAAACTCATTCTTGCCTTCTCGGTGACCATCGTCCTGGCCGTGGCGGCCGTTGCCAGCATCGCGGTCACCGAAGCGCGCTCCAGCGCCGTTAACGCCTTCAATAGCGCGAGCCTGCGCGAGATCCGCCAGGTCGATGGCGCGATGACCGGATTTTTCGATCGCATGCGCGAGAGCGTGGCGTATCTGGCTACCGCCGAAGTGACCCGTCGCGCGGACGAGACGATCACCCGCTATGTGGATCGCTCGGACAGCCGGATGATGACCCCGCTCGAAAACGGCGGTGTCGAGGCGGATATCTTCCGCTTTCTCGCGCATTTCGGAGAGAACCACGATGCACTGACCTATGTGTACATGGGCACCACGGACGGCGGCTTCGTGCAGTGGCCCAAGCGCGAGAGCCCACCCGACTACGACCCTCGCCAGCGCCCCTGGTACCGCAAGGCCATGGCGCAGCGCGGCGAGGTCGTGCTCACCGACGCTTACCGCTTTGCCACAGAAGACATCATCGGTGTCAGCCTGGCCCGCACAGTGCCGGCGCCGGACGGTGGGGTCGCCGGCGCGCAGGCCGTCGACGTTTCCCTCGAACAGCTCACCGACATGGCGCGGGCGACCCGTTTCGGGGAGGCCGGTTACCTGCTGCTGGTGGAGGATACCGGCAAGGTGCTCGTCGACCCGAGCGAGCCGGCGCATAACTTCGAACCCCTGGACGGGCTTGGCGAGCCAGGGTACGAAAGGCTCGCCACTGCCGAGGATGGAGCCCTGACCGTATCGCTGGGCGGCGAGGACTACCAGGCCAACGTCTATACCTCGCCGCAGCTCGGGTGGAAGTTCATCGGCCTCATCCCGCAGGCCGAGGTCATGGCCCCGGCCAACCGTTTGAGCTGGCAGATCGCCATGATCGGGCTGGTGTCCATCGTGATCGTCATCGGTCTCGCTGTGTGGTTGTCACAGGCGCTGACCCGTCCGATCAACCGGGTGACCGAGCGCCTGCGGGATATCGCCGCCGGCGAGGGCGATCTTACCCAGCGCCTGCCGGTCGAGGGCCACGACGAAATGAGCCTGCTTGCCGAGCAGTTCAACGCGTTCGCCGAGAAGATGCGTGGCGCCATCGCCGAGGTGGACAGCACCACCCATCACCTTGCTTCGGCGGCGGAAGAGCTCAACCAGGTGGCCGGTGCCACGCGGGAGAGCGTGCGCTCCCAGAGCAGCGAGACGGACCAGATCGCCTCGGCGATCAACGAGATGACCGCCACCGTTCAGGAGATCTCGCGCAACGCCACCGAGGTGGAGCAGGCCGCCTCCGAGGCCGACGGACGTGCCCGTGACGGACAGGGCGTGGTGGAGGAGAACCGCGAGTCCATGCGTACCCTCGCCACCGATATCGAGCGCACGAGTGACGCCGTCGCCCAGCTCGCCGAGCGCAGCAAGGAGATCGAGACCGTCCTCGACGTCATCCACGAGGTCACCGAGCAGACCAACCTGCTGGCACTGAACGCGGCCATCGAAGCGGCGCGCGCCGGCGAGCAGGGCCGTGGCTTCGCGGTGGTGGCCGCGGAAGTGCGGGCTCTGGCGAAACGCTCCAGCGAGTCAGCCGACCGCATCCGCACCATCATCGAGGGGCTGGTGAACGACACCCGTCAGGCCGCGGAGACCATGGACCACTCCCGCGAGCGTTCGGAGCGCAACGTCGAGCGCGCCGAAGACTCGCGCGAGGCGCTGGCCGGCATCGCAGAGGCCGTCACCCGCATCCACACCCAGATCACCCAGGTCGCCACGGCCGCGGAAGAGCAGAGCCAGGTGGCCGAAGAGATCAACCGCAACGTCACCCGCATCGTCGACGCGGCGGGCCAGAGCTCGGAAGGCATGGAGCAGACCAGCCACGCCAGCGACGAACTCGCGCGCATGGGCGAGACGTTGCGCGGGGTGGTGGGGCGGTTCAAGGTTTGAGCATTCCCCTGGTGGTGCGGATAGCGGCCGCCCGCGGGCGGCCGCTATCCGCTAACCCCGATTCAGCCAGTCCGCCATGCGTTCGGCTGCCGTGACCACCCGCGGGCAGTAGGTGCGCAGGAACGCCTCGTCGACTTCCTGCTCGCCGGTCTTCAGCGCGTCCAGCGCAGCCCCTCCATCGAAGTCCACGTAGGCCAGGCGCACGGAGAGCTCCCGGGCGGGGCGGCCGAAGTTGCCGCCAGGCAGCACGGCGACGCCGGTGTCCTCCAGCAGGCGTGTGCACAGGGTCCGGCTGTCGGCTACGCCGCGGCCCTCTAGCTGTGCCCGTAGCGGCTCGAAGCTCGGGAACAGGTAGAACCCACCTTGTGCCGGTCTGCAGTCCGCGCCGGCAGCCACCAGCGTGCGCTGGAAGAATTCGGCCAGTCCAGCAAGGATACGGCGGCTGTCGGCGAGGTAGCGGTCCAGCTCTGGGCCGCCGTTGAAGGCCGTCGTCGCGGCGTACTGGATCGGCGCACTGGTGGAGGTGAAGGTTTCGCTGGCCACTGCGGCCATGCCGTCGAGCAGCCAGCGCAGGTGGCTCGGAAACGCGAACGCCCCTAGTCGCCAGCCGCCGGCGCCGCACCACTTGGACAGACCGTTGCTGATGATGGTCCCTTCCGGATAGTACCGTGCGATGGACACGTGCTCACCGTCGAAGCGTGTGCCGCTGTAGATCTCGTCGGATAGCACCAGCACCCGGTAGCGGCGGGCGACCTCGGCGATTGCCTGGAGCTGCTCGGGGGCGTAGGCGATGCCGGTGGGGTTGCCCGGGTAGTTGAGGATGAGCAGCCGCGGACGGTCGGGGTCGGCGCGGCAGAGCGCTTCGAGGGCGTCCGCCGTGACGCCCATGCCGGTCGCCGGGTCCGTGGGCAGCCACCGGATCTGCCGGCCGAGGATGTGTGCCTGGGGCGCATAGGAGACCCAGCTCGGTGTCGGGATCACGAGATCGCCGTAGTAGACGAGCTGGACGATGAACATCAGCTCCTTGGTGCCCGGGCCCAC
>CAZHBN010000132.1:0-10524 GCA_964530405.1 uncultured Ectothiorhodospiraceae bacterium
CGAGCAGGGCCGCGGCTTCGCGGTCGTCGCCGAGGAGGTGCGCGCGCTCGCCCAGCACAGCGCCGCCTCCACCGAGGAAATCCGCGCCACCGTCACGACACTGCAGCAGCTCGCGGCTGACAACCGCGCGGCCATGGACGACAGCCTTGCCTCGGTGGCGTGCGCCCGCGCGGAGTCGGAAGGGGTACATGACGCCTTCTGGGGGATCCACGAAGGTGCGGCCACGATCCGCAACCGTACCGAGCGTATCGCCACCGCCGCCGAAGAGCAGACGCGGGTCGGCGAAGAGCTACATCGCCAGATCGACGAAATCCGGACCATCGCCGACGAGACCACGGCCAGCGGCGAGGCCTGCGAGCACATCGCTCACGACCTCCGCGCTCAGGCGGACCGGTTATCGACCCGTGTCCGCCATTTCCGGACCTGACCGCTGAACCTTCGACTCCGGAGCCCCGCAACACCGGCGCGCGGACGGGCGCTGGGACCCGGCAATACATTTGAAACCGCCAGCACGTCTCGGACGGTCAGTCTTCCGCCGCCTCCGCAGGTGCCAGGTGACGATCCACGAACAGCACGTTGCCCGCCTTGGCCTTGGCCTCACGCTTGACCCCGGCGAGCCGCGCCGAGATCTCGTGGTGGTTGGCGAAACGCCCCGCCGTAACCGGTACGGCTGCCAGGGACAGCGCCACCAATGGTAGGCGCCGGCGAGGCCCGTGGCGATCCACGCAATCCAACCCGTCGCGGGCATGATCGCCCGGCTCGTGGAAGTCGCCGCTGCGGGCGGCGAACTCGTCGAGCATCTTGCGGCAACGCCGCTCCCAGTCGGAACCGCTTAGCACCAGCACGAAGTCGTCACCGCCCACGTGCCCGGCGAACTCATCGGCGCGCAGTCTCGCCTCGAGGACACGCGCCGTCGCGAGAATCACCTCGTCACCGCGCTGGTAACCATAACGATCGTTGTAGGGCTTGAAATTGTCCAGGTCAGCGTAGACGACGACGAAGGCTTCACCGGCGGCGATCCGCTCGTCGACGTGCTGCTCAATACGCACGTTGCCGGGCAGGCCAGTGAGCGGATTGGCGTGCCGGGCGGTGTGAATCT
Organism: uncultured Ectothiorhodospiraceae bacterium; assembly: GCA_964530405.1. Taxonomy (GTDB): domain Bacteria; phylum Pseudomonadota; class Gammaproteobacteria; order Nitrococcales; family Nitrococcaceae; genus Arhodomonas. Next base: position 1,100 of record CAZHBN010000132.1, read on the forward strand.
GCAAATCGGTGATCCGCCGCAACAGGTCGAAGACGCTGCCGACGCCGACATACCGCCCGTGCGCATCCGTTACCACGAAGACTTCGTCGGTATCCGCCGTCTCGGTGACGCGACGACTCAGTGCCTCCAACGGCAGATCCGCGGGCACGGTCAGGGCACGCGTATCGACGAATTCCGCGACCGGGCGCCCGCCGAAGAGCGCATGGCCGTAATTGTGCGCCAGCCGGGAGAGCAGCGCATCACCGCGTACCAGCCCGGCGGGCCGCTCGTTCGCGGACACCAGCGGCACACAGCGCAGATGCGGCTCGGCGCGAAACCGCGCCGCAACCTCGGCGGCGGTGGCGGCGGGGGAGGACGGCATTACCGGCGCGGCGAGATCGCCGGCGGTATGCCGGCCGTCGCGGTCACTCGTATGCGCCACGCCCGGCAGAGCCGGTCCCGTGATCAGCGGCCGCGGGCGGGGACGGCCGAGGAGATAGCCCTGGCAGTAGCGCATACCGAGCGCCCGCAGGGCGAGGTACTCGGCATCCGTCTCGATGCCCTCGACGATGACCCGGGCACCCATCCGCCGGGCCATGTCCATGACCGAGCGGACCACGTCCCGCTTCCCGGCGTCCGCGTCGGCACCGCTCGCGAAGTAGCGATCGAGCTTGACGTAGTCCGGGCGCAACTCCGACCAGTGACGCAGGCCGGCATAACCGGCACCCAGATCATCAAGGGCAATGGCGAAGCCCATGGCGCGGTAGTGGTCCACGGCTCGGCGGACGATGTCGTAATCGTGGATAGGGAACTGCTCGGTGATCTCGATCACAACCCGCTCCGGCGCCACGCCGACACGCTCGAGCAGGCGCAGCGTCTCCCCCGATGGATGGCGCACGTCCACGACGGCATCCGGCGTGACGTTGAGAAACAGTCGGCCCGGGCAGCCGCTGCGGCCGAAAGCCTCGATGATCACCGCACGACACAATAGATCCAGCTCGACGAGACGGCCGTCGCGGGCAGCGGCGTCAAACAGCTTGAGCGGTGAGTGCAAGGCGCTGGCCGACGGCCCGCGAATCAATGCCTCGTGCCCCCAAAGCTCCCCGTCGTCACACGCAACGATCGGCTGAAATAACGCGGCAACCTGCCGATCGCTGAAGATCTCGTCCAGGCCATCCCCCCTCATCATCGCCCCCATTGCCCGCGACCGCGCAGCATAGCCGGCCAGCCGTGACAGCATCGTGACGGCTCGCCGGCGCCGCTCACAGCCGGTGTACCGGTGCTCCCAGAGACAGATAGTCCCTGGGGCGGCAGGTAAGTACCAGCACCTGATGACGACGCGCAGCACGGGCAAGCGCCGTCTTCATGGCGTCGAAACGTGCCTCGTCGGCGAAGGTCAGCGCGTCGTCGAGCACCACCGGCACCGCTTCGCCCCGCTCAGCAAGCAGATCCGCGAAGGCCAGGCGCACCAGCGTGGCGAGCTGCTCGCGGGTTCCGAGACTCAGCCGGTCGAAGGGCTCGTCGACGCCGTTGCGACGAACACCGGTCACCCCGAGCTCATCGTCGAAAAGCAGCTCCGCCTCGGGCATGAGCAGGCGCAAATATGGCTGCAGCCGCTCAGTGACCGGCGCCAGGAACGTGCGCCGTGCCTCACCCGCGGCGCGCTCCAGGGCGTCGGCGGCGAGCTTCACCGCACCGGCGGCGCGTTCGAGGCGTTGACGCTCGTCCTCGGCGGCGGCCAGCGCGGTTTCCAGCTCCACACGGCGCTCGCCGAGCCCCTGGTGCCCAAGGGCCTCCAGGCGGGCACGCAGGTCGGCGACCTCACGGGCGACGATCTCCCGCTGGTCCCTGTGCTGTTCTACCGCTGCGCGGGCGGTTTCGAGCTGGATGTCGACGGTCTCGGGGTCTGCCTCCGCCAGCGCCGTCTCCGCCTGCGCCAGGCGTTGCTGTGCGGCCTGCTCGGCCCGCCTCGCCTCGGCGAGGCGGGCGTACAGGGTATCGTCGTCGCATTCGGTGCGAGCGGCAGCCAGGGTCTCGTCGAGCTGACGCACGCGAGTTGCCTCCGCTTCGCAGCGTGCCGCCTCGCCGGCCCGAGCCTCGCGCTGGGCCGCGGCGCTACGGGTGGCCCGCTCCAGACGATCGCGCGCCCCCTGCACGGCCGCCGCGGCCTCTTCCTGGGAATGACGGGCGGTGGCCGCATCCGCGTCCGGGTCATCACCACCATCGTCGTCGCCCACGGCTTCGGCGAACACCGCGAGTTGACGCTCCGCTTCCGCGATCGTCCGCTCCAGCGCTTCCAATCCGTCCGGGGCATGGGCCGCGAGAACGCGCTCGTGGGCGTCGGCATCGGCCAGGCATTTCTCGCGGCGACGCAGCGCGGTTTCGGCCTCGGAGAGCGTGGCCACACCGTGAGGCTCGGCGGTCTCCGCGAATTCCCGCTCCGCCGCCTCCAGCTCGGCGCGCGCCGAGGCGAGGTCGCTGCCGCCGGGGCGGATGTCGATCTCGCCGATGCCGTCCAGCGTCAGCCGGGCGTCACCGGTGACACGGTACACGTCCTCAGCGACACGGCTTGCCGCGCCCGAGGCGGTGACCGGCACGGTGACCCGGGTGTGCACCGCGGTGGCGCCGGCCTCGAGCCGCGCGACGGCCTGGGCATACTGGTCGGCGGCGGCGCGCAGGCGCCGCAGAACCTCGGCGGTGACCGTCACCGCTGCCGCCGCCTCACGCGCCTGACGGGCTGCCCGTGCCTCGGTGCGGGCGCGTTCGGCCACCTCGCGGAGACGGGCCAGCTCGGCGGCCTGCTCACGATGTGTCTGCCGCGCCTCACTCCGGCGCAGCCGCTCGCCGGCATCGCGCTCGGCGGCCAAAGCCTCGTCCAGCGCCTGGCGGGCGGCCGCTTCCTCCGCCTCCGCGGTGGCGAGCCCGGCTTCCACGTCACGTTGTGCCGCCCGGCGGCGCTCCTGGGCCTCGCGGGCATCGGCGAGCTCGCGCATCAGGCGCTGACGCTCGCGCCACTGTCCCTGCACCCGCGCCGCCTCGGCGGCGGCGACGCGATGCTCACCGGCGACGCGCTCGTGCTCGGCACGGCGGTCGGCGAGCTGTTTAGCCCGGGCCTCCGCGGCCCGAAGGCGCTCGCGCAGCCCCTCTTCCATCGCAGGGTCGTCCAGCTCGGCGAGCTCGCGCTGACGACGCTCCAGCTCCGCCACGGCGCGCTCGAAGCCGGCTAGCGTGTCATCGACATCGGCAAGCTCCTCGCGCAACGTCTCCACCCGCTCGGCGGCCTCACGCAGGGATTTCCCGGGGCGGCCGGTGGCGGTCCAGTACTCTGCGCGCTCGGCGCGGAAACGCTCCAGGAGGCGTTGCCCCACGGCGCCGCCGAGGACGTCGCCAACCTCGGCTTCGAGAACCGCACCGAGGGCGTTACGAGCGGTCTCCGCAGGGGAGACCGAGTGAAAAGTCGTCCCCTGCGCCACCCACAGCAAGCCCCACACACCCTGGTGGCGATGATCGGTGGCGCCGCGCTGCGGGCGCCGAAAACCGAGCAGAGCCTGCAAGGCGTCCTCGGCCGCGTCGTCGCTGGATACGCCCTGGGGACCCTCGAGTCGGGCACCGGGACGCTGACAAAAGCGTTTCCACAACCGATAGCCGCTGCCGGCACAACGAAAATCCAGGGTGACTTCCGGCCCCACCTTGTGGCCGTAAGGTTGCAACGCCGCGGCCGCTTTGCCGGTGAGCGAATGGCGATCGAAGAGCGCGGCGCGCAACGCATCGAGCACTGTGGACTTGCCCGCCTCGTTGTCCCCGGCGAGCACATTCAGCCCCGGCGCCAACGGCCCGATCTCGACAGGCTGCGTAAGTGCGCGGAAGTTCTCGATGCGTAGCTGCTCGAACTCCATGCTCAGCGGTCGTGTAGCTGCTGGTAGGCGGCATAGAGGCGCTGAATCGCGTCAGCCGCATGGGGTTCACCCGCACGCTGGCGGTCGCGCAACTCGGCGAGCGCGTCCGCCACGAAGCCGCTACCTTCGAAGGCGGCGAGATCGGCGTCGGAGGCCCGGGGGTGCAGCCCGGCATCGTCGACCTCCAGGTAATGCAGGCGCGCCTGCCAGCGGGCGAAGACCTCATCGAGCGCCGCCCGCGCGGCGAGGTCCACGATGCCATCGATGGTCAGCCGCAGCAGCGCTCGCGACGGATCGTCCGTCAGCGCCGACAGGTGCGCGTCGAGACCATCCACGTCCGCGGCACCGCCGATGCTCATGTGCCGCTGGAACCACCGATAATGCGTGGTTTCCAGCGGCGTAACCGCAGGTGCTACCCCCGGTTCCGGCACATCCACCAGAAGCACGTGTCCGGGATCGCGGCTGCGGAAACCATCGGTCTCGGGAGTGCCCGCGTACCACGTTCTAGGGGCTATCTCCAGGGTGCCGTGCCAGTCGCCGAGGGCGAGGTAGTCGAGGCGCGCTCGCTCGCTGCGGTCGTCGGCGATCGGGTTATGGGTGGCCGCGCCTTCTGGCAGGCGATTGGTGACGCTGCCGTGGGCGAGGCCGATCCGCACGGCTCCCGGCGGGGTCGACGCCTCATCGAACCACTCCGTGACGTCCTCGGGTTCATGCCGGCGGGTCAGCGGCGCCGGCAGCAGGGCGAGTCGGTCACCGGCCAACAGCAGCGGCTCGGGACGCAGCGCAGGATGAACGTTGGCGGGCAGCACGCCGAGGCGCCCCATGCGCGTCCAGACACTCTCTGCGAGAGCCGCGTCATGGTTGCCCGGCAGCAACACCCACGCCCCGGTGAAGGCGGCCATGGCCTCCAGTGTCCGTCGCAGCGTCGCATCCGGCAGGGTCTGGCTGTCGAAGACGTCACCGGCGACCAGCACGGCATCGACGGCGTGCTCGCTGGCAAGCTCGGCGACACGGCGCACGGTGGTATAGCGCTGCTCGCGCAGCAACGCACCGGCATCACCGCTTATACGGCCGAAGCCCTTGCCGATCTGCCAGTCCGCAGTGTGGAGTATGCGCACCCGGTCCCCCCACCTCGAGCGAGGCTGGTAGTCTGCCCCAGAGCAATCGGGAAAACAAAGTGACGACGCGGACTTGGCGACGGCGGAAAAACAAAGGGCCCGGTCACTGGAACCGGGCCCGAACACAGACGATCGGCACGTCGCCGAAGTCTCAGGAGGAGAAAGCTCTTTGTTGCGCCGCCGCCGTCCTGGCAGCGGCGCAGGGACAATAGCCCGGCGAGCTTACAACCACATGACAGCTCGCTTCACTTCCAGCCATCCACACTGCAGACAATGCGTTCAAGGAAAGGTTCAACACACATGGGTGACACGCATCTCAATGTTCTCGGCGTCGAGCTCGAACCCTGCGGCCATGATCCGCTTACCGGTTTCTACCGCGATGGCTGCTGCCACGTCGGCAGGGACGACGTCGGCGTGCACGCGGTCTGTGCGGTGATGACCGAGGAGTTCCTCACGTTCAGCGCCAGCCGTGGAAACGACCTGGCGACTCCGCGCCCGGAGGTGGGCTTTCCCGGGCTCAACCCGGGTGATCGCTGGTGTCTGTGCGCGGCACGCTGGCAGCAAGCCCACGACGCCGGTTGCGCTCCGCGCGTGGTGCTCACCGCGACCCACGAGGCAGCGCTGGAAGTGGTGTCGCTGGAAGCGCTCAAGCCCTACGCGCTGGATCTGTCGTAATGCAGGTCTGGTTCAATCACGGCAAGGAAAGCGGGCCCTGGGGGCGCAAGATCACCGCGTTGGCCGACGTGGCGCGCCGCCACGGCCTCGTCGTGGAGAGCCCGGACTATCGCCACACCATGGATCCGGACGAACGCGTGGCCCACCTCCTGGCCCGACGGCCGCCGAGCGGGAACGACCTGATCCTGGTGGGCTCGAGCATGGGCGGCTACGTGGCCGCAAGGGCGAGCGCCACACTGCAGCCGGCCGGGCTGTTCCTGATGGCGCCGGCGTTCTACCTTCCCGGCTACGAGGGCGACGTCACCCCCCATTGCGCAGACGTGGAGCTCGTCCACGGCTGGCGCGACGAGCTCATACCTCCGGCACACAGCGTGCGCTACGCGGAGCAGTCCCGCGCCCGCCTTCACCTGCTCGACAGCGACCATGGCCTGGCCAGCGCCGTAACGGACATCGAGTCGCTGTTCGAGTGTTTTCTCGCTCGGGTGACGGCCGCCGGTCACTGACCGCTTAGTACGGCGTACGTGGCTTTCACGCAGGCGCGGCGGCAGCCTCCGCCGCCAGTGCCTCGGCGACGCTGGCACGAGCACCGATACGCTTGGCGTACTCGGCGAGAGCGGGCCATTGTTCGAGATCGATCGCAAAGAACCGCATCCACCCGAGCACCGTGTAGAGATAGGCATCGGCAACGCTGAATCCCGACGGCAACAGGTATTCCTGACTCTGCAGGGTGGGCACAATCTGCTCGAAGCGCCGGAATAGCCGGGCGCGGAAGAAGTGCTTGGCGTCACCCGACAGCTCACTGCTGAACAATGGCGCCGCACCCGTGTGTACCTCGCTGGTGATGAAGTTGAGCCACTCCTGCAGCCGCACGCGTTCCCAGCTCCCCGCGGCCGGCACCAATCCGGCCTCCGGCTTGAGGTCGGCAATGTACTGAACGATCGCCGGCCCCTCGGTGAGCACCCGCCCGTCGTCGAGCACCAGCGCGGCGACGTACCCCTTGGGGTTGATATCCAGAAAGTTGCGACCGTCGGCAGTCTTCTTCGTCGTGTTGTCGACCCGGACCAGCTCGAACGGCAGGTCGAGCTCACGCAGGATGATGTGCGGGGACAGCGAGCATGTCGACGGCGCGAAATACAGCTTCATGGGGCCTCCCGGCGTATTCGATTCCATGGCAAGTGATGCACGGTTCGAGCGGCGGGCTTCCCGACTGGGTCGCTGTGCCCCGCCACTGATCCGACGCCGTGGATTGTCCCGTCGACCGTTTCACGGCAGGAAACGGGAATTCCGACTGGGGGTATAAGCCAGGCTTCTGGGAGCGGTTCCGCGTGCCACCACCCGGTTCGATCAACGCTGCGCCGCCGCCAGGGCGCTCCCGATGAAGTCCATGAGAAGGTCAACGGCCGGCGATGCCGTCGCCGCGCCGGAGGGCACCAGGGCGAACCGCCGGTAGAGAGGGGATTCCAGGGCCAGCACACGCACGTCGCGACAGTCTTCCGGCAACGTCGATTCCGGCACGAGCGCAACGCCCACGCCCTGTCGCACCAGGGTCAATGCGCTCGACCAGTCACGCACGGTCATGCGTACGTCCTCGAGCGTCACGCCCGCGCCGCGCGCGAGGCTCTGCGCGTTCACCCGGCATCCACCGGTCGCCAGGACGAAAGGCGCCCGCACGAGCTCTTCCAGCGCGATCACCCGGGCGTGATCGCTCCATCCGGCAACACCGTTCGGTGGCACGACCGCGACCCACTCGTCATGGCCCAGGGACACGGCACGGGCCGGAGCAGGCGGATTCAGAACGACCCCCAGGTCGATATCGCCCGAGGCGAGCCACGACTCGACCTCCTCGTCGGTGCCTTCGAGGATGGCCACGTCGATGCCCGGGTGCTGACTGCGAAACGTCTGGACGAGGGGGGACAGCAGCCGGGAGAAGACCGACGTGAATGTCGCCAGCCGCACCGTGTCGCCGCACAACGATTTCGCCCGGGCAGCGGTGGAGCGGATGGACGCCAGACTGGCGAGCATCTCGCGCGCGCGGGCGATTACCTCCTCGCCAACGGCCGTCGGTACCGTCCGGTGCGATTCGCGAACGAGCAAACGGACCCCCAGCGTTTCCTCCAGCTGCGCGAGCGCCTGGCTGGCCCCGGACTGAGTAATGCCCTGCGACTCGGCCGCGCGGGTGATGCTCCCGGCGTCGGCGACTGCCACGAGCAGTCGCCAGTGAATCAGATTCATCATGGCAACGACGCCCCCTGTTCCCGATCAGTGCCCCCCTACGCCCCCATGGCAACGATCACGACTCTACCGTCCGGCCACGAACAACCCCGGCGCTGGATGGTGGCACCCCACAACCGCAGCCACCACCCCGATCTGCTGCCCCCGTGACGGCCGGTGTGGAGCGCTCGCGCGCGGTGTCACGACGTTTGTACCGCCGCACCGTTTATCGGCGGTAACGTATGACTTCCTTGTTACTATGTCTGACATACGATATAAAAGCGCGAACATTCGAGGAGGAGAGGGTGACCGTGACGACGGCACCGACGCGCAAGAACAATCGTGACCTGGGCCGCCGCATGGCCGAGCTGCTCGCCGCGGAGCTGTTCTCCGGCCAGTACGCGCCCGGCGATTACCTGCCCAAGGAAACCGAGCTGTGCGAGCGCTTCGGAATGAGTCGCGCCTCCGTGCGCTCGGGACTGCAGCAACTGGTGGCGCTCGGCATCGTGACCCGCATTTCGGGGCGGGGCACGGTCGTGGAGGAGTACCGCGACTGGAACGTGCTCGACCCCCAAGTCACCCGCTGGATGACCGCCTACGCTGAACCCAATCCCGGATTCCTGCGCGAGATTTTCGAGTTCCGTCACGCCGTTGAGCCCTTCATCGCCATGGTCGCGGCCCAGCGCGCCACCGCACGGGACCTGCTGGCGATGGAGGAGGCATTCGAGGGCATGGAGCTCAGCCTCGCCGGCGGCGAGATGAGTCACCGCGGCCAGAGCTTCAGCGACTACGACGTCGCCTTCCACGCGGCGATCTATCGGGCGACCCACAATCTCGTCTGGGGTCAGCTCGCTCACATCCTCCGGCCATCGATCATGCTGGTGGTGGCCAAGTCCAACGATACCGCCGAGCAGCTTCGTGACAGCCTGGAGCGCCACCGCCAGCTCATGGAGAGCATTCGTCTGCGCCGCCCGGAGGCGGCCTTCGATGCAGCCGTGCGGGTGATGAGTCGCACCGCCTACGACCTGGGCCTCGGCGAGGCCCGGGACGACTCCACCGCCACCGCGCGCTGGCGCGCGCAGTGGCTCGGGAAGCTTTCCACCGACAGCACTTCCACCGACGACTAGCACCAACGAGTCGACCACAGAGGAGAGAGCCATGCCTACAATCAACCGTTTGCAGCACATCGGCGTCGCCGCCGCCCTTCTCGGAGGCGTGTGCGCCGCCGGTGCGGTCCACGCCGCCGAATACGAATGGACCTTCCAGACCTCGGAGACCTCCGGCGAACCGCAGTTCGAGATCAAGAAGCAGTGGGCCGACAAGATCGAGACGATGAGTGACGGCCGCATCGCCATCGAGATCCTGCCGGTGGGCGCGGTGGTGCCCTTCGACCAGACGCTGGACGCCGTCTCCTCCGGTATCCTCCAGGGGCATCTCACCGACCCGAGCTACTTCTCCGGCCAGAACCCGGCCTTCGGCATGCTCGGCAACCTGGTGGGCGCGTGGGGCGATCCGCTGGAGTTCATGGAGTACATGCAGGCCGGCG
>CAZHBN010000133.1:0-10469 GCA_964530405.1 uncultured Ectothiorhodospiraceae bacterium
CGTCGATTCTATCCGGGCCACAGACGAGGCACGCCATGTCAGTCACTCCCTTGGAGGCGGTTCCTCACCTCACCACCGCGCTCAACGGCCCTCTGCAGCAGCTCGAAAGCCTCCTGCTCGAGCGCCAGAGCCAGATCGAGCGCTGGCTGCGTGAGCAATGGCGGCGGACCCCGGCGCCATTCTACGCCTCCGTCGACCTGCGCAACGCGGGCTTCAAGCTCGCCCCGGTGGACACCAACCTGTTCCCGGCCGGATTCAACAACCTCGCCCCGGAATTCGAGCCACTGTGCGTGCAGGCGATTCAGTCGGCCATGGAGCGCTTCTGCCCGGACGCCTGCTCGGTGCTCATCGTGCCCGAGAACCACACGCGCAACCGCTACTATCTCCACAGCGTCGCCACCCTGCAGGGGCTGTTCCGCCGTGCCGGCTACGACGTGCGCATCGGCTCGCTGCTCGACGAGATCGACGGCCCCACGCCGGTCGCCACGGCCGACGGCGGCGAGGTCATCCTCGAGCCGCTGGTCCGCGACGGCGACCGCGTCGGCGTGGCCGGCTTCGACCCCTGCCTGGTGGTGCTCAACAACGACCTCTCCGGCGGTCGTCCGGCCATCCTCGAAGGCCTGACGCAGCCGGTGATGCCACCGCTCGCGCTCGGCTGGAGCAACCGCCGCAAGAGCGACCATTTCGACCAGTATCGTCACGTGGCCGAAGAATTCTGTGAATTCGTCGGCATTGATCCATGGCTGATCACGCCGCTGCACCGGGACTGTGGAGAGGTCGACTTTCGCAACCGCGGCAACGGCGACGACTGCCTCACGCGCAACGTCGAAACCCTGCTCGCCGACATCCGCGAGCGCTACCGCGCTCATGGCGTCGACCGCGACCCGTTCGTCGTGATCAAGGCGGACTCCGGCACCTACGGCATGGGGGTGATGACCGCCCACAGCGGCGAAGAGGTGCGCCAGTTGAACCGCAAGCAGCGCAACCGCATGAGCGCGGTCAAGGAAGGGCTCTCCGTCTCGCGGGTGCTCATCCAGGAGGGCGTGCACACCAGCGAGACCTGGGGCCCGGCAGCCTCCAGCGCCGAGCCGGTCGTCTACATGATCGACCACTTCGTCGTCGGCGGCTTCTACCGCGTCCACCACGGCAAGGGCCACGACGAGAACCTGAATGCGCCGGGCATGACCTTCGAATCCCTCGCATTCGCGAAGAGCTGCAACTGCCCCGACGAGCGCCGCGCCCCCGACGCCAGCGTCAACCGCTTCTATGCCTACGGCGTGATCGCGCGCCTGGCACTGCTCGCCGCCGCCCGCGAGCTCGCCGCCGTGGAGGATCCCGCATGAGCGTACGCCTCGGCGTGGTGATGGACCCCATCGCCTCGATCAAACCGTACAAGGACACCACGCTCGCCATGCTCCTCGAAGCGGAGCGCCGCGGGTGGGAGATCCAGTACATGGAGCTCGCCGACCTCTCGCTGCGCGACGGCGAAGCCTACGCGCACATGCGCGCACTCCACGTGCGCGACGACAACTACCGCTGGTTCGAGCTCGGCGACGGCCGGCGGCGCCCGCTCGCGGAGCTGGACCTGGTGCTCATGCGCAAGGACCCGCCGGTGGACAGCGAGTACCTCTACGCGACCTACATCCTCGAGGTCGCCGAACGCGCGGGCGTGCTCGTGGCGAACCGTCCCGCAGGGCTGCGGGACGCCCAGGAAAAGCTCTATACGGCGCACTTCCCGCAGTGCTGCGCACCGACACTCGTGGACATGCGCGCGGAACCGATCCGCGCGTTCATTCACGAGCATGGCCGCGCCGTACTCAAGCCCCTGCACGGCATGGGCGGCGAGTCGGTCTTCGTGGTCGACGACGGCGACCCCAACACCACGGTGATCATCGAGACGCTCTCCCAACGCGGACGGCGCTACGTCATGGCGCAGCGCTATCTTCCCGAGATCAGTGCTGGCGACAAGCGTATCCTCGTGATCGACGGCGAGCCGGTTCCCTATGCCCTCGCACGCATTCCGGCCAGCGGCGAGACACGTGGCAATATCGCCGCCGGCGGCCGCGGCGAAGGGGTTCCGCTCAGCGAGCGTGACCGCTGGATCGTGGAGCAGGTCGCCCCGGCGCTGCGCGAACGGGGTCTGTATTTCGCGGGGCTTGACGTCATCGGCGAGGCGCTCACCGAGATCAACGTCACCAGCCCCACCTGCTTGCGGGAGCTCGACGCGCTCTACGGCCTCAACATCGCCGGCCAGCTATTCGATGTGCTCACGCGGGAGCTGGAAAACCGGAGCTGAGGTGATCACCGGGCGCACCGTCCCGCGGCAGCCGGCCCCCATCGGTGGCGGTTGCACGATCGCCCGCACGGCCATCGCCGTACTGCTGCTCGCCGCGGCGGTTGTCGCCGGCTGCAGCCAGCAGCCGCCCTACCGCGATCGCCTCTACGCCTTCGGGACAGTGGTGGAAGTCACGCTCTACGACCTCGACGAGGCCAGCGCACGTGCAGCCATCGACGCACTTGCCGAGAAGCTGCAGGCATGGCACCGGCAATGGCATCCGTGGCAGGGCGACGGCCTGGCGCGCATCAATCGGGCACTTGCCGCCGGCCGCGCCGCCAGTGTGTCGCCAGCGCTCGCAGACCTCATCCGACGCGCCCGACGCCTGGAACGCTCGAGTGGCGAGCGATTCAGCCCGGGCATCGGGGCCCTGGTCCGGCTATGGGGATTCGACCGTGGCGCAGCCCTGCCGGAGCGCCCGCCGCCGGATACCGCCATCGACGCGATACTCGCCGACTCACCACGACTCGCCGACCTGGAGCTCGACGGCGGCACGCTGCGCGGCAACGGCACCGCGATCCAGATCGATCTCGGCGCTTTTGCCAAAGGGGTTGCCGTGAACCGGGCGCTGACCCTGCTGCGCGAGCACGGCGCCCGTGCGGCGCTGGTGAGCATGGGGGGTGACATAGGGGCATTCGGACACCCCGCCGGGCGACCATGGCGCATAGGCATCCGCGCGCCGCGCGGCGACGGTCTGCTCGCCGCCGCCACCCTGGAAGCCGGCGAAGTGATTTTCACCAGCGGCGACTACGAGCGCTACTTCGAACACCAAGGCACCCGGTACCACCACCTGCTGGACCCCGCCACTGGCCGGCCCGCCCGCGGCACGCGCTCGGTCACGGTCATTGCCGACGACGCAGCGCTCGCCGATGCCGCGGCAACGGCGCTGTTCGTCGCCGGCCCCGCGCAATGGCAGAGCGTTGCCCGTAACCTCGGCGTCCGCCGTGTGTTGTTGATGGACGACAAAGGCGGCGTTCACACCACCGGCGCGATGCTCGAGCGCGTCAGCTTCGAGCAGACGCCGCCTCCATCGCTGGTCGAGGAGGCCTCATGGTAAGCGTGACGGACGCGGTGATCGTCGCCGCCGCGGTGGCACTGGTCGTAACGCTCCACGCCACGCTCGGCCCTGGAGACGGAGCCGGTGAGCACGCCGACGTCTGGGTGACCGGTGAGCTCGCCAGGCGCGTCGAGCTAACGGCCCCCCAACGCTTCCAGGTGACCGGACCGCTCGGCGTCACAACCATTGCGGTACGCGAGGGACGCATCCGGGTGACCGACTCCCCCGGGCGGCGCAAGCTCTGCGTCCGCGCTGGCTGGCTCGCCCGGCCGGGCGAGACAGCGGTGTGCCTGCCCAACCGGGTCGTGGTCGAGGTCACCGGCGCACGACCACACTTCGACGCCATCAACCAATGACTGCCGCGGTCGCCACCCTCACTGCCTCCCGCGAGGATGTCCGCATCGCCGCACTGGCCGCGCTTGCGGTAGCCATTCACGCCCTGGAGGCGCAACTGCCCAGCCCCGTTCCCGGCATCAAGCCGGGGCTCGCCAACGTCATCACGGTCTTTGCGGTGTGCCGATACGGCTGGCGCATCGCCGCCTGGGTAGCCGGACTGCGTGTGCTCGCCGGCAGCCTGGTCGTGGGCAGCTTCCTGTCACCGGGATTCATGCTCAGTGCCGCCGGCACCACTGCGGCCGTGCTTGCGCTGGGCGCCGGCCGCCTGGCCCCGCGCACGGGCCCGCTCGGCTACAGCGTGCTGGCAGCCTGCGCGCATATGGGCGGACAGTTCCTCCTCGCCTGGTGGCTACTGGTTCCACACCCGGCACTGCCCTATCTGTTACCGTGGCTGATGACCGCGGCGGTCGCCTTCGGCGCTGTCAACGGTATAATCGCCGGCGCCGTGCTGGCGCGCATTGCCACGCCTGGGCACGCACGATCTTCGAACCGGCCCGAGACATGAGTGGAAGGATGCCGAGGCCAAGGACCATAGCCGGCGACAGCACGATGGCCACCACGCTGCTGATATCCGTGGTGGTTCACGCGGTGATTCTGCTCGGGGTGGGCTTCGCCTGGAGCCTGCCGGACCCGCGCACGCCGTCGCCCATGATCGAGATCGCCCTTGCAACCGATCCGCAGGAAAAGGCACCGGAAGACTACGATTTCCTGTCGAGTGCCAACCAGGACGGCGGCGGCTCCAGCGAGGAAGCAATCCGCCCGGAGAAGCCGCAGAAAGCGCTCACACCCGGCGTCAGCGAGGGCCGGCACAGCGTCAATGCAGCCCCTGCGCCGCGGCCGGAGCCCGAACCCGAACGCCAGCGCAGTGTCACCGGCGGCGGCCAGCCGGAACAGACCCCGGAAGCCCCTTCGAAGAAGCAACGCGACGCCCCTTCGGCCGCGGAGCTCATCGACGCCAGCCGGCGCGTGGCCTCGGCGAGCGAGTTTTCCACGCCCAGCGAACGCATCGACGCCCGCTTCCCCGACAAGCGCCGCATCAACGCACGCACCCGCTCCCACGCCGCGGCCGCGTACATGCGCAGCTGGATCGACAAGGTCGAACGCGTCGGCAACCTCAACTATCCACGGGAAGCGCGCCGTGAACGCCTGTCGGGACGGCTCATCCTCGAGGTCACGCTGACCCCCGACGGCGAGGTCCGTGCGGTCGAGGTCCTTCGCGCTTCGGCCCACCCGGTTCTGAATCAGGCCGCTCAGCGGATCGTCGACCTTGCCGGCCCGTTTGGCCCCGTACCGCCGGAGGTGCTGGAAGGCAAGGACCTACTGGTCATCACGCGCACCTGGGAATTCGCCCCGGGCACGCGTTTTCGCGCCGACTGACGCACAAGCGCGCCGGCGCCATCCGGACTTGTGGCCCCCCGAACGCGTGGCGGATACTGTGTAGCTATGGGTGATGAGAGCAACCTGACCAATCAGCTGCTGATCGCGATGCCGACGCTCGCAGACCCGAACTTCTCGCAGAGCGTCGCCTACCTGTGCGAGCACAATGCCGACGGAGCGCTCGGCATCGTGATCAACCGCCCTTCCGGGATCACCGTGGGCGAGCTCCTCGAACACCTGGAGATCCCACTGGAAGACTCGGAAGTGGCCGCCCGCCCCGTGTACGCCGGCGGACCGGTTCAACGCGAGCGTGGCTTCGTTCTCCACCGCCCGCTGGGCGACTGGGATTCCAGCCTCACCGTGGCCGACGACCTGGGCGTGACCACCTCGCGGGATATCCTCGAGGCCATCGCCCGTGACGAGGGCCCGGAAGAGTGGCTCCTCGCACTCGGCTACGCGGGCTGGGGTGCCGGCCAGCTCGAGCGCGAGCTGGCGGAGAATACCTGGCTGAACGGGCCGGCGTCGCTGGACATCCTCTTTCACCGCCCGACCGACCAGCGCTGGTACGCGGCCGCCGCATCCCTGGGCGTGGACCTGAGCCTGCTGTCGTCGGAATCCGGGCACGCCTGAAGGCCGCACCGACACCGACGAGACCATCGACCGCTGGGAGCCGCCCGGATGAAACACGGTGCCCGCCGTTACCACTTCCCTGCACCACAAACGGTGGCCGCCGGCCGGCGATGACTCCCATGAGCTCCGACAGTTACCTCGCGTTCGACTTCGGCCTGGCACGCATCGGTGTCGCCGGCGGTGAACGCATCACCGCAAGCGCGCACGCCCTGACGACGCTGACCGCACAGCAGGGCGCACCGGACTGGTCCGCCGTCGAGGCACTGATCGAGGAATGGCGCCCCGCCGCCTTGATCGTGGGTGTACCACGGCACGCCGACGGCAGCGACTCCGGGAGCACGCGAGCAGCGAAGCGTTTCGCCCGCCGCCTGGCGGGACGCTTCGCGCTGCCGGTGCACACGGTGGACGAGGCGCTATCATCCCACGAGGCGGGTGAACGCCTGGCCGCCGCCGGCCGCCCGGTACGCCACCGCCGCGACAAATCGCGACTGGACGCCGTCTCGGCGGCCGTGATTCTGGAAACCTGGTTCAGCGAGCAGGGTATACGATGACTGAGCTCCCGAACGTCCCGAGCCTGCTCGGGGACATGGAACGCGCACTCCGGACACGCCTCGACGGCGTCGCCCCGGAGCGCGTCGCGATGGTCGGCGTGCACACCGGCGGCGTGTGGCTCGCCGAACACCTGCACCGCCGCCTGGCGCTGACGACGCCCCTGGGCCGGCTCGATATCAATTTCTACCGCGACGATTTCTCCCGCGCGGGCCTGCACCCGACGGTACGGCCGTCGGAGCTGCCCTTCACCGTGGACGACCGAGTGATCGTGCTGGTCGACGACGTGCTCTATACCGGGCGCACGGTCCGTGCCGCGCTCAACGAGCTCTTCGACTACGGCCGCCCCGCCGCCGTGCGGCTGGCGGTACTCATCGACCGCGGCGAGCGCGAGTTGCCGGTAACGGCGGACGTTACCGGCGCCAGCGTCTCCCTCGCCGTTGACGAAGCCGTTCGCCTTTCGGGTCCGGAACCGCTCACCCTCAACATCGAAAAGCGCCGCTCATGACCGAACAGATTGACAGCGACGGCCACCTGCGCCATTTCCTGACCACCGAGGGCGTACCCGGCGAGCTGCTGACCCGCATCCTCGACACCGCCGAATCGTTCACGGGCGTGATGGGCAAATCGGTGAAAAAGGTCCCGCTACTGAGGGGCCGCACGGTGATCAACCTGTTCTTCGAATCGAGCACGCGCACGCGCACCACCTTCGAGCTGGCGGCGAAGCGGCTCTCGGCGGACGTACTCAACGTCAACGTCGCCACCACCACCACCAAGGGTGAAAGCCTGCTGGACATGCTGCGCAACCTCGAGGCCATGCAGGCGGACATGTTCGTGGTTCGCCACAACGAAAGCGGCGCGGCCGCTTATGTGGCCGACCACGTGGGCGAGGAAGTAGCCGTTCTCAACGCCGGCGACGGACGCCACGCACACCCCACCCAGGCCATGCTCGACGCGTTCACCATCCGCCGTCACAAGGGGGCTTTCGAACCCTTGCGGGTGGCTATCGTCGGCGACGTGCTTCATTCGCGGGTGGCACGTTCACAGATTCACGCCCTCAACGGCCTGGGCACGGGCGAAGTGCGCGTGATCGCCCCGCGCACGCTCCTGCCCAGGGATATCGAGGGGCTGGGCGTGCACGTCCATCACGACCTGGTCACCGGGCTGCGGGACGTGGATGTGGTGATCATGCTGCGACTACAACGCGAGCGCATGGAGGGCGCCCTGCTGCCGAGCGAGTCCGAGTACTATCAACACTACGGTTTGAGCGAGGACCGCCTCGCCACCGCCAAGCCGGACGCCATCGTCATGCACCCGGGGCCAATCAACCGCGGCGTGGAAATCGACAGCGCCGTCGCCGACGGGCCGCGCTCGGTCATCCTGGAACAGGTGACCAACGGTATCGCGGTACGCATGGCGGTCATGTCCATGGTGCTTGGCAGTCGTGCGCAGGCCAGCGTGGAGGAGGCATGAAGCGCATCCTGATTCGAGGTGGCCGGGTCGTCGACCCTGCCGACGGCCACGATGCAGTCACCGATCTGTGCATCGCTGACGGCCTGATCGCTCATCGCGGCACGGCCCCGGAGGACTTCGCCCCGGACGAGATCATCGAGGCCAGCGGCCGCGTAGTCTGTCCCGGGCTCATCGACGTCGGCGCCCGCCTGGGCCGGCCCGGCCCGGAGCACCGGGCCACGGTCACGGGGGAAGCGCGCGCAGCCGCCGCAGCCGGCATCACCACGCTGGTCTGCCCCCCCGACACCGAACCGGTGATCGACGCGCCACCCGTGGCCGAACTCGTGCGCCGGCGCGCCGCCGAGGCAGGCGCCGCCAACGTGTTGCCGGTAGGCGCGCTCACTCGCGGGCTGGCTGGGGAACAGCTCGCGGAGATGGCTGCACTGCGAGAAGCCGGGTGCCCGGCGGTGGGCGACGGGGGGCATCCTGTCTCCGACACACTGGTGCTGCGCCGCGCGCTGGAGTACGCGGCGACCTTCGATCTCCCGGTGCTGCTCTCCCCGCTGGACGCGGCACTGGGCCGCGCGGGATGCCTTCACGAGGGCCCCCTCGCAACCCGCCTGGGGCTGCCCGGTATCCCGGTGGCGGCGGAAACGGCTGGGCTCGCCCGA
Organism: uncultured Ectothiorhodospiraceae bacterium; assembly: GCA_964530405.1. Lineage (GTDB taxonomy): Bacteria > Pseudomonadota > Gammaproteobacteria > Nitrococcales > Nitrococcaceae > Arhodomonas. The sequence continues at coordinate 8,468 of CAZHBN010000133.1, forward strand.
CCGCTCGCCCTCGCCGCCGACGGCGAAGCACGCGTGCACTTCACCGGCCTCTCGTCGGCGGCGAGCCTGCCATACCTTCGCCAGGCGGTGGCCGAAGGCGCCCGCGTGAGCGCGGACGTGGCTCTGCCCCAACTCTTCCTCACCGAACAGGACGCCGCCGGGTTCGACCCGCGCTTCCACCTGCGCCCGCCACTGCGGACCATCGGTGACCGGCAGGCGCTGAGGGAGGCTGTCGCCGACGGCGGGATCGGCGTGATCTGCTCCGGGCACCACCCTCATGGAGCCGACGCAAAAGACGGCCCGTTCGCCACGACCGCCCCCGGAGGCAGCGGTATCGACACCCTGCTGCCACTGACTCTGCGCCTCGTCGAAGACGGGGTTCTGCCGCTGATCGACGCACTGGGGCGGATCACCACCGGCCCTGCCGATATGCTTGGCCTGCCCGGCGGACGGCTCACCGAAGGGGCTCCCGCGGATATATGTCTGTTCGACCCCGACGCCGTATGGTGGTGCCAGCAAGAGACCCTGCGCAGTCGCGGGCACAACTCGCCGTTCCTCGGCTGGGAGCTCACTGGCCGGGCCACTCATACCATCGTGGGTGGCTGCCTGGTGCACCAGGGGGACGAGGCGCGGTGACCATGCAACGGCGGGTCACAGGACTCGACCGCGTCGCCGGCGGCTGGTGGTGGCTGCGACTCGCCGGACTGCCCACCGACTTCGGCCTCGGCCAGTACCTCCGGCTGGACTTCGACGGGCAGACCTGTTTTCTGCCGCTGACGCACGCCAGCGCCCGCGAGGGCTGGGCCGGTGGCCTGCTGCCACCCGGCGGGTTGCCAGCCGGGCTCACGCTGGGCGCGACCGTTACGGCGGGCCCCCTTACCGGCGACACGCTGCCGCAGCGCTACCCCAGCGCACCGCTGCTGTTCGCGGAGGGCGCGGGCATCGGCCCGGTGCTGGCCCTCGCCGAGCGCACGGATCCTCCACCCATCCTGGTAATTCTCGGCGCCTGGCGGGACGTCCCGGCACGGCTGTGCCCGTCGCATTTCCTGCTCCCGGGCCTGCCGCCCGAGGCGATCGCCGGTGTGAAGCCCCTCGAGGACGCGAGCATCCCCGCGCGGGTGGCGAGCATGGCAGGCGGACCGGGCTGTTTCGAGGGCGAGGGCCTCACCCTGCTCAGGCACTACCTCGCGGAGCTTCCAACGGTGCATCGCCGGGCCATGCCACTGGCGGCATGTCTGCCCGAGGGCCGGGTGGAACCCTGGCTCGATGAGCTCGAGGGGCTGCTGGCTAGCGTCCACCTGGCGGAGATTCCGGCGCCGCACCCGTAGAACGGGTTCCGGGTTCAAGCGTTAGCGCGGGGCGTCCGTCGGTCAAAGTCGACCCCGATGCGTCGATACTCGCTACCCGAAACGCGCCACCCGAAACCCGGACTCGCCCCTATTCATCCACCTGCAGGCCGATGCTGTCGGCCATCTCCTCCATCTTCTGGCGACGGCCGTCGTCACCGAGCTTCGCCATCAAACGCACTTCGTTGGCCGAGTCGGCGTATCGCAGCGCGTCTTCGTAGGTGATCCGGCCCTCGCTGTAGAGCTGGTAGAGGTTCTGGTCGAAAGTCTGCATGCCCTGCTCGTTGGAGCGCTTCATGATGTCCTTGAGCTCGTGCACCTCGCCGTTGTGTATCTTGTCCGAAACCAGCGGCGTACCGATGAGAATCTCCACCGCAGGCACGCGCGCCTTGCCGTCCGGAGACGGCAACAGCTGCTGAGCGATGACCGCCTTGAGGTTCAGCGACAGGTCCGTGAACAGCTGATCACGGCGGTCGGTAGGGAAGAAGTTGATGATACGGTCCATCGCCTGGTTGGCGTTGTTCGCGTGAAGCGTCGCCAGGCACAGGTGGCCGGTCTCCGCGAAGGCGATGGCGTAGTCCATGGTCTCGCGGGAACGGATCTCGCCAATGAGAATAACGTCCGGCGCCTGGCGCAGCGTGTTCTTCAGCGCTACG
>CAZHBN010000134.1:0-10210 GCA_964530405.1 uncultured Ectothiorhodospiraceae bacterium
CTGGTCGCCAGCGGCGCTGTCTGTATCGCCTACGAGACGGTCACCGACGAGCACGGCGGCCTGCCGTTGCTCGCGCCAATGTCGCAGGTGGCGGGCCGACTCGCGGTCCAGGCCGGCGCCCATTGCCTGGAGAAAGTCCGGGGAGGCGCTGGCGTGCTCCTCGGCGGCGTGCCCGGCGTCCCCGCCGCGCGGGTGGTCGTGATCGGTGGCGGCGTCGTGGGCGAGAACGCCATCACCATGGCAATCGGCCTGGGTGCCGACGTAGTCGTGCTCGACCGCAAGGTGGACGTACTCCGGCGCCTGGCGAGCCATTTCGGCCCCGCACTCACCACCATCTACGCCACCCGACAGAGCCTGGAAGACCAGGTTCTCCAGGCCGACCTGGTCATCGGGGCCGTGCTCGTCACCGGCGCGGAGGCACCGAAGCTGGTAGACCGGGACATGGTCGCGCGCATGCGCCCCGGCAGCGTGCTCGTGGACGTGGCCATCGACCAGGGCGGCTGCTTCGAGACCTCCCACCCCACCACTCACGACGAGCCCACCTACACCGTCGACGACGTGGTGCACTACTGCGTGGCCAACATGCCCGGCGCCGTGCCGCGCACCTCCACGCTGGCGCTAAACAACGTCACCCTGCCCTACGCCCTCGCCCTCGCTGACAAGGGGTTCCCCCGGGCACTGGCCGAGGATGCGCACCTCCTCGACGGTCTCAACGTCTGCCGTGGGCGGGTGACCTATCGTGCGGTGGCCGAGGAACTGGGCTATGACTTCCTGCCGCCCCGGGAAGCACTGAAGGGCTAGCGCCAGAGCTCATCCAGCGTCGCCGGAATCGCGAGTCCGTCGGCCAGTGGGTCGTTCGCCTCGACCACGAAACGCGCCTCGCCGACGTAGTGGCTGCGCCCGGCCACCGTCACCACCACCGAGCCGTCATCCGTGACACGGGCGATGCGCCCGCTGAACTCGACACCGCTGACACCCCGAAATCGGCGCTCGGTCCCGACCCCTACCGCGCCACGCGCGTACGCGAGGGCGAGCCGCGCGGTGACCCCGGATCCGGTGGGGCTGCGATCCACCTGGCCGCCGCCGAACACGCAGACGTTGGCGCTGGCCTGCGACTGCTCCGGCGGCACATCGTCGGTGAGAATGGTGCCGTACAAAAAGCCGAGATCCGGCTCATCCGGGTGCCGGACGGTCAGTTGTTCGCGGGCGGCCGCGGTGACCTGCCGGGCGGCCTGCACCAGCGATTCGTAGGGACTATCGGCCAGATCCAGACCCAGGCGGGAAACCGGCAGGATCACATAGAAAGCTCCACCGTAGGCCACGTCCACACTCACGTGCCCCATACCGGGAAGATCCAGCGGAGCGTCCAGCCGGCTCGCGAACGCCGGCACGCTGTCGAAAGCCACCTCACCCGGGCGACCGTCCCCGTCGGCGGTTACATGCACAGTGACCGGACCGCAAGGACACTCGAGCACGAAGCTGGCACGCCCGCCGACGAGCGTCACGAGCCCCTGATCCACCACGTAGCGCCCGAGCGCAATGGTCGCGTGGCCGCACATGGTGCTATAGCCCTCGTTGTGGGTGAACAGCACCGCCATGGCGGCATCCGGATGAACCGGCGCCGTCGGCCAGACGCCGTACATATCGGCATGACCGCGGGGCTCGTGCATCAAACGGCGTCGCACATGGTCGTGCCGCACCATCGCATCGCGACGGCGTTCGAGCAGCGTCGCCCCCGACAGTTGCGGAACGCCGCCGGTGAATATGCGCACCGGCTCACCGGCCGTGTGCATGTCGACGACCCGGTAATGTGGCTCTTCGTTCACCGCTCCTCCTGCTCGTGGCACTTCGCAGGGCTACCGCACCGCCACCGGGCTAGCTGCCCGATTTCCCAAGCCTCGACGACCGGACCACGGCACCTGCTCACCGCTCATCGGGCCATGCGTGCCACATGATAAATGGTAATTTTTTATAAAATATCCAAAAATGCTTTGAAAGACAAAGTACATACCCACAAAAAACCCCGCCGGAGCGGGGTTTTTCAAAGCATGGCCGTAAGGACACGCGGTCGGATGCGACTTACTGGGCCTTCTTGCGCACCTTCTCCTTGATCCGGGCAGCCTTGCCCTGGCGCTCACGGAGGAAGTAGAGCTTGGCGCGACGAACGTCGCCCTTGCGCTTGACCTTGATGCTCTCGATCAGCGGGCTGTGCAGCTGGAAAACGCGCTCCACCCCCTCGCCGTGAGAGGTCTTGCGCACGGTGAACGACGAGTTCACTCCACGGTTGCGCTTGGCGATCACCACGCCCTCGAAGGGCTGGGTGCGCTCGCGGCTGCCCTCTTTCACCCACACGTTCACGAGAACGGTGTCACCCGGCGCGAAGGCATCGGGGCTGCGCCCGGACTTCTCGATCTGTTCTTTCTCAAGCTCTTCGATGACGTTGCTCATGGCCTCGATCCCCTAGCGTTCCGAGTCACCTCGGTACTCGTCGATGAATTCCTCGAGCAGGGCGCTCGCCTGCTCATCCAGCGCCCGCTCCCGTAACAACTCGGGGCGCCGTAACCACGTCCGGCCCAGCGCCTGTTTGCGCCGCCAACGCTCCACCGCCTGGTGGTTGCCGCCCAGCAGCACCTCTGGCACGCGTCGCCCGTCGATCTCCTCGGGGCGAGTATAGTGCGGGCAGTCCAGCAAGCCCGCCATGAACGAATCCTGGTCCGCCGAATCCACGTGCCCCAGCACACCCGGAACCAACCGGCTGATCGCATCTATAAGCAGCATCGCCGGCAGCTCACCTCCGCTGACGACGAAATCGCCGACGGACACCTCGTGATCCACTTCCGAGTCGATCACGCGCTCGTCGACGCCTTCGTAGCGACCACACAGCAACACCAGCCTGGCTGTCAGCGCCAGCTCCGCAACGACCGCTTGGTCGAGCGGACGGCCCTGCGGGCTCAGATAGACCACCTGGGCCGGTCGCTCATCCGCCGCACGTGCCGCCCGTATGGCATCCCGCAGTGGCTGAACTTTCATCACCATACCCGGACCGCCCCCGTAAGGGCGGTCATCCACGGTACGGTGTCGGTCCGGCGCGTAGTCACGCGGATCCCAGCCGATCACCTCGATGAGCCCTGCTTCCTGCGCACGCCGGGTGACACCGTAGTCGGTCACCGCCCGGAGCATCTCCGGGAAAATCGTGACTACGTCGAAGCGCACGGTCAGTCGTCCGGGTCCCAGTCGACCTGCAACCGGCCGGCGTCGAAATCCACTTCCAGAACGTAAACGTCCGGTACGAATGGAATCAGACGCTCGCGATCACCGGTGACGACCATCACATCGTGGGCGCCGGTCTCGACGAGGTGATCCACCGTTCCCAGGTCGATCCCTTCGAGATTGCCAACTCTCAGGCCAACGAGATCGGCCCAGTAATACTCACCGGGTTCCGCCGGCGGCAGCTTGTCGCGGGTCACTGCCACCTGCCGGCCAATGAGCGTGCGCGCCGAGTCACGATCGGATATGCCCGCGAGGCGCGCAACCAGCCCCTTGCCCTGACGACGCCCGCCGGTGACCTGCACCGGCTGCCAATCCCCGGACGGCTGCGCCAGCAACCATTCAGGGAAATCGAGAATGTTTTCCGCCGGGCGGGTCCAGGAGTACACCTTGACCCAACCCTGAACCCCGTGGACTCCGACGATTTCCCCGAGCACGACCAATGTGCCCGTCTGCAGCCCACGCTGGTCCATGCCGCCCTCGGCTGTCAGGCGTCGGTGGCCTCGGCCGCGGCGCCCTTGCGGGCCTTGCGGATCAAACCCTCGGCACTCTCGCTGGGGCGCGCACCACGCTCGAGCCAGTGGTCGACGCGCTCCAGATCCAGCTTAAGCGACACTTCCTCACCGGCAGCGACCGGATTGTAGAAGCCGAGGCGCTCGATGAATCGGCCATCACGCGGGTTGCGACTGTCGGTCACGATCAGGTGATAGAAGGGCCGCTTCTTGGCGCCGCTGCGCGCGAGACGAATGGTAACCATCGCGTTCGTTAATCCCCTTTGGTCGGCGAACGGAATCTGCCAACGGATGTAAAACCGGGCATTCTACTTGATTTTCAACAAATGTGAAGGCTTGGCGGGACGCCCTCACCGCCCGAAACCGGGGGGCAGGCCTCCGCCGCCGCCCGGCGGGAATCCTCCGCCACCACCCGGCAGGCCACCACCGCCGGCACCGAGCTGGCGCATCATTTTCTGCATCCCGCCCTTTTTCATTTGTTTCATCATCTTCTGCATCTGCTTGTGCTGCTTGAGCAGGCGATTGACGTCCTGCACCTGCTGCCCTGCACCCTGGGCGATGCGGCGCTTGCGTGACCCGTTAATGAGCTCCGGCTTGTGCCGCTCGCGAGGTGTCATGGAATCGATGATGGCGATCTGCCGACGGACCTGGCGCTCGTCCACCTGCCCCTGCATCTGCTCGGTCATCTTGCCCATGCCGGGGAGCTTGTCCATGAGGCCGCCGAGTCCGCCCATTTTGGTAATCTGCTGCATCTGCGAACGCAGGTCCTCCAGGTCGAAGCCCTTTCCCTTCTTGAGCTTCGCGGCCATCTTCTCGGCCTGCCCCTTGTCCACGGACCGCTCCACGTCCTCGACGAGGCTGAGCACATCGCCCATGCCGAGGATGCGCGACGCCACGCGGTCGGGGTGGAAGGGTTCGAGTGCGTCGGTTTTCTCGCCGACACCAAGGAACTTGATGGGCTTGCCGGTAATGTAGCGGATGGACAGCGCGGCACCGCCGCGGGCATCGCCATCGGTTTTCGTGAGGATAGTCCCGGTGAGCGGAAGTGCTTCCCCGAACGCGCGTGCGGTGTTGGCAGCGTCCTGACCGGTCATGCTGTCGACGACGAACAGTGTTTCCACCGGATCGAGCGCGCCGTGGACGCGGCGAACCTCGTCCATCATCGCCTCGTCGACGTGCAAGCGGCCGGCGGTATCCACGAGCAGCACGTCGTAGTACTGCTTACGCGCACGCTCCAGCGCCCCCGTGGCCGCCTTCACCGGATCGTCACTGGAGGCGGTGGGCTCGAAGTCGATTCCCACCTCGCCGGCCAGGCGCTCGAGCTGATCGATGGCGGCCGGACGGTAGACGTCCAGGGAAACGGTGAGGACCTTCTTCTTCTGCCGCTCGGTGAGCCAGCGCCCGAGCTTGGCGATACTGGTGGTCTTGCCCGACCCCTGGAGACCGGCCACCAGCACCACCGCCGGTGGCCGCGTGGACAGATCCAGAGCGTCATTGCTCTCGCCCATCACGCGCACGAGCTCGTCGCGTACGATCTTGACGAACGCCTGACCCGGGGTGAGGCTCTTGCGTACTTCCTCGCCCAGAGCGCGCTCACGCACGTCGGCGACGAACGCCTTGACCACCGGTAGCGCGACGTCGGCCTCGAGCAGCGCCATGCGCACCTCGCGCAGGGTATCCCGGATATTCTCCTCGGTAAGACGCCCCTGCCCGCGCAGGCGCTTGCTGATCGCCTCGAGACGATCGCTTAGATTGCTGAACATGGCGCGTTTCCGTTGCTCGTATCCGCCTATAGACCCGGCATTGTACTAGGGCCCGTTCACGATTCCCAAGCGTGCTCACCGGCGTTACGGCACCGAACCGCACCCGGCCAGCGCCATACCGTCACCCGGCCACGCGCACGCAATTCGCCCGCGGGAGACGCGACGTGAAACGGGCGCGCCGCCACCCGGGACTCGAACCGCCCGCGCAGGTGTGCGATGATCCCGCCCAATCCACACACCGCATCGGCGCGGATGATTCACCCAGTACTGACACTGATCGCTTCCGTCCTCTATCTGGCGGCGGGCACCGGGCTGACCCTGCGGCTCATGAGCCGGCCCGATACCGCCACGCTGCGGCGCGTCTCGCTCGCCGGCGCCGGTGTGGCCGCCGTGCTTCACGCGGTGGTCGTGTGGCAGACGACCTGGCAGCCAGGGGGACTGAATCTCGGCCTGTTCAACGTTGCCTCGCTGATCGGCTGGCTAATGACGGCGCTGCTACTGGTCACCACGGTGCGACGACCAGTGGAGAACCTGGGCATTCTGGTGCTGCCGCTCACCGCGGTCGCGGCGCTGACGAGCCTGGCGCTGGGGCAGCCGCGCGAGGTCACCGCGCCCGCGCTGGCGGGCGTGGACGTTCATATCCTGCTCTCCATAACCGCTTACAGCATTCTCGGAATCGCCGCGGCGCAATCACTGCTGCTCGCAGTCCAGGAATACCAGCTCCGACACCGCCATCCCGGCGGATTCATGCGGATGCTCCCGCCGCTTCAGGGCATGGAGGCGCTTCTGTTCACGATGCTGCGCATCGGTTTCGCCATCCTGACACTGGCGATCGCCTCCGGCTGGCTGTACGTCGAGGACCTCTTCGCGCAGCACCTGGTACACAAGACTGTCCTGTCGGTGGCCGCGTGGTGCCTGTTCGCCGTTCTGCTGTGGGGCCGCCACCGTTACGGCTGGCGCGGCCAGACCGCCGCACGCTGGACACTGGGGGCTTTCCTCGTGCTCGCACTGGGATTCTTCGGCAGCAAGTTCGTCCTTGAGCGAGTGCTCGGCGCCTGAGGCGCGAGCGACCCGCGGCAACGCCTGGAGGCGACCTTGGAGGAAGTCCCCTTATACGCACTGTTCATCGTGCTCGTGATCTCGCTGATCCTCTCCGGGTGTTTTTCCGGATCGGAAACGGCGCTGATGACGCTCAACCGGTATCGCCTGCGCCATCTCGCCCGGGGCGGCCATCGCGGCGCTCGCATCGCCGACCGGCTGCTGCAGCGACCGGACCGCCTGATCGGCGTGATCCTGCTGGGCAATAATCTCGTCAACATCCTCGCCGCGCAGATCGCGACGGTGATCGCCCTGCGCCTGGGCGGAGAGAGCGCACTGGCGATCGCCACCGGGTTGCTGACGGTGGTCATCCTGATCTTCTCCGAGGTGACACCCAAAACACTCGCCGCACTTCACCCGGAGCGGGTCGCCTTCCCGGCATCCTTCGCGCTTGCACCGTTGCTGCGGGTCTTCTACCCGGTGGTCTGGTTCATCAACAGCATTGCCAACGGCATGCTGCGCACCGCCGGCGTGAAGATCGAGGACGGCTCGGAATCGGCCATGAGCCGCGAGGAACTGCGCACGGTGGTCAACGAGGCCGGCGCCATGATTCCACGGCGCCACCAGCGCATGCTGACCAACATCCTCGACCTGGAGAAGGCCACGGTCGAGGACATCATGATTCCGCGTACGGAGATCGTGGGTATCGATCTGGATGACGACTGGGACACGATCCTTGGCCAGCTCACCAACGCCCAGTACACGCGGATGCCGGTCTACCGCGGCTCCATCGACGCCATCGAGGGCATCCTTCACGTGCGCCGCGTCCTCTCACGGGTCCTCAGCGGCGAGCTCACCCGCGATGAGCTGACCGCCGACATGAGCGAGCCCTACTTTGTGCCCGAAGGCACCCCGTTGCACGTGCAGTTGCTCAATTTCCAGGCGCGACGCCAGCGCAGCGGCCTGGTGGTGGACGAGTACGGCGACATCATGGGGCTGATCACGCTGGAGGATCTGCTCGAGGAGATCGTCGGCGAGTTCACCACCGACCCGGCCGAGGCGGTCCGGGACGTCCATCCGCAGGCAGACGGCTCTTACCTGGTGGAGGGCAGCGCGAGTGTGCGCGAGCTGAACCGGGTACTCGGCTGGGAAATGCCCACGTCCGGACCCAAAACGCTCAACGGCCTGATTCTGGAGCACCTGGAGAACATTCCGGAACCCGGTACCAGCCTGCTGCTGGGCGGCTTTCCGGTCACCATCGTTCAGACACAGGGCAACCGCGTCAAGATCGCCCGCATACAGCCACGCTGGCTGCGCCGCAGCGCTGACGACTGAGCAGGTGGGCGGCAGCGCCCCGCGGGCACGGCCGCGCCACGGGACGAGCCTCCGCCATCGACTTCAGCCGCTGCGCCGCCAGGTCGTCCCCCCGGGGCCATCCTCGATGACGATCCCCCGGGCCTGAAGGTCGTCCCTGATGGCATCCGCCCGGGCGAAATCACGCGCCTTGCGTGCAGCGGTGCGCTCGGCGATCAACGCCTCGACCTCCGCGGCATCCGGCCCCCCTTCGCCACCGGACTTGAGGAATGCTTCCGGCGCCTCGCCGAGCAACCCCAAACTGCCCGCGAGTTCGCGCAACAGTGCCCCTAGTCCAGGCGCCCGGCTGTCATTCGCTTCGCGTGCGCGATTGAGTTCCCGCGCAAGCTCGAAAAGCACGGCAAGCGCCTCGGGGGTATTGAAGTCATCGTCCATTGCCGCGTCGAAGCGTTCGCGCCATTGCCCGGCCTGCGCATCGACCGGCGCATCGGGCAGCCCCCTTACGGCAAGGTACAGGCGCTCCAGCGCACCGCGGGCATTGCCGAGGGCATCGCCCGTGTAGTTGAGCGGACTGCGATAATGGCTGGTCAGCAGGAAATACCGCACCACCTCCGGCGCATGCACCGCAAGGATGTCACGCACGGTGAAGAAATTGCCGAGGGATTTCGACATCTTCTCGTCGTCGATGCGCACGTGACCGTTGTGCATCCAGTAATTGACGTAGGTTTCGCCGCAGGCCGCCTCCGACTGGGCGATTTCGTTCTCGTGATGCGGGAACTTGAGGTCGAGGCCGCCACCATGGATATCGAAGTGCGGCCCGAGCGCCGCCGTGGACATGGCCGAGCACTCGATGTGCCAGCCCGGGCGGCCCGCGCCCCAGGGTGCTGCCCAGCTCGGCTCGCCTTCACGGGCACGCTTCCAGAGGGCGAAATCGGCCGGGTCACGCTTGCTCTCCCCCGGCTCGATTCGAGCACCGGCACGCAAGTCATCGAGGCGCTCGCCGGAGAGCCTGCCGTAGCCTTCGAAACGGGAGACGTCGTAGTAAACGTCGCCGTTGTCGGCCACATAGGCATACCCGCGATCGACCAGGCGTTGAATCATCGCAATGATCGCTTCCATGTGGCCGGTCGCACGCGGCTCCGAGTCCGGACGCAAGCAGCCAAGCGCACCAGCATCCTCGTGCATGGCGGCGGTGAAGCGTTCCGTGAGTGCCTGCGGGGATTCGCCGCTCTCGGCGGCCCGAGCGATGATCTTGTCGTCCACGTCGGTGATATTGCGCACGTAGGTGACATCGTAACCACGCCGGCGCAGATGCCGCACCACTGCGTCGAAAACCACCATGGCGCGTGCGTGACCGAGGTGGCAGTAATCGTAGACGGTCATGCCACAGACATACATGCGCACCTTGCCCGGCTCGATGGGCTCGAACGGCTCCTTGCGATTGGTGAGGCTGTTGTAGATCTGCAGCATGAATGTCAATTCCGGATTGTGTCTGGATACGCGGGTCCGGCGCCGCCCTGGAGGCAGCGCGCGAACCGCATCACTGAGAGGATTCCACCCAACGGCGGGCGGCGGCCAGGCGACCGGCGACCCGCTCCGCACCCATCAGCGCCACCGCTTCCCCGAGGCCCGGCCCGTGCGACACTCCAGTGAGCGCGACACGCAACGGCATGAACAGCGCCTTGCCACGACGGCCAGTGCGCTCCCCCAGGGTGCGGGTAAAGGCCTTCCAGTCCACGCCGGTTTCGGCGAGAACCGACTCGGCCTCGGCGCAGAACGCCGCCCCGGCCTCCCGAAGCGGCTCGGGCTCTTCCACCGTCAGGGTACCGAATAACCGCTCGGCCCAGACCATCATGTCCGCCGGGAAACGGATATTCGGCTGTACCACGGCGACGAACCGCTCGCGTAGCGCCGCGGGCACCGGCGCATCGTCGTCGAGCCAGGGCAGCAGCTCCCCCGGGGGCGCCGCCGCGACTGCCTCTGCCTGCCAACGCTGGAGCTGCGCGGGATCGAAGCGCGCCGGCGCCCGCCCCAGGCGGGCGATCTCGAACGCCTCCGCCAGGCCATCCATGTCGAGCAGTGCATCTTCCGCCGGCGTGTGCCCGAGACGCGCGAGGTAATTGGTGATCGCCGCCGGGAGATACCCTGCCGCGCGAAGCTCCTCGAGAGAACGGCTGCCATTGCGTTTCGACAGCGGCGCCCCGTCCGCCCCGACGATCAGCGCCAGATGACCGTAGCTCGGGACAGGCAGCCCAATGGACTCCAGCAGCAGCTGCTGGCGCGGCGTGTTGGTGAGGTGGTCCTCGCCGCGCAGCA
>CAZHBN010000135.1:0-10208 GCA_964530405.1 uncultured Ectothiorhodospiraceae bacterium
ACAGCGGCGCACACGGCCACTGAAACCTGGCAATACTGTCGCAAAGGTTAGTAACGCCATGCCCCTCGCCGCTTATCTGCTCACGCCGCCGCAACCGAGCCTGCGCTTTCTGCCGGTGTGGCGGCGCAATTTCCTGGTCTGGCGCAAGCTCCTGGTGCCCTCGCTGCTCGGCAACTTCGCCGACCCGCTGCTCTACCTGCTGGTGCTCGGCTACGGCCTGGGGCGTCTCGTGGGCGAGGTGGAAGGTCTGGGCTACATGGCCTTCCTCGCCTCGGGCATCGTCTGCTCCAGCGCCATGATGGGCGCCACCTTCGAGGCGCTATACTCCGCCTACACACGGCTGACGATGCAACAGACATGGTCGGCGATGCTGAACGCGCCGCTGTCGGTGGACGACGTCGTCCTCGGCGAGATCGTGTGGGCGGCGACGAAGGCGCTCATCAACGCCACCGCCATTGTTATCGTCACCCTCGTGTTCGGCCTCGCCGAGGGGTGGCGGGCGTTGCTGGCGCTGCCGGTGGTGGCGCTGGCTGGGCTGTGCTTCGGAGCAATGGCGATGATCGTGACCACGGTCTCGCGCAGCTACGATTTTTTCCTGTACTACTTCACCCTGGTGATTACGCCGATGATGCTGATATCCGGCGTATTCTTTCCGCTGGCGGAGCTGCCCGACGCCGTCGTGCGCGGCGCCATGCTGCTGCCGCTGGCGCACGTCGTCGCCGTGGTTCGCCCGCTGATGGTTGGCGAGTGGCCTGCGCTCGCGGCACTGCACCTGCTCGTCGTCGCCGCCTACGCCGTCGCCGCCATCTGGCTGGCAAGTGCCATGGCGCGGCGACGACTGTCCTGACCGGGCTTCGCCCACCGCCGTCGGCACCTGGCGGCGACGAGGACAGCGCAGGCCGGATACGCCAGACTATGCGGGTGGGGACGACATTCGCACCGCCGCACTGACGCGCCGCCAGCCTGAGAGCGCGCGCCGTTCACCGGCGATTCAGCGGCCCCACGGTATTTCTCGGCAACCACCTCGAACGGGGGAGGCTGGCCATGACCGGCGTCGAACAACTCGCCGCGACCATCGCCCTGACACTCGGTGTCGGCTGGGCGAGCGGCATCAACCTGTATGCCGCCGTGCTCGCCCTCGGCCTGATGCACAGCACGGGGCACGTGACGCTGCCGCCGTCGCTGGAAATCGTGGCCGACCCGCTGGTGCTCACCGCGGCGGGCTTCATGTACTGCGTGGAGTTCTTCGCCGACAAGACTCCGGGCGTAGACACCGGCTGGGATGCCCTGCACACCTTCATCCGGCTGCCCGCCGGCGCGGTGCTGGCCGCCGCCGCAGTGGGCGACGTCTCCCCCGCCGCGCAAATCGCCGCGGGGCTCGTCGGCGGCAGTCTCGCCGCGGGCAGCCACGCGGTAAAAGCCGGCGGGCGGGCGCTCATCAACACGTCACCCGAACCGGTCAGCAACTGGTCCGCCTCGCTGCTGGAGGATGTGGCGGTGATCGCCGGCCTGTGGGCGGCGCTCAACTATCCGTTGGCCTTCCTGGCCGCGCTCGTTGCCTTCATCGCGCTCGCCGTATGGCTGCTTCCGAAAATCTGGCGCGGTCTCAAGCGCATCGTCAGGCTGATCGCCGGCGAGCGCGGCCGTGCCGAAGCACCGCCACCGGAGCCGCCGACGCCCAACGGTCCGGAGATCCACCCCCGCATAGACCGCCCCCGATGAGCACGAGCGGACGCTTCCTCGCCGGCATCGCCGCGCTCGTGGAAGAGCCGGGGGGACATTGCCTGCTGCTGCGCCGTGCGGCCGATCGCGACTTCGCCCCCGGGATCTGGGAATGCGTCACCGGCCGCCTGGAGCAGGGCGAAGGCTTCGAGGACGCACTCCATCGCGAGGTACGCGAAGAAACCGGGCTCTCCGTGGCGATCTCGCGCATCCTGGGCACGACGCATTTTCACCGCGGCGCCCCGGCACCGGCCAATGAGCTTGTGGGCGTCGTCTACCTCTGCCGCACCACCGACCCGGCGGAACTGATTCTGAGTACCGAGCATAGCGAGGCACGCTGGACCACGAGAGCGGAGGCGGCGGCCCTGGCCGGCGATGCGCATCCCGCCGCGCGCTGGCTGCAGCGCGTGCTCGCACGCTGGCAGACGCCTCCCGGCACCGGCGGCAGCCGGGAGCTCGGTTGAGGGCGCGACCGATGCGCTATAACCAGCCCTTGCGCTTGAAATAGACGTAGGGCGCTACCCCGGCGAGCACCATGAGCCCGAGCGCCATGGGGTAGCCGAAGGTCCAGTCTAGCTCTGGCATCACGCGGAAATTCATGCCGTAGATGCTCGCCACCATGGTGGGCGGCAGGAAGACCACCGCGGCGATGGAGAAGATCTTGATGATCTGGTTCTGCTCGATGTTGATGAAGCTGATCGCCGCATCCATCAGAAAGTTGACTTTCTCGAACAGGAACTGATTGTGGGGCAATAGCGAATCCACGTCGCGCAGCAGCTCACGCACCCACTCGCGGTTGTCCGCACTCAGGCGCCCGCGGCGCAGCAGGAAGGTGAGCGCCCGCTGGGTATCCATGAGGCACAGGCGTATCTTGCCGTTGTTGTCCTCCTGGCGGGTGAGCTCGTCGATCGCCCCTTCCAGGTCCACCTGATCCTCATCGGCAAGCACTTGCTGACTGACGCGCTCGAGCTCGGTGTGCACCCGCTCCAGCCGGTCGGCCAGGTTCTCCACCTTGGTCTCGAACAGGCCGAGTAACAGCGCGGTTTCGTCTTCGGCGAGGTCGGGTTCACGCCGCGCACGCAGGCGCAACAGGCGGAACACGGAGAGGCTGTGCTCATGGAGGGTGAACAGCCGGTTGCCGCTCAAGATGAACGCGACGGTGGTGCTCATCGGCCGGCCGTCGATGTCCTGGAGGAATAGCGAGTGCACGTGCAGACCGTCCTGGTCCTCGTAGTACCGTGCACTGGCCTCGATTTCCTCGACATCCTCCACGTCGGGCAGATCCTGGCGGTAGAGGCGTTCGACACGCGCGCGTTCCTGCTCGTCGGGGTCGACCAGATCGATCCACATAGCGCGCGAGAGATCGGTGGATCCGTCCTCGGCCTCGGGAATCGCGGTAAGCATCCCCTTTTCCAGCGCGAACGCGTGCAGCATGGCACCTCCCCCAATTGCGTTTACGACGACTCACCGCCGGGCACGGCAGGCCGTTCGGCAACGGACCGCCGGATCAGGCCCGAACCAGTGACAGGACCGGCGCGTCGGTGAGATGCCGTGCACCGTCGAGAAACCCCAGCTCGAGAACGAAACCGTAGCCGACGAGGTCGCCCCCGAGTTCCTGCACCAGGTCCGCGGTCGCCCGGGCGGTGCCGCCGGTGGCGAGCACATCGTCGACGATCAATGCCCGCTGGCCGTGCCCCAGCGCGTCGCGGTGCATCTCCACGGCGTCCGTGCCGTACTCGAGATCGTAATCAATACGGTGGACGTTCGCGGGCAGCTTCCCCGGCTTGCGCACCGGCGTGAAGCCGGCGCGCAGCCGATAGGCCAGCGCCGCCGCGAAGACGAACCCCCGTGACTCGATGCCAACCACGGTCTCTACATAATCGTCGGCGAAACGCTCGGCCAGCAGGTCGATACAGGTATGAAACGCCAGGGCATCGCCGAGCACCGGCGTGATGTCCTTGAACGTCACGCCGGGCTTCGGGAAGTCCGGCACGTCACGGATCAGGCTCTGGATGCGGGTAATGCGGCTGTCCACGGCTATCGCACTCGGTCGAAATGGCACGGATTCTCCAGCGGCCCGCCCCCGGACCGCCGGGGCGGTCAGGTGTCGAGGGCGTCGATGCCCTCACGGATGTAGCGCAGGTGCGTCTCGGCGGCGCGCACCGCCGCCTGCGGATCGTGGGCGCGTATCGCCGCCACCAGGTCCCGGTGCTGGGTGGCAAGCGCCGGCTCCGCATCGGCGTGCGCGAACAGCGCTTCCCGTGCCCGGCGCACGTTCTCGCGCATGACGCTGAACATGCCTCGCATCACGTGCGCCAGTGCCACATTGTGACTGGCCTCGGCGACGGCGAGATGAAAACGGGCATCCCAGTCGGCGGCGGTACTCACATCGCCTGCCCGGTGAGCACGCTCGGTGGCCTCCAGCGCCTCGGTCATGCGCTCGATGTCCCCCGCCTCGGCGCGCATGGCCGCAAGGGTCGCCGCCATGGTCTCGAGCCCCTGGCGCAGCTCGAGCACATCGCCCACCGCCTTGCGGTGGCCGCGCATCAGGTGGAGCAACGGATCGGTCAGGCTGGGCGCGGTCACCTCTGCCACCGTATAACCGGCATTACGCCGCACCTCGAGTATGTGCCGCGCCTCGAGCTTGAGCAGCGCCTCCCGCAGCGAAGGACGCGAGACCTGGAGCTGGCGCGCCAGCTCCCGCTCCGCCGGCAGCGCATCACCGGGATGCAGACAGCCATCGACGATGCGACGCTCGATCTGCTCGGCGATCACGTCGGACAGACGACTGCCCGGCGGGGCCTCGATACTCGAGAAAATGGGGC
This sequence comes from uncultured Ectothiorhodospiraceae bacterium, assembly GCA_964530405.1. GTDB lineage: Bacteria > Pseudomonadota > Gammaproteobacteria > Nitrococcales > Nitrococcaceae > Arhodomonas. The sequence goes on from CAZHBN010000135.1 coordinate 4,548, forward strand.
TCAATTCGCACTCCACCGCAAGGTCACCGGTTCGTCATGATATCGCCAAATACCCCACCGCTGACAGTGCGGGACCGTTCGTCGGTTTTCGATACGAAATTTATACAAACATTCTACAAATACAGAGCGTCCTCGTTCACTTGAGGGAATTCCCATGACTGTGAGACTCAGCAACTTCGTCGCCCTGGCCCTTGTGATCCTGCTCGCTGTCACACCCGCGATGGCGGCACATCATGAGAAAAACGGCGAAATGAACGGCAAGGGGGACGTAGTCGACGTCGCCTCGGGCATGGATCAGTTCTCGACCCTGGTCGCCGCGGTCAAGGCCGCCGGTCTCGTGGAGACACTCAAGGGCGACGGGCCTTTCACCGTGTTCGCGCCCACCAACAACGCCTTCGACAAGCTGCCGGCGGGCACCGTGGACTCTCTGCTCGAAGCGGGTAACCGCGAGAAACTTCGCGCGGTGCTTACCTATCATGTCGTCCCCGGCAGAATCACGGCCGCGGACGCCATGCAGGCGAGTAGCGCCGAAACGGTGCAGGGGCAGAGCCTGAGCATCACCACCGAAGGCGAGCGCGTCATGATCGACAACGCCACCGTGGTCAAGGCGGACGTGCCGGCCAGCAATGGCGTCATCCACGTCATCGACACCGTTCTCATGCCACAGTAGACCTGAATCACCGCCGCACAGGCGGTAACGCACCGACGGACGCCGTAACGGCGTCCGCCTCTTTTCATGCCGCCGGAGGAGCGTCCCGTGACGGCAATAGGCATCGACGGCTGCCGGCAGGGCTGGTTCTACTGGCGCATGGACGGCACAACGCTCGAGGCCGGCCTCACCAAGCACCTCGAGTCCCTCCTGAGCACGGTGAACGCCGATACGTGCGTGCTGGTGGACATCCCCATCGGCTTGCCGGAACGGGACACGGGACCACGCACCTGCGACGCCGCCGCCAGGCGGTTGCTCTCGCCGGGACGTGCGGCGAGTGTATTTCCCGTGCCCTGCCGCCAGGCCGTATACGCGGGCAGCTATGCCGAAGCGTCGCGGATCAATCGCGCGGTGCTCGGTCGCGGCCTGTCGCGGCAGAGCTGGGCGATCGTTCCCGGGATCCGCGAAGCCGACGAACTGCTGCGCCGTCAGCCCGCTGCTCGCGAACAGGTGCGGGAATCGCACCCGGAGCTGTGCTTCCGCGCCCTGGGCGGGCGGCCCATGCGTGCCGGCAAGCGCACCGCCGATGGCATGTGCGAGCGCATGGCGCTGCTGCGTACGGCCGTCCCTGACGCCGAGCGATGGGCCAACGCCGCCGCACGGCGCCACGCGCGGTCGTCGGCCACTCGCGACGACATCATCGACGCGCTGGTTCTGGCCATCTGCGCACGAGATCCGGCAAAGCTCCGATCGCTGCCGGCCGAGCCGCCGCGGGACGCCCATGACCTGCCCATGGAAATCGTCTACCCCGACGGCTGAACACACGGGCGCCGGCGCGGCTTCCGTCCGCACCATCCAGCGGACCACCACCGCACGGCAGGCTATCGCCGGGTCATGCCTGTTACACTGTCGCCCTTGATTGGCACGGAGCGTGACAGGCGCAATGAGCGAGGCACAAACGCCCTACGACAAGGCCGCCGAAGAGGCGGTGGAGCTCGGCAACCGGCTGGCGAACACCGACGAGGAAGCCGACCTGTGGGATCTTGCCGACGGCCTCCTCGCGGGCGCCATTCAGTACTGGCTGTACACCCGGCAGCCCTGCGGAGACCCCCAGTGCGAGGACTGCGGCCCGATCTGCACCGCGGACCTGCGCCTGCAGGCCCTGCACGAGGCCGTGGACGAGCTCGCCCGTAGCAGCGAGTACTTCCACGCACCGACGGACTTCGACGCCGGCCGGGCATAGGCGCGCCCCGGCCCATGCGGCTGCGGCTCGCCACCTTCAACGCTGCGCTCACGCGGGCGACGCGCGGCGCACTGGCCCGCGATCTGGCCGCCGGCGACAGTCAGGCAGCCGCGGTTGCAGCGATCGTACGGCGGGTACGCCCCGACGTGCTGCTGATCAACGAGCTGGACTTCGACCCGCGACGGCACGCGCTGCGGCGATTCGTCCACCGCTACCTGGGCGGCACCGGCGACGATCCCCCGCTGGCGTTCGATCACTGCTTCACCGCACCGGTGAACACCGGCCTGCCCTCCGGCTTCGACCTAGACGGCGACGGCGCCTCCGGTGGCCCGGGCGACGCCCTGGGCTTCGGCCGCTTTCCGGGCCAATACGGCATGGCGGTGCTTTCACGCTTTCCCATCGAGACTCCCGCCTGCCGCACCTTCCGCCGTTTTCTCTGGCGTGACCTGCCCGATGCCCGGCTGCCGGCGAATCCGGCGACGGGAACCCCCTGGTACACCGACGAGGCCCTGGCGGTTCTGCCGCTTTCCTCGAAGAGCCACTGGGACGTAGCCGTGGACGTTGCCGGCACCCGCCTGCGTTTGCTCGCCAGCCACCCCACGCCGCCGGCCTTCGACGGCGCCGAGGGCCGGAACTGGGCGCGCAATCACGACGAGGTGCGCTTCTGGTGCGACTACCTGGACGGTGCGACGTACCCGGTTGACGATAATGGCGGCCGCGGCGGTCGGCCGGACGACGCGCCGGTCGTCATCGCCGGCGATCTCAACGCCGACCCCGACGACGGCAATGGGCATCCGGGCGCCATCGAGCGCCTTCTCGCCCACCCCGCCCTGCGGGACCCGGCACCCCGCAGCCGTGGTGCAGCATCCGCCGGCACCCGGTCCGGGCGCGGCGACCCGGGCCTGCACACAGCGGCATTCGGAGCGTTCGGGTTGAGGGTCGATTATGTGTTGCCGGACGCGCGGTTGCCGGTACTCGAGGCCGGGGTCTTCTGGCCGGCGGCGGGCGAACCCGGCCACGAGCTCGTCGGCGACGGACCGGAAATCGTCAGCTCCGACCACCGCCTTGTGTGGGTGGACGTGGAGTGGCCCGCGCAATCCGAGTGAACAGTCCAAGGTTTCAAGTTTCAGGTGGCGCGCGGCGCCGCGTGGGATCACGGCCCCTGCAACTTTGAACGTGCCACTTACAACTCGCTACTGGCCACGTTCAGCTCAAGAACAGCGCGTACGCCGGATTGTCGCTCTCATCGCGGTACTGGTAACCGAGCTTGTCCAGGCTCTCGCGGAAACGCTCGCGCTGGCCCGCCGGCACCTGAATGCCCACCAGCACGCGGCCGTAGTCGGCACCGTGGTTGCGGTAGTGGAACATGGAGATGTTCCAGCGCTTGCCCAGGCGCCGCAGGAACTTCAGCAGCGCACCGGGACGCTCCGGGAACTCGAAGTGGTAGAGGATCTCGTCGGTGACGTTCTGGGCATGGCCGCCGACCATATGCCGGAGGTGAACCTTCGACATCTCGTCATCGGTGAGATCGAGTACCGAATACCCCCGCTCGCGCAGGTCGTTGAGCACCGCCTCGCGTTCCTCGGCGCCGTTGTGGAGGCCAATGCCCGCGAACACGTGGGCGCGCTCCGGGTCGGCATAGCGATAGCTGAACTCGGTAACCGAGCGGTTACCGATGGCTTCGCAGAACTCGCGGAAACTGCCCGGCCGCTCGGGGATGGTCACGGCGAACACCGCCTCCCGATGCTCGCCCACCTCCGCGCGTTCGGCGACATGGGAGAGGCGGCTGAAGTTCATGTTCGCGCCGGAGTTCACCGCCACCAGCGTTTCGCCCTCGCAGCCGCGTTCTTCGACGTAGCGCTTCAGCCCGGCGACGGCGAGCGCGCCCGCCGGCTCCATCACCGAGCGCGTGTCATCGAAAATGTCCTTGATCGCGGCACAGACCTCGTCCGTGGACACGAGCACGCAGTCATCGACGAATTCCTTCGCCACCGCGAACGGGTGCTCGCCGATCTGGCGCACCGCGACGCCGTCGACGAAGATTCCCACTTCGTCGAGGGTAACGCGCTCGCCAGCGCGCAGGGCGTGGTGAAGCGTGGGCGCGTCCTCGGGTTCGACGGCGATGACCTTGACGTCCGGACGCAACTGCTTGACGTAAGCGGCGATACCGGCGATCAGACCTCCTCCGCCCACGGGGACGAAGATGGCATCCAGCGGACGCGGGTGCTGGGAGAGAATCTCCATGCCGCACGTCCCCTGCCCGGCGATCACGTCCGGATCATCGAACGGCGGGATGTAGGTCATGCCGCGTTCCTCGACGAGCTTGTCCACGTGAGCCTTTGCCTCGTCGAAGTTGTCCCCGTGCAGGACCACGCGTCCGCCCAGCGCGCGCACGGCGTTCACCTTGATGCCCGGCGTGGTGCGCGGCATCACGATGGTGGCGCGGATACCCAGCCGCTGGGCGGACAACGCCACTCCCTGGGCGTGGTTGCCCGCGGAGGCGCAGATGACCCCGCGCTCGCGGTCTTCGTCGGTCAGCTGCGCGATCCGGTTGTAGGCCCCCCGGATCTTGAAAGAGAAGACGGGCTGCAGATCCTCACGCTTCAAGTAAATGCGATTGCCGAGACGCTTGGAGAGATTAATGGCCTCGTCCAGCGGGGTCTGGCGGGCGACATCGTAAACACTGGCGGTGAGGGTTTTCTGCAGGTATGCCTTCATTCCGGGCCCGTATCACTTGTGGCAAGGTCAAGCGTATCAGTCTACTAGGCGCGCGGCGGTATCCGCCAGAACCGCCTTTGCCGGCCGTGAGCGCGCGGCTATCATGCGACATACACGCATGGCCAATGGAGCAAATGACATGAGCGCCGAGGAGCAGAAGGCCGCGGCCGGCCGCGCCGCGATCCAGCACATTCGCCCGGGGAGCATCGTCGGCGTGGGGACCGGGTCCACGGTGAATCACTTCATCGATGCCCTTGCCGGGATGAAGGATGACATCCGCGGCGCAGTCTCCAGCTCGGAGGCGAGCACCCAACGGCTGCGCGACCACGGCATCGACGTGCGCGACCTCAACGACGCCGACGATCTCCCCGTGTACGTGGACGGCGCCGACGAGATCAACCGTCACCTGCAGATGATCAAGGGCGGCGGCGGTGCCCTCACCCGCGAGAAAATCGTGGCGGCGGTGGCGAAGCGGTTCGTGTGCATCGTCGACGCCTCCAAGCACGTGGACGTGCTCGGGGCGTTCCCGCTACCGGTGGAGGTAATTCCCATGGCCCGTAGCTACGTGGCCCACGAGCTCATGAAGCTCGGCGGTCAGCCGGAGCTGCGCAGCGGTTTCACCACCGATAACGGCAATGTCATTCTCGATGTCCACGGGCTGCAGATCGCCGAACCCATCGAGCTGGAACGCACCATCAACAACATCGTCGGCGTGGTGACCGTCGGGCTGTTCGCCCAGCGCCGCGCCGACCTCCTGCTCCTCGGCACGGACGACGGTGTGCAGTCGATCACTGCCTGATACCGGCCCGACCGCCTGCGTTGCCATAACCACCGGCAGGCGCGCAGAAATCCGACGCTGCCGTCGAAAAGGTCGGTGAGGGAGGGAATCCCCTCCCTCGCCAACCCGTTCCTCAGGTATCGGCGTCGGCGGTTGCGACCTCCGGGACGCCCCGACGTTGATCGAGTTCCTCACCGAAGGCCCGATACAGCGCGAACACCATGCCGAGCATCACGAAGGCGAAAGGCAGAGCGGCGATTATCGAGGCCTTTT
>CAZHBN010000136.1:0-80 GCA_964530405.1 uncultured Ectothiorhodospiraceae bacterium
CGGAGCCAGAGTCAGTTCCGGAGCCAGAGTCAGTTCCGGAGCCAGAGTCCGTTCCAGAGCCGGAGTCAGTCCCGGAGTCG
>CAZHBN010000136.1:180-10206 GCA_964530405.1 uncultured Ectothiorhodospiraceae bacterium
GGGTCGCTCCCGGAGTCGGGGTCGCTCCCGGAGTCGGGGTCGCTCCCGGAGTCGGGGTCGCTCCCGGAGTCGGAGTTATTCCCGGAGTCGCTTCCGGACCCGCCTTCCGAGTCGCTCGTCCCGTCACCGGGTGTCGTGGAATCGGTGTCCTCAGGGGGTTGCGCTTGTGTTCCGGTGTCGTTCGATTCGGCATTGGTCCCATCGTCCGTCGGCGTGTTGCCGCCGCCCCCACCGCCGCAGCCGGCGATCAGCATGGATACCAGCAGGACTCGAACCCCCTGGTGCGCGATCGTGCCTAGCGTCATTGTCGACCTCTTCGTGCCCAAAGGTGCCTCGTCATTGACCCCCGCGAAGCGCGCGGAGTATGCCAGTGGTTCACAGTGGCGGACGGCGGTTGGGGTCACAGGTCGGTGGCGTTTTGATCAGCACGAAGCGGCTGCCGGCAACCGGTTGATTACGTTGTGAACTCCGCCACGACCGGGGCGTGATCCGAAGGGCGCTCCCAGGTGCGCGGTTCGCGGTCGACGTAGCTGGCCGTGAGCTTTTCGGTCAGCGCCGGCGAGGTCAGCAACAGGTCGATGCGCAGGCCACGGTTACGCCGGAAGTTGTTCATGCGGTAGTCCCACCACGAGAACGTCTTCTCAGGCTGGTCGAAGCGCCGGAAGCTGTCGCTGAGCCCCAGTGCGACGAGCGCCTGCAGCGCCTCGCGTTCCGGCGTCGAGCACAGGATCTTCTCGTGCCATTCCTCGGGGTCGTGGACGTCGCGGTCTTCCGGGGCGATGTTGAAATCCCCCACCACTGCCAGGTGCGGGTGACGCTCGAGCTCGGCGGCGAGCCAATCCCGTAACCGCGCGAGCCAGTCGAGCTTGTAGTGGTACTTCTCGTCGCCCACCGCTTTGCCGTTGGGCACGTACAGGTTGACGAAGCGTGTCTCGCCCACCGTTGCCGCGAGCACGCGACGTTGAGGGTCCTGCAGGCCGGGGATGTCCGTGACGACGTCGCACGGTGTCGTGCGTGCGACCACAGCGACGCCGTTATAGGTTTTCTGTCCGGCGTAGACCACTTCGTAGCCGGCTTCCCGAATGGCGTCGGCGGGAAAGTTCTCGTCGGTGAGCTTGGTTTCCTGCAGGCCGAGAATGTCGGGCTGGGCGTGCTCGAGCCACTGCAGAACCTGGGGCAGGCGGACCTTGAGTGAATTTACGTTCCAAGACGCGAGCTTCATGGCGGGCCGGCTCCTTCTGGGGAAACGTCGAAAGCGTACGTAACCCCGGCGCCGCCGCCAAGCGGCCGCGAGTGTCGAAATCGATATGTGCTTCGTGTTCCGGTGCTTGGCCCGGCATTCCTGTCCCGGGACACTCGCCACGATGCGTCAATGGCATCAGTAGCTGATCCGGCTGACACATGACAATACCTCTGAGAAGATTAGTAAGGTTGGGCAAAAATGTTCAGGATAGCGAGGAAGTCGTCGTGACCCAGGACAATCGCACCGTGACCGGGCGGCCCGTCGACCGTCGGCGTCGACGTCTGGTACAGGCCGTGGGTGCCGCGGGTGTCGCAGCCGGTACCAGTGGTCTGTGGCCCAACGTATTGCGGGCCTCCGAGGGGCAGCCGCGGCGCGGCGGCACCCTGCGGGTCGCCTTGCCTTCGCTGAAGACCATCGACCCTTTGAAGGTGAGCACCGGTGGCGGTATCGCCCTGATCCAGCAGGTGGGCGAGTATCTGGTCTGGGCGGAGGAGGATCTGTCCCTGCGCCCTGTGCTCGCCATCGACTGGCGTCCCGAGCAGGGCGGGCGGCGCTGGGTCTTCGAGCTACGTCGCGGCGTGCGTTTTCACGATGGCCGGGAGATGACCGCCGCGGACGTGGTTGCCACGTTCCGCCGCCTGGTGGACCCGGACAATCCCACGGCGGCCGCTGCCCAGCTACCGTTCCTCAAGCCCGAGGGCGTGAGTGCCGACGGTGACTACCGCGTGGTTTTCGAGCTGGATCGTGCGGTGGGCAGCTTCCCGTATTACACACAGACCTATAACGCCATCATCCTGCCGGCGGACTACGCCGGCGATTTCGCCGCCAATCCGGTGGGCACGGGGCCATTCCGGCTGGTCGACTACAAGCCCCAGGAGTCCGCCACCTTCGAGCGCAACCCGGACTACTGGGATGCACCGAAGCCCTACCTGGACCGGGTGGAGTGCGCCATTTACGGTTCGGCCCAGCCCCAGGTGCTGGCGCTGGAGGGCGGCGAAGTGGACATGATGCTGCTGGTGGGGCCGGTGGATGCCAAGCCCCTGCTGGAGGCGGGCAGCGTGGATGTGCTCACCACGCCATCGGCGATGACACGGCAGCTGACCATGCGCACGGACCAGCCACCGTTCGACGACGTGCGCGTACGCCGGGCGGTGGCGCTCGCCATGAACCGCCCGGCCATGGTGGACAGCCTCCTCGGCGGCCGCGCGCAGCTCGGCAACGATCACCCCATCGCGCCCATCTATCCGGAGTCGGTGGATGTCCCTCAGCGCGAGCGGGACGTGGCGGCGGCGAAGCGGCTGCTCGCCGAGGCGGGCCACCCTGACGGCTTCGAGGTGCCCCTGTATACCGGGCGCTTCGCCGAGCTGCCGCAGTACGCGGTCTTCGCCCAGCAGATGCTCGCCGACGTGGGCATCCGCCTGACGCTCAATGTGGAACCGCTGAACGTCTATTACGGCCACTGGACCGAGGTGACCATGGGGCTCACCGAGTGGACGGCGCGGCCCACGGCGGGGCAGATCCTTGCCTCCGCGTTCCGCAGCGATGCCGAGTGGAACGCGCCGCACTGGGAGAGTGACGAGTTCGACCGGTTGCTGGAAGCCTTCGAGGCCGAGGCCGACGCGGGCAAACGCTCCGAGCTCGCCACCCGGCTGGCCACCCTCCTCAACGAGGAGGTGCCGGCGGTGATTACTTACTTCCCCAACGCCTTGCGCCCGGTGGCACAGCGCGTGCGTGGGGTGGCGCCGCACATGTCCAATTACCTGGATCTTACCCGCGCATGGGTGACGGCCTGAGGCCCCATCGGCGGCTGGCGCCTGACGGGGCGATGCGCACGTGAAGCGGGCGGCCTGAGCCAGCGATGGGGCGTTTTCTCCTCCGACGGCTGCTGCTGCTCGGCCTGACGCTGTTCGTGGCCTCGCTGCTGATATTCCTCATGACGTCGGTCATGCCAGGGGATGTCGGGCGGATCGTGCTCGGCCCGTTCGCGCCGGAGGCAGCGGTGGCCGATCTCAACCGGCAGCTCGGGCTCGATCAGCCGGCGCCGTTGCGCTACGTGCAATGGCTCGGCGGTGTGCTCACCGGCGACTGGGGGCGATCTCTGACCCTGGAGACGCCGGTGCTGCCGCTGGTACTGGAGCGCCTGGCGCGCTCGCTGCTCCTCGCCGTATATGCGCTGGCGCTGTTGGTGCCCGTTGCCATCGCCGCCGGCGTCATCGCCGGACAGCGTTCCGGCGGCTGGTTCGACCGCACTGTCTCGGTGGTTGGGCTCGCCTTCGGTGCCATGCCGGAGTTCGTCACCGGCGTGTTCCTGATCGTGGGGCTCGGCGTCGCGCTCGGCTGGATGCCGGTGCAGGCGTTGCCGCCGGACGGCGCCGGGGTCGTGGCATGGCTGCATCATCTGCTGATGCCCGCCTTGTCGCTGGTACTGCTGCTCTTCGCCTATCTCTTCCGCATGGTACGCGCCGGCATGCTCGCCGAGCTGGACGCCGATTACACCCGCACCGCCGTGCTGAAAGGGCTGCCCCGGGCGCGGGTGATCCGCCATCACGTACTGCGCAATGCCCTGCTGCCCACGATCACGGTGATCGGCGCACAGCTGGGTTGGCTGGTGGGCGGGCTGGTGGTGGTGGAGACGCTATTCCGCTACCCGGGTATCGGCAGCCTCATGGAATACGCCGCTTCCAACAAGGACATTCCGCTGCTCGCCGGCTGCGCACTGTTGATCACCGGTGTGTTCAGCCTCGCCAACCTGACCGCGGACCTGACCTACGCCTGGCTCAACCCGCGGGTGCGCCATGGGCTTTGACGCCTTTCGCCGATCGCCGACGCTCGCCGTGGGAGCGCTCATGGTGCTCGCCTGGATCCTGAGCGCGGTGGCCGCACCCTGGCTGGCGCCCGCGTTGCCCACTGCCAGCGACTACTCCGCGCTCAGCCAGCCGCCCGGACCGGGGCACTGGTTCGGCACCGACCAGTATGGCCGCGATGTTCTCTCCCGGGTGCTCTACGGCGGGCGCTACGTGCTCATGATTGCGCCGGCCGCTACCGCTATCGGCCTTGCTGTGGGCGCGGCCATCGGTCTGACCGCGGCGTACTTCGGCCGCTGGGTGGATGAGGCCATCATGCGGTTGCTGGACGCGGTGATGGCGTTTCCCATCGTCATCCTCTCGCTGCTGGCGCTGACTATGCTGGGCGGTTCCACCTGGAACGTGGTGCTGGTTATCGGGCTGGTGTTCGCGCCGCTCATCGCCCGCACCGCCCGCGCCGCGGCGCTGGTGGAGGTGCGCCGCGAGTACGTGCAGGCCGCCCGGATTCGCGGCGAGGGGCCGTTCTACGTGCTCGGCGTGGAGGTGTTGCCCAACGTACGCGGCCCGCTCATCGTCGAGGGCACGATCCGTATCGGTTATGCGGTGTTCACCTCGGCGACGCTGGGTTTTCTCGGCCTCGGTGTGCAGCCGCCGGCGCCGGATTGGGGTTTGATGGTCGCCGAGAACCGAGCTTTGCTCACCACCGCGCCGTGGACGGTGCTTTTTCCTGCCGCGGCGATAGCCTTCGTGGTCATCGGTTTCTCCCTCATGGCCGATGGCTTGCGGGATCTGGAGGGCCGGTGAGCGCACCCGTTCTTGCCTTCGAGGAGCTCGCCATCGCCTACGGCCGCCAGGGGCGATGGCGGGAAGCGGTCACGGACGTGTCCCTGACCATCGCCCCCGGCGAGGCCTACGGTCTGGTGGGGGAATCGGGCTGCGGCAAGTCCACCCTCGCCATGGCCGCCATGGGCTATCTGCCTGCCAATGCCCGGATCATTCGCGGCCGCATACGTGTCGGCGATACCGATCTGATGAGTCTCGATGCCGAGGGGCTGCGGCGCCTGCGCGGCGGCCGTATCGCGGCGGTCTACCAGAGCCCGGGGGCGGCGTTGAACCCGTCGCTGACAGTGGGTGAGCAGATTGCCGAGGTCTACCGGCTTCATCGCGGCATGGACGCCCGGAACGCATGGGCGGCAGCGGGCGGGATACTCGAGCGGGTTCGTATCCCCGACGGCGCGCGGGTGCGGGCCCTTTATCCCTATCAGCTCTCCGGTGGCATGCAGCAACGGGTGGTCATCGCCATGGGGCTGGCCGGGGATCCGGAGTTGCTGGTGCTGGATGAGCCCACGACGGCACTGGATACCACCGTTCAGGCGGAGATTCTGGCGCTGTTCGAGCAGTTGCGGGCGGAATTCCACGTGGCGATGCTGTTCATCAGTCACAATCTGGGGGTGGTACAGTCCGTCTGCGATCGGGTCGGCGTGATGTATGCTGGCGAGCTGGTCGAGGAGGGGGACGCCGGGCGCGTGCTGCATGCGCCGCGCCATCCCTATACCAGCGGCCTGGTGGCCTGCATTCCCGACTTCCGGGAGGCGGAGGACGGTCACCGCCCGCTCGCAGCGATCCCGGGCAGTCCGCCGCGGCCAGGAGAGCACCCGGACGGCTGCGTCTTCGAGCCCCGTTGCCCGGTGGCACGGGGGGACTGCCGAACGCGCCGGCCGCCGTTCGCGGCCATCGGTACGGCGCATCGCAGCCGTTGCCTTTACCCGGATACCACGCCCGATCCCCGCAGCGTGACGGTGAGCGGCGAGGGCACCACGCCGTCGGCGCCCGGAGAAACCGTGCTCGAGGCCGAGGGCGTGCACCTCCGGCTCGGCGGGGTTCCCATCCTGCGCAATGTCTCCATGGCGTTGCGCTGCGGCGAGACCCTGGCGCTTGTCGGCGAGTCCGGCAGCGGCAAGACCTCGCTGGCGCGGGTGCTCACGGGGCTCGAGCGGGGATACGAGGGGCAGGTGCGGCTCAGTGGCCCGGGAGGACGGGCCCCGCAGCGGTTGCAGATGGTCTTTCAATCCCCGGATGGCACGTTGAATCCGAGCCACCGGATCGGTTTCGTGCTCGCCCGGGCCATCCGCAAGCTCGCTGGCGTATCCCGCCGCGAGGCGCGCCAGCGGGTAGCGGGGTTGCTGGATGCGGTGGCCCTGGATCGTGACCTGGCCGGCCGCCGCGGTGCGCATCTCTCCGGCGGACAGCGCCAGCGCGTGGCCATCGCCCGTGCCTTCGCCGGCACGCCCGCGGCGGTCATTCTCGACGAGCCCACCTCAGCTCTGGACGTTTCGGTGCAGGCGGCCATTCTGGAGCTGTTGCGCGGCCTGCGTGACCGCCAGGGCGTCGCCTACCTGTTCATTTCCCACGACCTCGCCGTGGTGCGTCACCTCGCCAACCGCGTTGCCGTGATGTACCTCGGCGAAATCGTGGAGCAGGGGCCAGCGGAGACTGTGCTCGGCGGTGCCTGTCACCCGTATACGGAGGCGCTGATCGACGCGGTGCCGCGTGGCCGTAAGCGCCCTGCCCGTCCGCGCCTCAAGGGCACCAATCCGGGCCCGGCGGCGCGTCCGAGCGGCTGTCCGTTCCACTCCCGATGCCCCTACGTCATGGATGTTTGCCGGCACGACTATCCGCCGCTGCGCGAGCCTGACGCCGGCCACGGCATACGCTGTCATCTGGCGCTCGAGGAGCTGCCGCGGCGCGCTGCGGGTAAGGGTGGGGCCTCGTCGCGGTAGCCTCCGTGCGCTTCCCCGACCTGGGGGACCGACGGTGGCTACCTGGACTCGCTCGTTCGGGCCGATTGCGTCGAGGCCGCCAATTGCCTGTCCGTCACACCGGAGAGTTGATACCAGCCCGGCCGGGTCAATTCCACATTACCCACGAACACCGTGGGCGTTGCCCGTATCTGAAACGCCCTGGCAGCCTCCAGGTTACGCTCTATGGTGTCGCGGTGACGCTCGGTGCGAAGGCAGCGCCGGAAGCGCGCTTCGTCGAGGCCCAGCTCGCGGGCATAGTCGACGAACCGTGCGCGCGGATCATCAGCCTCGGCCCAGTGCGACTGCCGCTCGAACAGGCGCTCGTGGAACGGCCAGAACTCGCCCTGGTCGCGGGCACAGCGTGCCGCCAGGGCGGCCGGCATTGCATGGCGGTGCTGGCGCAGCGGGAAATCGAACAACACCAGCCGCGCTTGCCCGGAGTCGACGTAGGCTTCCTTGAAGCGTGCCATGGTCGGGGCCAGGCGCGCGCACGACGGACACTGGTAATCAGCGAATTCCCGCACCACCACTGGCGCATCGGGATCACCGATGCGCACCGCGTATCGAGCGAAGCGCTCGGGGAATGGTGCAGCGTCCGCGGCGGCTTGCGGCAGATCGTCCACCGGGGACAGCGACGGGGTCGTAAGCGCGTAGAACCCGCCCACCAGTAGCACGGCCACTGCCGCTATACCGCCACCGATCAACCATGAGCGGTGACGTCGGTGGGCCTGCTTCCTCGCCGCGTCGCCGCTTGCTCGTCGCCGTTTCGCCTCACCCATGCGCACACCTCGCCCGATTGCTTGACCGATCCGATCACAAGTCATGCCGCGAGCCCGACAGGCCTGTCCGAAGGCAGCGCACGTGCGGTCCGGCTGCAGCACAAGCGCTCGGACACGCGGCATTACCTGTGATCGGATTCGTATCGTGAATGGTAAGCGATTCGTATGCCACCGTGCGCGCGACGCTCGCTATCGCGGTGATCGGCCTCTGGGCAGCCGGTGTAGTGATCGCCGGCGAAGCGAATGTCTTCATGGCAGAGGCCGTGCCGATCGGTGGCGGCGCTTACCGTTTCGAGGTGACCGTGCATGGGTGGTGACAGGCATTCGGTGACGTTGCCGGTTCGCTGACCGGCGACGCCGATAGCGGGGGACCGTACCGCGTGCGCGCCGGAGCGCGATGTGCGTACGGGTTCTCCGAAGCCGCGTAGGCAATTCGGCGAATGGGCGGCGGGGGGTGGGCTGCTTAGCCTGTAGGCAAGGGTGGAGCGGTCATCCAGCCGCAGGAGACAGCCATGAAAGCCCGCAATGATGCGATCCGCACCAGCGTTCACTACCGAAACGGCCGCATCGTGCTTACCGGCGAATGGCCGGATCTGCAGCTCGAAGCCGAGCGCATTCTGCTGCGCTTTCGTTTCAGCGCATGCCCCTATACGCCACGCCATGTGGACGACCGTCACATCGTGCTCGTGCCGTGCCGCTGACGTTACCCCGGCAGCGGTGCGATTCCGGGACGTTGCCGCTGAGGGGCTCAAGATCCTTACAGGCTTTTGCAACGGACTCCTAGCAGTCTTTGCCCTGGAGGATGATCCTGACAGTGCGGGTCCCTTGCGGTGTCCGGGTGGTCCGACAGTCGCGCGAAGGCCCTGTCCGATGAGGCCGGGGGATTGGGAGCAGGACACCGAGATCATTGAGTGGCCCCTGGGGGACGACAGACTTGCCGCCACCGCCGGGCCCGGGAGGCAGTCATGCAAGCACGTGATGATCAGATCCGCACCTGTGTTCGCTATCGCGACGGCTACATCGTGCTCACCGGCGAGTGGCCGGCTCTGCAGCTCGAAGCCGAGCGCATTCTGCTGCGTTTTCGTTACAGCGCTCGGCCGTACTACCGTCGTCGCGTAAGCGAGCACCACGTCGTGCTCGCGCCCTGCCACTGACGCGGATACCGATGGACGCGGCCGGCGGGCGGTCGCGTCCGGGCGCCGTTGCACGTCGTCGGGGCCTCTGCGATGCTTCCGCGGATATCAAGCGTCCGCGATGCCAAGGAGCACGCCTGTGGCCACCCCCCGCATCGACAGCAAGTTGCCCGCCGTGGGCACGACGATCTTCGCCGTGATGTCGCAGAAGGCGGCGGAGCACGGCGCCATCAATCTGTCCCAGGGCTTTCCGGACTTCCACCCGCCGGAGCGCCTGCAGGCATTGCTCACCGAGGCGATGCAAGAAGGCCTCAACCAGTACGCGCCGCTCCACGGCCTGCCCATGCTGCGGGAGGCCATCGCCGAGAAGGTCGCCCGGCTCTACGGCCGGGAAGTGGACGTGAACGAGGAGATCACGGTGACCTCCGGTGCGACGGAGGCGCTGTTCGATGCCGTGCAGGCGGTGGTGCACCCGGGCGATGAGGTGATCGTGCTCGACCCCGCCTACGACGCCTACGAGCCGGCCGTGGAGCTCGCGGGCGGTCGTACCGTTCACGTACCGCTGACCTCGCCGGATTTCCACATCGACTGGGACCGCCTTGCCACAGCGCTGACCCCGAAAACGCGCCTGCTGATTCTGAACACGCCGCACAACCCGGCCGGCGCGGTGCTCGGCCACGACGAGCTGGACCGCCTGGCCGCGCTGCTGCGGAATACCGACACCCTCGTGCTCTCCGACGAGGTCTACGAGCACATCGTCTTCGACGGCGGCCACCGCAGCGTATTGGGTCACCCGGATCTCGCGGAACGCGCCTTTGCGGTGTCGTCCTTCGGCAAGACCTATCACTGCACCGGCTGGAAGGTCGGTTACTGCATAGCGCCGGCGGGCCTCACCCGGGAATTTCGCAAAGTCCACCAGTACGTGACCTTCGCCACCATGGCGCCGGCCCAGGCGGCCTTCGCCCGATACATGCGGGAGAACCCGGCGCACACCGTGGCGCTGCCCGAGTTCTATCGCGCCAAGCGCGATCGCCTGGCGGAGTGGCTCGACCGCAGCCGGTTCACCCACACACCGGCGGCGGGCACCTACTTCCAGCTCGTCGACTACCGCGCCATCGCCGATGTGCCCGACACCGAATTCTGCGACAGGCTGATCCGCGAGGCCGGCGTCGCCGCCGTGCCCATCTCCGTGTTCTACGAGACACGCCCGACGGACCAGCGCCTCGTGCGCCTGTGTTTCGCCAAGGAGGACGCCACGCTGGATGC
>CAZHBN010000137.1:0-5411 GCA_964530405.1 uncultured Ectothiorhodospiraceae bacterium
GGCGCCGGTGGCGTCGCACCAGGTGCCGGGGATGGTGATGGACCGCGTCAATGCGCGCATGGCTGGGGCTCTCCTCCGTCGCCGCCCGGACCGTATTGGCTGGGAGCCTACGAACTCCGGCCATTTAATTCAAGTATAAACCTTTTATCAGTGATGGAAACTAGGTGATAAGTAAGAAGTTGACATGTAAAACATCGTGCCTATACTCCCTCGCATGAGCAACGGCGCCCCGGGCAGCGCCGTGGTCCGAGACAGACAGCGGAGGAGAGCGATGAAGATCACCATCATCGGCGGCGGCCCCGGCGGGCTTTATTTCGCGCTGCTGACCAAGAAGCAGTGGCCGGACTGGGACGTCACCGTCTACGAGCGCAACGCCCCGGACAGCACCTTCGGCTTCGGGGTGGTGTTCTCCGATGAGACGCTCGGCTTCCTCGATGACTACGACAATCCCTCCTATGAGGCGATCCGACGTAGCTTCGCCTACTGGGACGATGTGGATGTCCATTACCAGGGCCATGTGCTCAAGGCCGCCGGCAACGGATTCTGCGGCTGCTCCCGGTTGACGCTGCTGCAGATTCTCCAGAATCGCTGCCGCGAGCTCGGCGTGACCATGCACTTCCACACCGAGGTGGAAGGGGTGGACACGTTCGCCGACAGCGATCTGATCGTCGCCGCCGACGGGCTCAACAGCCGCATTCGCGACAACCACCGCGACTGGTTTCAGCCCCAGGTGGACGAGCGTCGGAACTACTTCTGCTGGCTCGGTTCGAGCCGCGAGTTCGACGCCTTCAAGTACTTCTTCCAGGAGACGGAGTACGGCGTGGTGGTCGCCCACTGCTACCAGTACGAGCCGGGCCGCAGCACTTGGGTGATGGAGATGGCGCCGGAGACCTGGGAGGGACTCGGCTTCGGCGAGATGAGCGAGGACGAGTACATCCGCGTGCTCGAAGAGATCTTCGACGAGGAGCTCGACGGCCACCCGCTCATCGCCAACCGCTCCATCTGGCGGCGTTTCCCCATGATCCGCAACCAGCGCTGGGTCAAGGACAACGTCGTCCTTCTCGGCGACGCCCAGCACACGGCCCATTTCTCCATCGGCTCAGGTACCAAGCTAGCCTTGGAGAGCGCCATCGCACTGTTCGAGTCGGTGATGGCCACCGACGAGGTGCCTGCTGCGCTGGCGGACTTCGAGGCGTCCCGGCGCACCGAGGTGGAGATCACCCAGCACGCCGCCGACGTGTCGCTCGCCTGGTTCGAGAACATCGACCGCCACTGGGGCATGGACCCGGAACCCTTCGCCTTCGCCCTCATGTCGCGGGCGAAGAAGCTCACCTACGAGAATCTGGAGCTGCGCGATGCGGGATTCGTCGAGCGGTGCACCGGCTGGTTCGTCGAGCGCGAGCGCACCCGGGGCTTCGATGTCGCTGACGGCACCCCGCCCATGTTCACGCCTTTTCAGCTACGCGAGCTAACGCTGGCCAACCGCGTAGTGGTCTCTCCCATGGCGCAGTACATGGCCGAGGACGGCCTGCCCAACGACTGGCACCTGGTGCACCTGGGCAGCCGCGCGGTGGGCGGTGCCGGTCTCGTCTATACCGAGATGACCTGTGTCTCGCCGGACGCCCGCATTACTCCCGGTTGCACCGGCCTGTGGAATACCGCTCAGCGCGATGCATTCAAGCGCATCGTGGACTTCGTGCACAGCCAGAGCGAGTCGGCAATCTGCATGCAGCTCGGCCACGCCGGGCGCAAGGGCTCGACGCAGCTCGGCTGGGATCGCATGGATCACCCGCTGCGCGAGGGCAACTGGCCCATTTACTCGGCCTCGCCGATTCCCTACTTCGAGGGCGAGAGCCAGGTGCCCATCGAGATGAGTCGCGCCGACATGGACCGGGTGCGGGAGGACTTCGTGCGCTCGACCCGTCTTGCTGAGGAGGCGGGCTTTGACATGGTCGAGCTGCACATGGCCCACGGCTATCTCCTCGCGAGCTTCATCTCGCCGCTAACGAACCGGCGCAGCGACGAGTACGGTGGGGCCATCGAGAACCGACTGCGCTATCCGCTGGAGGTCTTCCGCGCCATGCGCGAGGTCTGGCCGAGCCACAAGCCCATGGCGGTGCGGATCTCCGCGACGGACTGGAAGGCGGGCGGTCTCACAGACGCCGACCGTGCGGCGCTCGCGCGGGCGTTCAAGGCGGCGGGCGTGGACCTAATCGACGTCTCCGCCGGGCAGACAGTGCCGGACCAGCAGCCGGTCTACGGGCGCATGTTCCAGACGCCCTTCGCCGATCACGTGCGCAACGAGGTGGGCATCCCCACCATGGCCGTGGGTAACATCACCACCCCCGATCAGGTGAACACCATCCTGATGGCCGAGCGTGCGGACCTGGTGGCGTTGGCCCGGTCACACCTCAGCAACCCGTACTTCACCCTTCACGCCGGGGCCTGGTACCAGCACGAGGGCCAGCAATGGCACCGCGCTTATGGCGCCGGCCGTATCCAGGCCTACCGCAATGCCGACAAGGACCGCGAAGAGCTCACCGATCTAAAAATCAGGACCCGTCCGCGCACCCACGAGGTGCGGGATGGGGACAGCGAGCAGCCGGCGGGTGGCGATGCCGGAACCGCCCGGGCGGCTTCGTAGACCGGCACCGGTGCGCGCCGCGCATCGGGTGCCGGTATGAGAAGTCATGGCCGAAGGCCGTTCCCTAGTGAAAAGAGCAAAGTCTCAAGTTGAAAGTAGCGAGTCAGCACTCCCGGTGCTGGTACCCCGCGGAACTTGGCACTTCCAACCTGGAACTTGAAACTGAGGAACGGCCTTCGAGCTCGCTGGTGCCCGCCTCCAGCTGGCCTGTATCCCTTGCGGTTAACGCCCGCGTTCGTTCAGGCGCTGACGCACGCGGTCCATCAGCGCCACGAGCTCGTCGAGTTCGTCGTCGTCGAGAACGCCGAATATCTCGTCGGACCAGGCTTCATGGGCGGTGGCCATGGCATGAAAGAGGCGCGTGCCCTCATCCGTGCGATAGACGTCGCTCACGCGGCGGTCGTGTAGCGAAGGGTGGCGCTCGATGAGGCCGTCGGCCTCCATCCGGTCGAGCAGTCGGGTGATATTGCCTTTCGAGGCCAACAGGCGCTGAGCGAGGCAGGAGGTACTGATGCCCTCCGGGGCGACCTGGTCGAGGTGGGCGAGGACGTCGAAACGTGCCAGCGAGCTGTCGAAGTCGGCACGAAACAGGTCGGCAATGGCCTGCTCCACGCGCTTGGAGCACTTGATGAGGTGCAGCCAGGCGCGTAGTGAGCGCTTGCTGTGGGGAAGAAGCGTATCGTCGTTCGACATCCGGTTGTCGGTGATCTGATGGCCATCTGCTCGTGTCATCAGTTGCTCCCACTGCTTCCGTGTGCGTGTAATCCGGTATCGGCATTCAGGGTATCAGCCCGTTGACTGTGTCTCGCCCTGATGCGCCCCCGCGGCGAAGCGGGGTGGTAGCTGGTCACCCCGGTTCGATTCCCTTGCCCGGGGCGGCAGTCGTCATTGCGGTCGCCAAGGTTAGTACTTCATCAGGCCACGTCCTCGATAGCCAGTCGGTCGCGCAGGACGTGCTTCATGTGCGCGATCAGTGCGTTGAGCTCGTCCAGCTCGTCGTCGCGCAGGTCGCCGAAGAGTTCCACCAGCCAGCGCTCGTGGGCTTCGGCCATGGTGCGGAATTCGGCCCGACCCTTGTCGCTGAGCGCCACTCGCAGAACGCGACGGTCTTCCGGGCAGGGTTGACGGACGACGTAACCACTGCGAACGAGGCGATCCACCAGGCCGGTGACGTTACCGCTGGAAACCAGGAGCTGGCGCGAGAGCTCGGACATCGTTTGCGGCTCCCCTGCGCGTTCCAGCTCGGCGAGCACGTCGAATTGCGGCAGAGTGATGGTGAAATGCTCGCGAAAGCGGCCACGTAGGTGCTGTTCCACCAGGCCCACGGCCGGGAGCATGCGCAGCCACAGCCGCAGCACCTTCTTGTTGCGGACGTCCTGGGTTCGGGGTTCCGCCATTGCGATTCCGTGCCTCCGCTTCATGATTCATGGTGGTTAAAATGTTACAGGCTCGAGAATTTTAATTCTAAGTATTTTATATCGGCTACGCTTTGCCGGGGCCATCATCCGGCCATACCGAAAAGTGATGGCTCCCAGCAGGGTTTTCCCCCATCCCAAGCGCTGGCGGCAATGCCACACTGATCCGCATCGACACCCGGGAGGAGTGAACCATGAGCCGATTCGTCTGGGATGATCCCTTTCTCCTCGACCAGCAGCTCACCGAAGACGAGCGCATGATCCGTGAAGCCGCGCAGGAGTACTGCCAGGAGCAGCTTCAGCCACGGGTGATGTCGGCCTTTCGCGAGGAGCGTTTCGATCGCGAGATTCTCACGGAGATGGGTGAGCTCGGTCTGCTCGGTCCCACCATCCCCGAGGAGTACGGTGGCCCGGGGGTCAGTCACGTCGCCTACGGTCTGATCGCCCGCGAAGTCGAGCGGGTGGACTCCGGCTATCGCTCTGCGATGAGCGTGCAGAGCTCGCTGGTGATGCATCCCATCCATGCCTACGGCAGCGAGGCGCAAAAGCAGAAGTACCTCCCCAGGCTCGCCCGCGGCGAATGGGTGGGCTGTTTCGGTCTCACCGAGCCGGACTTCGGCTCCGACCCCGGTGGCATGAAGACCCGTGCCGAAAAGGTCGACGGCGGCTATCGCCTCAACGGCCAGAAGATGTGGATCACCAACAGCCCCATCGCGGACCTGGCCGTCGTGTGGGCCAAGTCGGATGCCCACGAGGGCAAGATCCGCGGCTTCATCGTCGACCGCGACACCGAAGGATTCGAGACGCCAACGATTCACGGCAAGTTGAGTCTCCGTGCTTCCATCACCGGCGAGATCGTCCTGCAGGATGCATTCGTACCCGAGGAGAATCTGCTGCCTGAGGGTGTCGGCCTCGGTGGGCCGTTCGGTTGCCTGAACAAGGCGCGTTACGGCATTGCCTGGGGCGCGCTGGGTTCGGCGGAGTTCTGCTGGCACGCGGCCCGTGAGTACACGCTGGAGCGCAAGCAGTTCGGCCGCCCCCTCGCGGCGACGCAGCTGATTCAGAAGAAGCTCGCGGATATGCAGACGGAGATCACCCTCGGGCTGCAGGCGGCGCTGCGCGTCGGGCGCATGATGGACGACGGTAGTTGGGCGCCGGAGGCGGTGTCCTTGATCAAACGCAATAACGTGGGCAAGGCCCTGGACGTGGCCCGTCAGTCGCGGGACATGCACGGCGGCAACGGTATCTCCGAGGAGTATCACGTGATGCGCCACATGATGAACCTCGAGACCGTGAATACCTACGAAGGAACCCACGACATTCACCAGTTGATTACAGGTCTAGAAATTACA
>CAZHBN010000137.1:5421-10192 GCA_964530405.1 uncultured Ectothiorhodospiraceae bacterium
GTCCATGCCCTCATCCTGGGGCGGGCGCAGACGGGCATTCAGGCGTTCACGGGGTGAGCTGGCGCGCCGCTGGCGGCGTATCCGGGCGGAATCCTCGCGGCATTCGGAGGGCGAACTCTTGACTGGCGAAGCGACAGGCGCACTGGCAGGCGTGCGAGTGCTCGATCTCTCCCGGGTACTGGCCGGGCCGTGGTGCGGGCAGCTTCTCGCCGATCTGGGCGCGGACGTCATCAAGGTCGAGCGTCCCGGCACGGGGGACGACACGCGCGGTTGGGGGCCACCGTTCGTCACCGACACGGCGGGTGCGCCGACGCGTGAGTCCGCCTACTATCTCTGTGCCAACCGGGGGAAGCGCTCGCTGGCCGTGGACATGGCGGGCCCGCGGGGGCAGGCGATCGTGCGCGATCTGGCGGCGCGATCGGACGTGATCATCGAGAATTTCAAGGTAGGCGGGCTGGCCCGATACGGGCTCGACTACGATAGCCTCGCCGCGGTGAATCCGGGGCTCGTGTACTGTTCCATCACCGGCTTCGGTCAGGACGGCCCATACGCTGCGCGGCCGGGCTACGATGTGCTGATCCAGGCCATGGGCGGGCTCATGAGCCTCACCGGCCAACCCGAAGGTGCCCCTGGCGGCGAGCCCATGAAGACCGGGGTCGCGGTGGCGGACCTCTTCACCGGGGTGTACTCCGCCTTTGCAATTCTCGCGGCGCTTCGTCACCGCGACCGCACGGGCGAGGGGCAGCACATCGACATGGCACTGCTGGACGTGCAGGTGGCCATGCTCGCCAACCAGGCCTCCAATTATCTGGTCAGCGGTCGCGCGCCCCAGCGCGCCGGCAACGCCCATCCCAACATCGTGCCCTACCAGGTGTTCGCCACCAGCGATGGCCACATGGTGCTCGCCGTGGGCAACGACGAGCAGTTCCGCCGCTTCTGCGAGGCGGTGGGGCTCGAGGCGCTGCTCGCCGATCCGGCCTATGCCACCAACGCCGGACGTGTCGCCCATCGCGACTCGCTGGTGCCGCGTATCGCCTCGCATCTGGCTACCGGTACCACCGATGCGTGGGTGCGGCGACTGGAAGCCGCCGGTGTGCCCGGTGGCCCGATCAACACCATGGACCGTGTGTTTGCCGACCCCCAGGTTCGCCATCGCGGCATGCGGCGGACCGTCGAGCATGCCGCCAGTGGCAGTGTCGATCTCCTCGCGTGCCCCATCCGGCTCTCGCGCACGCCGGCGCGCGAGCCGACTGCGCCTCCGATGCTCGGCGCGGACAGCCGCCGGGTGCTCGCCGACGCTTTGGGGCTCGACGACCGCGCGGTGGACGCTCTGATCGCCGAGGGGGTCGTCGATGATGGCGGCGGGCGTTGAGCTCCCTCGGCCAGGCTCAGTCGGGGGAGGGCATGATCAGCGGCTCGCGCCAGCGCCGGCCGACGGTGAGCCCGGCAAGCTCGGCGCGCAGGCGGTCGCGCACGTGGCTTGCGGCGATTGATAGCGGCCGGTCGGCGACCCGGGCCAGATAGATGCTGCGCTGGATCTCGGGGTCGGAGATGGGCCGGGTGGTGACCCGGTCGCCCAGCGGGCCGTGGCGCGCCAGGCGCGGTGACAGCACCGTGTAACCGGCACCCTCGGCGACCAGCGCACGGATTGGGTCCAGGGCGTCCATCTCCAGCACGATATCGAGCCGGGTCGCCCGGCCCCGGGCGGCGGCCTCCAGCTCCTCGCGCACGCCGTGGGGACGCCCCGGCATGATCAGCGGCAGATCCTCCAGCGCCGGCAGCGGCACCGGGCCGTCGCCCGGCGTTGCCAGGTGGTGCAGGCGCTCGTCGCCGGCGGGGCCCACCAGATGGAGCTCCTCGGTGGCGATGAGCTCCATGGCGAGGCCGGGCACCGTCTCGGCGCCGAACACCAGTGCCAGATCCAGACTGCCGGCGCGCAGCCACTCCAGGGTGTGGCCGGAGAGCCCTTCCACCACCCTTAGCTGTACCTTGGGGAGCTCCCGGCGGACCCGCAGTGCCACCGGCACGCTGAGCAGCATGCCCAGTGACGTGGGGATGCCGATGTGCACCGGTCCCGCCGGACTCGCCTCGGCGCGCTGCAGATCGTCGCGGATGACCTCCACCTCGCGAAGCAGACGCTCGGCGTGTACGCGCAATCGTTCGCCGGTCTCCGTGAGGCTGATGCCGCGGGCGCTGCGCACCACGAGCCGTGTACCGAGCTCTTCCTCCAGCCGCCGGACATGCTGGCTCAGGGCGGGCTGGGCGACACTCAGTTGCTCACCGGCGCGGGTGAACGATCCCGCATCTGCAATGGCGGCGAAGTAGCGCAGTTGGCGAAGGTCCATGCGTGTCGTCCCGGTGTGTGGCCGCATACAGGGTATCGGTCCGTCCGGCGAAAGGGGAGAGCGGTGCGCACGGTTGTGCTGCGGGTGTCGCCGCTTCCCGGCACCCCCACGGGAATACGGCCCGCCGGGCGTGCACGGTGTCCCGGAATGGGCTATTGACGGAGTAGGCAATCCGGCATCAACAGGAACCGACTGCATCGGGTATCATCCCGCTCCGAGCTGGCACGGCCGTGCCGTGTAGCCGGGGGTGACGGGGCCGCGAAGTCTGAGGCGGATCGTTTCCGGGCTGGATGGAATGAATGCCCGGGGCGGTCCGTCAGCGACCATGGAAGTCCGCGGGGCATATCCGGCGGGCGGGATTTACACCTACGGGAAAGGGGTTCGCATGCGCATTACCATCTTCGGCACCGGCTACGTGGGCCTGGTTACAGGCGCCTGCTTCGCGGAGGTCGGCAACCACGTCGTCTGCGTGGACGTGGACGCCGACAAGGTCGCCCGACTCAACGCCGGCGAGGTACCGATCTACGAGCCGGGGCTGGAGTCCCTGGTGGCGCACAACCGCTCCGCGGGCCGGCTCACCTTCACCACCGACGCCGAGGCCGGTGTCGCCCACGGACGGTTCCAGTTCATCGCCGTGGGCACGCCTTCCGACGAGGACGGCTCCGCCGATCTCAAGCACGTGCTCACCGTTGCGCGCACCATCGCCACGCACATGACCGAGCCCAAGGTGATCGTGGACAAGTCCACGGTGCCTGTCGGCACCGCCGACCGGGTGCGCGAGGCCGTCGCCGGCGTGCTCGACGAACGTGGCGTGACGGTGGATTTCCAGGTTGCCTCCAACCCGGAGTTCCTCAAGGAAGGCGCGGCGGTGGAGGACTTCATGAAACCCGACCGCGTGATCGTCGGCACCGACGACAACGATACCGGCGAGCTCATGCGTCAGCTCTATGCGCCGTTCAACCGCAATCGCGATCGGCTTGTCGTCATGGACGTCCGTTCGGCGGAGCTCACCAAGTACGCCGCCAACGCCATGCTCGCCACCAAGATCAGCTTCATGAACGAGCTCGCCAACATCGCCGACCGGGTGGGCGCGGATATCGAGCGCGTGCGTGTGGGCATCGGCTCGGATCCGCGCATCGGCTATCACTTCATCTACCCGGGGGCGGGCTATGGCGGCTCGTGCTTTCCCAAGGATGTCAAGGCCCTGGCCCGCACCGCCAGCGACGTGGACTACATGCCGCAGATGCTGCAGGCGGTGGAGGACGTCAACGAGCGCCAGAAGAGCTATCTGTTCAGCCGCATCCGCGAGCACTTCGGCGATCGGCTGGCCGGGCGGACCATCGCGCTGTGGGGGCTCGCCTTCAAGCCCAACACCGATGACATGCGCGAAGCTTCCAGCCGGCGGCTGATGGAGTCGTTGTGGGAGGCGGGTGCCGAGGTGCGCGCCTTCGATCCCAAGGCGATGGACGAAACCCGCCGCATCTATGGCGAGCGCCAGGGGCTCACGCTGTGCGACAGTCCGGAGTCGGTGCTGGAGGGTGCGGATGCACTGGCCATCGTCACCGAATGGAATCTCTTCCGCAGCCCGGATTTCGAGCTCATTCGCGAGCGCCTCGCCGCGCCGGTGATTTTCGACGGCCGCAACCTCTACGACCCGGCGGACATGGCCCGTCTCGGCTTCACTTACTACGCTATTGGCCGACCAACGGTATCGGCAGGCGGGTAAGCGCCACAGCGTCACCGAATCGGGGCGGCGCGCGGCCGGCGCACCTGGCTTACGCCGCCGTCGGTGGCCGCGTCGCTGCGCCGCCGCGACACGACACCGAGGCCCCCTGCCGCGCCGGTCGTGCGGACCTCTGAGCGGGCGTGCGTTTACCGGTCATGGACGTCCTAGTATCCTTCGCCGATACTCACGGTCAGGACAGTCCAGTTCGAGGTCTATGGCGCCCAAGATTTACGTCCACACCCACGGTTGCCAGATGAACGAGTACGACTCCGCGAAGATGGCGGAGGTGCTCGGCGCCGAGCGGGGTTTCGAGCGCGTGCGCTCGCCGGAGGAGGCAGATGTCATCCTCCTCAATACCTGCTCGGTACGCGAGAAGGCCCAGGAGAAAGTCTTCTCCCAGCTCGGCAAGTGGAAGCCTCTCAAGGAGTCGAACCCGGATCTGGTGATCGGGGTGGGCGGCTGTGTGGCGAGCCAGGAGGGCGCGGCCATTGCCGAGCGGGCACCGTACGTGGACATGGTCTTCGGCCCGCAGACGCTGCACCGGCTGCCGGAGATGTACGACCGCGCGCGTGAAACGCGCCGTCCCGTGGTGGACATCTCCTTCCCCGAGATCGGGAAGTTCGACCGCCTGCCGGAGCCGCGCGCCGAGGGCCCGACGGCGTTCGTCTCGATCATGGAAGGGTGTAGCAAGTACTGCACC
>CAZHBN010000138.1:0-5718 GCA_964530405.1 uncultured Ectothiorhodospiraceae bacterium
TCTTGCCGACATTGGTTTTCGGCAACTCGTCGCGGAACACGATGTCCTGAGGCACTTTGTAGCCCGTCAGCGATTGCCGGCAATGGGCGATGAGCGTGTCTGCGTCCAGACCCGGCTCCCGCGGAACCACGAATGCACGCAAGCGCTCGCCCTGGCGCTCGTCCGGCACGCCGATGACCGCCGCTTCGGCCACGCCCGGATGACTGATGAGCACCTCCTCCACTTCGTTGGGATAAACGTTGAATCCGGAGACGATGGCCATGTCCTTGAGACGGTCGACGATATAGACATAGCCCCGCTCGTCGATGCGGGCCATGTCGCCGGTTCGGAAGAAATCGTCGGCATGAAATGCCCGCTGGGTGGCCTCGTGCTGCTGCCAGTAGCCACGGGTTACCTGCGGCCCCCGCACGCAGAGCTCACCCACCTCGCCGACGGGCAGCTCGGTACCGTGTTCATCGCGAACGCTCACTTCCGTCGACGGCAGCGGCAAGCCGATGCTGCCGGTGTAATCCGGAATGCCCAGGGGATTCACGCAGACGGCGGGCGACGTCTCGGTGAGGCCATACGCTTCCACGATGGGGTGGCCGGTGACCGCATGCCAGCGCTCGGCGACGCGTCGCTGTACCGCCATGCCGCCGCCGAGGGTGAGCTTGAGTCTGCTGAACTCCAGCTGGTCGAACGACGGTGTGTTCAACAAGGCATTGAACAGCGTGTTGACACCGGTCATCGCGGTGGGACGAGTCGCCTGTAGCGTCTTCACCAGAGCCGGAAGGTCGCGTGGATTGGTCACCAGAACGTTTTCGCCACCGATGCGCATGAACAGCAGGCAGTTCGCCAGTAGCGAGAATATATGGTAGAGGGGCAGGGCAGTGAGGACCACCTCCTCGCCCTCCGACAGGTAGCCGTGCAGCCACGCCGAAGCCTGCTCCAGGTTCGCGATCATGTTGCGGTGACTGAGGATTGCGCCTTTGGCCGTGCCGGTGGTCCCCCCGGTGTACTGGAGGAACGCCGGGTCGTGTGGGTCCATGGGTACGCGCTCCGGCGTTCTACCGGCACCGGCGGCGAGGGCATTGCGCAGTGGGATGGCCTCCGGAATCCGCCATGCGGGCACGGCGCGTCGGACATATCGAACCACCGAGTTCACTAACAGTCGTCGCGGCGTCGGCAACAGGTCGCCCAGGGGTGTGACCACGATGGTTTCGAGCGCGCTGTCGCGGTAGACGGTTTCCAGGGAGTGAGCGAAGTTCTCCAGGATGACGATGGCCCGCGCACCCGAATCATTCAGCTGCGCGGCGAGCTCCCGTGCGGTGTACAGCGGATTCACGTTGACCACGACGAGTCCCGCCCGCAGTGCGCCGAAGAGCGCTACCGGGTACTGCAGGACGTTGGGCATCATGAGCGCGACGCGGTCGCCCGGTCGAAGCCCGGCCTCCTCCTGTAACCAAGCGCCGAAGGCGGCGCTGGTGCGTTCGAGCTCGTCGTAGCTCAGCACGCCGCCGAGGTTCGAGAATGCCCGGCGCCCGGCGAATCGCTGACAGCTTTGCTCGAAGACCTCGCGCAGGGTGGTGTCCGGCGGAATGATTATATCCGCCGGGACTCCCGGCGGATAGGCATCTAGCCAGATTCTCTCCATCGCTTCCCGCCTCCGTGTGAGCGTGCACTCATTATTGTGATGCCTAATGTCCCGCGTGCATGAGGATCGGGCAAGCCGGACAGGCGGCGGACCGTCACATGCTCGTCATATCAATAGCCTATAGCTACACCACGCGCTCGCAATATAAAGTGCGGTGGGGGCGTCCAGTATGTTGCGACGCGCAACATGCTTTGCTATGTTGCGGAGCAGCAGACGGGTGAAAGACATCACCGAACTGCGTCAAAGGAGGCTATACGCTATGTATGATGAGCTGTTCAACAGCGCCAACGTGTCCATGGAGCGGTTCGCCAAGCCGGCACGCCGATTCCAGAGCGTGGTGCTCGATAGCATGGAAAAGCTGGCACAGCAGCAGTTCGAAGCGGCCCGTACGTATGCGGACCTGGGCCTGAAGAACCTGCGGGAAGGGCTTTCCGTCAAGGACGTCAAGGGCTTTCAGGAGTACGTGCAGGGACAGCAGGCCGTCGTCCGTGACGTGACCGAGCGCTTGCAGGATGACGCCAAGGCGTTCGTGCGCATCCAGGAAGAGTTCGGTAACGAGGTCCGCGAGCTGTTCGAGGAGAACGTCTCCGAGGTCAGCCAGAAGGCGGGCAAGGCCGCCGAGGCTGCCGCGAAGCCGGCGCAGGCCGCTTCCCAGTCGTCCACGCGCAAGACGACCAGCTGATAAGATAGCTGCGCAAGATTCCGAAAAGGCCGCGTAGGCAAAAGCTTACGCGGCCTTTTTCATGTCCTGCACAAGTTCTGGACCTGGCATCCGGCTCGCGATGGAGCGCCTTGTCCGTGTTCGTCGTGTGCCATTGGCCACGACACGACCCACCGCCTTTCGGTAGGCTTCGCAACGTCCGGCAAAGGAGAGTGGGTTCATGCGATTCGAGGGTACCGAACGATACGTCGCTACCGATGACCTGACCATGGCCGTCAACGCCGCGGCCACGTTGAAGCGTCCATTGCTCATCAAGGGTGAGCCGGGCACGGGCAAGACTCTGCTCGCCGAGGAGGTGGCGCAGGCACTCGGAATGCCTTATTTCGAGTGGCACGTGAAATCCACGTCCAAGGCACAGCAGGGTCTCTACGAATACGATGCCGTCTCGCGCCTGCGCGACTCCCAGCTCGGAGACGAACGCGTGCACGACATCGGCAACTACATTGTTCCAGGCCCGGTGTGGCGTGCATTCGAATCCCGGACACCACCGGTGCTGCTGATCGACGAGATCGACAAGGCAGACATCGAGTTCCCGAATGACCTCCTGCGCGAGCTCGATCGCATGGAGTTCCACGTCCACGAGACCCAGCGGACCGTTTACGCGAATCACCGCCCGGTGATCATCATCACGAGCAACAACGAAAAAGAGTTGCCGGATGCATTCCTTCGCCGCTGCTTCTTTCACTACATCAGCTTCCCGGACCGGGAAACGATGGAGCGCATCATCGACGTACACTTCCCGGATATCAAAAGCACGCTGGTGCGCGAAGCGCTCGAAGTGTTCTTTGGCCTGCGTGAGATGCCGGGTATCCGCAAGAAGCCGTCCACCTCGGAGCTGCTCGACTGGCTGAAGCTGCTGCTCGCCGAGGACGTGGACCCCGAGGTGCTGCGTGAGAGCAACCGCGATAAGACGTTACCGCCCCTGTTCGGTGCTTTGCTCAAGAACGAGCAGGATACGCAGCTCTTCGAGCGGTTGATGTTCATGGCCCGACGACGGCGCCAGGGCTGAGCCGGCTACTGGTCATTCCGCAGAATCGCGCTTGCACAGCGCATTCCAAGCACTCCGCACAGCAGAGGCCGCCATGCTCATAGGGTTTCTCCAGGCGTTGCGGGCAGCGGGAATACGGGTGAGCGTGACCGAATTCCTGTCGCTGCTGGAAGCACTGCATGCCCGTGTCACGCTGGGTAGCGTCGACGAATTCTACGTTCTGGCGCGCACCGCCCTGGTGAAGGATGAGACGCGCTTCGACCGGTTCGATCAGGTATTCGCTCACTGGTTCAATGGGTTGGAGGATGTTTCCCAGGTTCTGGCCGAAGAGCTTCCCGAAGAGTGGCTGCGCAAACAGGCGGAGCTTCACCTCAGCGAGGACGAGCGCGCCAAGCTCCAAGGTCTAGGCTGGGAGGAGCTCATGCGTACCTTGCGCGAGCGCCTGGCCGAGCAGACCGAGCGTCACCAGGGTGGCAACAAGTGGATCGGAACGGCGGGGCGCTCGCCCTTCGGGGCTTATGGCTACAACCCGGAAGGGGTGCGCATTGGCCAGGACCGGTCGCGCCACCGGCGAGCGGTCAAGGTCTGGGACCAGCGCCGGTTCCGCAATCTCGACGGCGACCGGACCCTGGACGTGCGTAACCTGCAGGTGGCGTTACGACGGCTGCGGCGGTTCGCGCGCGAGGGAGCGGGCGAGGAGCTCGATCTCGAAGGCACCATTCATTCCACCGCGCAACGCGGCGGACAGCTCGATCTGCGCATGGTGCCCGAGCGCCACAACGCCGCGCGACTGCTGGTGTTCTTCGACGTCGGTGGCTCCATGGACGATCACGTGCCTATCTGCGAGGCGCTGTTCTCGGCCGCCAGAACGGAATTCAAACACCTGGAGTACTTCTACTTTCACAACTGCCTGTACGAAGGCGTGTGGCGGGATGCGACACGCCGGCAGGCGAGCGTCGTGCCGACCTGGGATATCCTGCACACCTTCGACCCGGACTATAGGGTCATCGTCGTGGGCGATGCGAGCATGAGCCCATACGAGATCAAGTTCCCGGGCGCGAGCGTGGAGCACTGGAACGAGGAGGCTGGAGAGGTGTGGCTGCAACGGCTGCGCTCGACCTTTCCGAGACTGGCCTGGCTCAACCCCGAACCGGAGGATCGCTGGAACTGGACACCGTCCATCGGCATGATCCGGGAACTGCTGGGCGATCGCATGTATCCGCTGACGCCGGACGGTCTCGAGGCCGCCATGACGGCGCTGAACCGATAGGGCACCTGCTATGCGACGCGTTATCGTGTTACGTCACGCCATCGCCGAAGACCGCGATGAGGCGGCCCGGGCCGGCATCGCGGACGCAAGCCGGGCACTCACCGATCGAGGGATACGGCGCATGCGCGCCACCGCCGCCGGTATCGCCACGGTGGAGGACGACATCGTGGCCATCGCGCACAGCCCGCTGACTCGAGCGGTGGAGACCGCTCGGCTGCTGGCCGATGCCTGCCCGAACGCGGTGCTCGAGGAGACCGGGGCGCTCGCCACCGAGGCCTCCGCCGAGGCGCTGTTCGACTATCTGGCCGCGAGGGAGAACGGGGGAACCGTTTGCCTGGTGGGGCACGAGCCGGGGTTGGGCGAGTGGCTGGGCGCGGCCGTGGCTGGCCGTGGCGCGCCCCCCATGCCGTTGAAGAAGGCCGGCGCTGCTCTGCTGCGATTCGCTGGGCAGCCGTATGCCGGCGGCGGCGAGCTCGAATGGTTTCTGCCGCCACGCATCAGCCGACGGCTGGGCAAGTAGAGGATTTCGTACACATGAGCACCAAAGAGCAGCCGTCCGACGAAGTGGCGGCGGTGGATCTCGGATCGAACAGTTTCCACCTCGTCGCCGCGCGGGTCTCCAACGGCCAGCTAAAGGTGCTCGACCGCCTGCGCGAGCCGGTTCGCCTGGCCGCCGGCCTCGACGATGCCCGCCGGCTGTCCACCGAGGCACGTGAACGCGCGCTTGCGTGTCTGGCCCGGTTCGGGCAACGCCTGCGGGCGCTGCCACCCGAGTCGGTTCGCGTCATCGGCACGAATACGCTGCGCCAGGCCCGGGATGCGCGGGGGTTCGTTGCCGAGGCCGAGCGCGCAATCGGCCACGAGATCGAGGTGGTATCCGGCTACGAGGAGGCACGACTCATCTACCTGGGCGTTGCCCACAGCCTCGCCGAAGTGCGCGAGCGGCGCCTGGTGATGGACATCGGCGGCGGTAGCACGGAGTTCGTACTCGGAGAGCGACTTACGCCCACCTACCTGGAGAGTCTGCACATGGGCTGCGTCAGCTTCACGCAGCGGTACTTTCCGGATGGACGCATCACCGCCTCGGCACTGAAGAGGGCCCGCAT
>CAZHBN010000138.1:5818-10153 GCA_964530405.1 uncultured Ectothiorhodospiraceae bacterium
GAGCGCATGGAGGCCGCGGACGGGGCGCTGCGGGAGGGGGCTCTCTACGATCTCGTCGGACGCATCCGTCACCAGGACGTGCGCAGCGCGGCCATCGAGGCTCTGGCTGCCCGCTATCATGTGGACGTATCCCATGCACGCCGGGTCGAGACCACCGCTGTTGCCCTTCTGGAGCGGGTGGCGCGCTCTTGGCGCCTCGCGGACGAGACCGCCGAGCAGGTGCTGCGTTGGGCGGCGCGGGTCCACGAGGTCGGGCTGGATATCTCGCACAGCCAGTACCACAAGCATGGCTCGTACATCGTCGGCCACAGCGATCTGGCCGGTTTCTCCCGTGAGGAGCAGCGGGAGCTGGCGGCGCTGGTGCGGGTGCACCGGCGCAAGTTCGCGGCGGCGCCGTTCCGGGAGCTAGGGGATGATCGCGCCGCACGTGCGCGCCGCCTCGCCGTGTTGTTGCGACTCGCGATAGTGTTGCATCGCGGACGCAGCCCGGTGGGGCTTCCGGACGTCCAGGTGGCCGTCGATGACGACCATCTGGTGCTCACGTTCCCGCCGGGGTGGCTCGGGAGCCATCCGCTCGCCGAGGCGGATCTGCGTGCCGAGGCCGATTACCTCGCCGCGGCGGGGTTCACCCTGAGATTCGGGTGAGCGGTCCGCCATCGATGCCAGCTGGCGCGGTCTCCAGCCGGGCCGCTCCGGCAAACCGTTCCGCCGGTCGAGCGGTAGCGGCTCCCTTGTTAGTACCCGGTCTCCGCTCGTAGCCGCAGAAGTTCGACCTGCGCGGCGTATGCCGGGGTGTCCGGCGCCGGGCTGAGCCGCTGGTAGCTGCCGTCAGACTGCAGCTCCCAGGCCTGGCAATTGTCGTCCAGGTAGCACTGGAGGTCGTCGAGCACGCGCGTGCGCAGCTCCGAGTCGGTGATCGGGAAGCATGCCTCGACCCGGCGGAAGAAGTTGCGTTCCATCCAGTCGGCACTGCTGCAGTAAAGCTCCGGCGCGCCCGCGTTGGCGAAGTAGAACACCCGGGTGTGCTCGAGGAAGCGACCGATCACCGAGCGAACCCGGATATTCTCCGAGATACCAGGCAGACCCGGCCGCAGTGAGCACATGCCGCGCACGATGAGGTCGATGGAGACACCTGCCATGCCAGCCGC
Source organism: uncultured Ectothiorhodospiraceae bacterium (assembly GCA_964530405.1). GTDB lineage: Bacteria > Pseudomonadota > Gammaproteobacteria > Nitrococcales > Nitrococcaceae > Arhodomonas. The sequence goes on from CAZHBN010000138.1 coordinate 6,967, forward strand.
GTAGAGCGCCTGGATCACCCGCGGTTCCACCAGTGAGTTCACCTTCACGACGATGCGGGCCTCATGGCCGGCCCGTGCGTGCTCGGCCTCGCGCTCGATCTTGGCCACCATGCCTTCGTGGAGGGTGAATGGCGACTCCAGCAATTTCGATAGCGCCGACACCTTGCCCAGGCTGGTGAGCTGCAGAAATATGCGGTGGACGTCCTCGCCGATCTGGCGATCGGCCGTGAGCAGGCCGTAGTCCGTGTACAGCCGGGCCGTGCGGGAATGGTAGTTGCCCGTGCCCAGGTGCACGTAGTGGGAAAGCCGCCGCCCTTCGCGTCGCACCACCAGGATCATCTTGGCGTGCGTCTTGTGCCCGACGACGCCGTATACGACGTGCGCGCCGGCTTCCTGGAGCCGGTTGGCGAGCTTGATATTGGCTTCTTCGTCGAAGCGCGCGCGCAGCTCCACCACCACGGTGACCTCCTTGCCGGCGCGTGCCGCGGCCACCAGGTGATCGACGAGCACCGAATCCGGCCCGGTGCGGTAGAGGGTCTGCTTGATAGCCAGCACCTCCGGGTCGGCGGCGGCCTGACGCAGGAATTCCACCACCGGCGCGAATGATTCGTAGGGGTGGTGAAGCAGCACGTCGCGATCACGCAGCACCTTGAACACGTCGCTGGCATGGGCGAGTTGCGCCGGCAGTCCCGGGGTGAAGGCGGCATACTTGAAATCCGGGCGGTCGATGAGGTCGAACACCGCGAGCAGGCGGTTGAGGTTCACGGGACCGTTGACCTGGTAGAGGTCGTCGCGGGTGAGCTCGAACTCCTCGAGCAGGAAGTCGGACATGTGCTCGGGACAGTTCGCCGCCACCTCCAGGCGCACCGCGTCGCCGTAGCGTCGCGACGGCAGCTCGCCCTCCATGGCCCGCAAGAGGTCATCCACCTCTTCCTCGTCCACGTACAGATCGCTGTTACGGGTCACGCGGAACTGGTAGCAGCCGCGCGCGTTCATGCCCGGGAACAGATCGTTGACGTGCGCGTGAATGATGGAAGAGAGAAAGACGAAGTCCCACGGTCCGCTGCTTTCGAGCTCCGGCGGCATGTGAATGATGCGGGGCAGGGCGCGTGGTGCCTGCACCACTGCCAGGCCGCTGTTACGCCCGAAGGCGTCCTTGCCCTCCAGTGAGACGATGAAGTTCAGGCTCTTGTTGAGCACCTGCGGAAAGGGGTGCGCCGGATCGAGGCCCAGCGGGCTCAGCACCGGCAGCAGGGAGGAATAGAAGTAATCCCGGACCCAGTCGCGTTGCTCTGTCCCCCATTCGGAGCGGCGCAGGAAGCGGATGTCGTGGGTGGCGAGCTCCGGGACCAGCTCGTCGTTGAGCACCCGGTACTGCTCCGTGACGATCTCGTGGGCGCGCAGACCGATCTCGCGCAGCACTTCCTGGGGCGTGCGATTATCGGGGCCGGCCTGGGTCGCCCCCATCTCCAGTGCCTGCTTCAGGCCTGCGACGCGGATCTCGAAGAACTCATCCAGGTTGCTGCTGGCGATGCACAGGAATTTCAGCCGCTCCAGTAACGGGGTCGCCTGGTCTCGGGCCTGCTCGAGCACCCGGCGGTTGAATTCGAGCATGCTCAACTGCCGGTTGAGGTAGAGCTCCGGGCTGCGTAGGTCCGGGGTATCCATTATGGCGTGTGCTCCCTCGTGCCGTTCACAAAAGCGTAACGTCACTGTAACCAATGAGCGTTACCGCCGTGTGACCGCAAGGCGTCGCGGGCGTTGCCAGCCCTGTCGTCCGGCCGGGTTCCGACGGGTGGCAAATGTGCGTGGAGCGTGGCCTGCGAAAGCGCGCAATAGCTCGTAGTGGCGCCAGCGGTCCATGGCGTCTTCACTGTATCTTGAAACCATCGTGAACCACCCTCATCACCTAACCTGCTCGGAGGTGGTCCCATACAAGAGCGTGCCCGAGTGGACCGGGAGCGAGACGCGTGCCTCGCCCCGTCGGCGAAGGGAAAGGTTGACGCGTTGCAACGCCTTTCGGGACCGATTGGCCACCGCAGAAGACCAGCCCCGCCTATGGCAAGGGAGCGGACGATGCATACCGAAGACAAAGACAAGAAGTTCCGCCGTTGGCCTCCCAGGGTCAGGCGTCGCCGCTCGACTACGGAGCAGGCCGCCACACCGACCCGCGAGCCTGAGGAGAAGCCGCTGCAGACTCCCGCCGATACCCCCACGGCGGAAGCCACCACGAAACACACCGACGGTGCCGGCCGGAACGTCAAGGTCAAGTTCCGAACCCGGCGGCGGGTCGTGCGCCCCCCATCCGACTCTCAGGATTGACGTAGTTCGCCACGAAACCCTTCAGGAGTGACGTTGTCGTAGACACCGTGCCTGTGCGGTATTGTCGAGCGGGCCGAACAGGTGCGCTCGCTGGTGGGTATACCCTGGACGCCTCATGCCGTTGGGGCCGGGAACGCACCGCGCACCTGTGAGTAGAGTGGTAACCCCTTTGATCAATGACGGAATAAGCGACAAGGAGATGGTATGAGCACACGCATGCTGCGCTGGGGTACGTTCGCGCTCGCGATCGCCCCGATGGTGGCCACGGCCGCCCAGACCTACGAGCTCGATTCCTCCCACACCTATCCGTACTTCGAGATCAGCCATCTCGGATTTTCGGTAATGGGGGGGCAATTCGACGATACGACCGGCTCGTTCGTTCTGGACCGTGATGGCGGCAACTCGCGCGTCAGCGTGACCATCAGCGCGGACTCCATCGACACCGGGCACCAGAAGCGTGACGAACACCTGCGTTCCGACGACTTCTTCGCCGTCGAACAGTACCCGGAGATTACCTATGAATCCACGGACGTGACCTTCGAGGGCGAGGACGAGGCCACCATCGAGGGTGAGCTCACGATGCTCGGCGAAACCCGTCCGGTGACGCTGGAAGTGAACCACATCAACTGCGGCGAGCATCCGATGAATGGCAAGCATGTCTGCGGGTTCAACGCGGTTGCCGAGATCGAGCGCTCGGAGTTCGGTATGGATTACGGCCTCCCGGCCATCGGCGACACCGTGGAGATCCGCATCCAGGCCGAAGGGGTCGCGCGCGACTCCGAGGATGTCGCCCAGAACTAGCGTCGTATCGCCGACGCCTGCCTGGCGGAGCCCGGTGGCCATTACGGCGCCGGGCTTTTTCGTG
>CAZHBN010000139.1:0-327 GCA_964530405.1 uncultured Ectothiorhodospiraceae bacterium
TGAGAGAGCGGCAAGCGGCAAGTTGAAAGTGGAAAGTGGCGGTTCGGCACCCGCCGTGCCAACCACAACCACGCAAGGGGGACACGAAGGATCACAAAGGCGGGCGTTGAGTCATAGGTCGGCGAGCGCGAAGCGCTGGCCGACGTACCGACGCGGAGATGTCGGCTGCCAAGAGCAGCCGACCTACGCGGCCGAACCGCACACGATTTCCGGCACACCACCAGCGTCGCGGATGCACCTCGGCGGTCGCCTGGGTCGTTGGGGGGGGGGGGGGGGGGGGGGGGGGGCCCCCCCGAATGGGGGCGGGGCGGGAGCCAGGGGCGGTTA
>CAZHBN010000139.1:337-10146 GCA_964530405.1 uncultured Ectothiorhodospiraceae bacterium
CGCCAAGGATGGCGGCAGTCGAGCGTCCAGGGACGGATTCATAGCGTCTCCCGACCCGGCCTGCCCCAACGACCCATTCCCCCAAAACCGACGGCCAGTCAGACGTCGCGGAACTGCCATCGCCCAGCCAGACTTTCCAGGCGATCGGGCCAGAGTTTAGAGGACGCACCAGCATGCACATGCTCTCGGCACAACCCGGCGGCTTCAACGACGACGAGGGCATCATCGACCTCGAGCAAAGCCCCGGCGAGCTCGTCATCCTCGCCGCCGCCGACGGCACCCTGGGTCTGCTCGCCGACGCCGCCGAGGGACTGCCTGCCGACTACCCGAGCCTGCGGCTCGCCAACTGGCTGCACCTCACCAAGCCCGCCGCCCTCGATCTCTACCGCGACCGAGTGATCGACCACGCCAGGGTCGTGGTGGTCTCGCTGCTCGGTGGCAGCGCCTACTGGCCCTACGGCCTGGAACAGCTCCAGGAATGGGCGGCGGCGGACGACGACCACACCCTCATCGTCGTCCCCGGCGACGACGGCGAGGACGACGAGCTCCTGCGCGCCGGCACCGTCCCGCGAGCGACCGCCCACCAGGTCTGGCGGTATCTCCGCGAAGGCGGACGCGGCAACGCCGATCAGCTCTATCGCTACCTGGGCGCCGAATGCCTCGGCCGCGACGACGACTGGCTGCCCCCGGAAGCCCTGCCCAGGGCACTGCTCTACCACCCGGACCACGCCCGCGCCACCCTGGACGACTGGCGCGCGGACTGGCAGCCCGGCCGCCCGGTGGCACTGCTGCTGTTCTACCGCAGCCACCTGCAGGCGGCGAACATGGCGATGTTCGCCGACCTCATCCGGGTCCTCGCCGAGGAAGGGCTGAATCCGCTGCCGCTCGCCGTGGCCTCGCTCAAGGAGGCCGAGTGCCTCGCCGCCGTGGGCCGCCTGTGCGACGAGGCCGGCGCGGCCGTGGTGCTCAACACCACCGGCTTCGCCCTGCAGGCCGCCGACAACGCCGCGCTCTCCTCCCAGCCCGGCAGCAAGCCCTCGCCACTGGGGCGCGACGTGCCCATCCTCCAGCTCATTCTCTCCAGCGCCACCGAGGCGGACTGGGCCGAACACACCCAGGGCCTGCGCGCCCGGGACATCGCCATGCACATCGCGCTGCCGGAGCTCGACGGGCGCATCATCACCCGCGCGGTGAGCTTCAAGAGCGCGAGCCGCTACAGCGAGCGCTGCCAGCTCGACGTGGTGCGCTACGAGCTCGCCGAAGAACGCGCCCGCTTCGTTGCCACCCTTGCCCGGCGCTGGGCGCGGCTACAGACCACGCCCAACGCCGAGAAGCGCATCGCCCTGATCCTCGCCAACTACCCCACCCGGGACGGGCGCATCGGCAACGGCGTGGGCCTGGACACGCCCCGCTCCACGCTCAACCTGCTCCAAACCATGGAAGCCGCTGGCTACCCGGTGGCAGACATCCCCAACGACGCCACCGCGCTCATCGAGGCGCTGCAGACCGGGGTCACCAACAACCCGGACACCCTCACGGCACAGCCCTGCTACCAGAGCCTGGACCTCGCCACCTACCGCGAGTGGTTCGTGACCCTGCCCGAGGGTTGCCAGCAAGCGGTGCGCGAGCGCTGGGGCGAGCCGGAAGCCGACCCCAAACACCGAGCCGGACGCCTGATGATCGCCGGCATCCGCCTGGGCGAGACCTTCGTGGGCATCCAGCCGGCCCGCGGCTACAACATCGACCTCACCGCCAACTACCACGACCCGGATCTGGTGCCCCCCCACAGCTACCTGGCCTTCTACTGCTGGCTGCGCGAGGTCTATGCGGTGGACGCGGTAATCCACGTGGGCAAGCACGGCAACCTGGAATGGCTACCGGGCAAGGGCACGGCACTCTCCCAACGCTGCTGGCCGGACATCGCCCTGGGCGCCATGCCCCAGCTCTACCCGTTCATCGTCAACGATCCGGGCGAGGGCGCCCAGGCCAAACGCCGCACCCAGGCGGTGATCATCGACCACATGACCCCGCCGCTATCGCGCGCGGAGACCTACGGCGAGCTGGCCGAGCTCGAGCGCCTGGTGGATGAGTACTACCAGGCCATGGGTCTGGACCAGCGCCGCGAGGACCACCTGCGCCAGGCAATCCTCAAGCAGGCACGGGAGAGCCACCTCGTCGAAGAGCTGCCACCGGCGGATGCCGACACCGCCGACGATTCGGACACCGCCCTGCTCCAACAGCTCGATGCCTACCTCTGCGACCTCAAGGAAGCGCAGATCCGCGACGGCCTGCACTGCCTGGGCGAGCTGCCGCCCACCGAGCAGCTCCGGGATACACTCGTCGCGCTCATGCGCCTGCCCCGGGGCGAGGCGGACGAGGACGCGGGCCTGCTCCACGCCCTCGCCGCGGACCTGGGCCTCGGCGACGACTTCGACCCGCTCCAGGCGAAAGCCACCGAATGGTCCGGGCCGCGCCCCCCCATGCTCGCGGACGTGAGCGAGGCCGCCTGGCGCACCGAGTACGACACCCGCGAGCGCCTGGAGCTCGTCGCCCGGGACCTGGTGGCGCGTTTCGTGGTGGACGCCGCGCCGCTCGCCGAGCTGCCCGACGGTATGCCACGCACTGCGACGCTCATCGAGGCCCTGCGCGAGCGGGTACTGCCCGCCCTGTACCAGGGCGTCGGCGACGAGCTCCACAACAGCCTCGCCGGGCTCGACGGCCGCTTCGTCCCGCCGGGTCCCAGCGGCGCGCCCACCCGCGGGCGCCTCGACACCCTGCCCACGGGGCGGAACTTCTATGCCGTGGACAGCCGCGCCATCCCCACGCCCACCGCCTGGGAGCTGGGTCAGGCCTCGGCGGAGGCGCTGGTACGCCGCCACCTCCAGGAGCACGGCGACTTCCCGCGCCAGATCGGCCTATCGGTGTGGGGCACCGCCACCATGCGTACCGGTGGCGACGACGTCGCCCAGGCCTTCGCCCTGATGGGCGTGCGGCCCATCTGGGCGGCGGGCTCCCACCGCGTCGTGGACTTCGAGATCATGCCGGGCTTTCAGCTCGACCGCCCGCGCATTGACGTCACGCTGCGGGTCTCGGGCTTTTTCCGGGACGCCTTCCCTAACGTGATACGGCTGTTCGACGCAGCGGTGCAGAAGCTCGCGGATATGCAGGAACCCGGTGACAGCAACACCGTGCGCGCCCACGTGGAGGCGCGGCGCGAGGCACTGGAGGCCGACGGCCTGTCCCCGGAGGAGGCTCGCCGGCAGGCGGGCTTCAGGGTGTTCGGCTCCAAGCCCGGCGCCTACGGCGCGGGCCTGCAGGGGCTCATCGACGAGCGCTGCTGGGACAACGGCGCGGATCTCGCCCGCGCCTACATCGAGTGGGGCGGCTACGCCTATGGCCAGCACGAGCACGGCGAGGCCGCCTTCGAGACCTTCGCCCACCGCCTCGGCGAGCTGGACACGGTGATCCACAACCAGGACAACCGCGAGCACGACATCCTGGACTCCGACGACTACTACCAGTTCCAGGGCGGGATGACGAACGCGGTGCGCGAGATGCGCGGCGACGCACCGGCGGTCTACCACAACGACCACAGCAACCCGGCATCGCCCACCGTGCGCACCCTCAACGAAGAGCTCAACCGCGTGGTGCGCAGCCGCGTCACCAACCCCAAGTGGATCGCGGCCATGCAGCGCCACGGCTACAAGGGCGCCTTCGAGATGGCGGCGAGCGTGGACTACCTCTTCGCCTACGACGCCACCACTGGCGTAGTGGACGACTACCAGTACGCCAACGTGAGCGAGGCACTGGTCTTCGACGACGACAACCAACGCTTCCTGCGCGAGCACAATCCCGAGGCCCTGCGGGAGTTGGCCGAGCGACTGGTGGAAGCCATGCAACGCGGCCTGTGGAGCGAGCCCGGCGACTACCGCGAGCACATGGAATCGCTGCTGCTGGAGCTCGACGAGGCGCGGGAGCGCGGCGGCTAAGCGCGGGGCACCCCCGGCGCAAGCCGAGCCGACGCCGGCCAGCGCCGGAGAGAGCCCGAGGCAATCGCCGCGACGAGGGACACGCCCGAGGCAGCCAGGAAGATCAGGCGATAGCTACCCAGCGCGTCGAAGAGCTCCGCCCCCAGCTGTGTGCACGCCAGTGCACCGAGCTGGTGGAACAGCCAGACACCGCCGAGTGCCAGGCCGCGTACACGTGCGTCGAAGGTCTCCATCACCAGCGCGGTCGTGGCCACGACCGTCCCCAGATAGCTGGCGCCGAACAGGCACGAGAACGCAAGAACGCCCACCTTGTCGGGGACAATGACCAGGCACACGATCGCGAGCGCCCGCAGCGCATAGCAGCCGGCGAGCACGAGACTTCGGTCACGGCGATCGCAGAGGTAGCCGGCGAGCAGGCCGAAGAGCAGCTCGGTGGCTCCAAGCGACGCGATGGCCAGAGCCCGCCACGCGGGACCGATCGACAGTTCCTCCAGGTAAGGCATGACGTGCACGTCGATGAGCGCCATGGTGAAGCCGCAGCCCGCGAAGCTCGCAGCCAGCGTCCAGAACACCGGCAAGCCGAAAACCCATCGCACCTTCCAACCAAACGGCATCGACTCTTCCGCCACCGCATCGACGCGATCGACCCCGGCGCCGAGACGCAGCGCGGTCAGGGACAGCGCCGCCAGCGGCAGGAGAAACACGACACCGATGGCGGCGAAGACCGTTCGCCAGTCGGCCACCGTGCCGAGATAGACCCACAGCGGCGAGAGGACCATGAAGCCGATCGCCGCGCCGTTGGTCATCACCGCGTAGATCAGCCCCCGCCAGCGCGGTGAGCCCACCTCCTCGCTGAGCACGCCCAGCGGCACGTAGGACAGCGCCGTATAAGCGAGCGCCGCACCGACACCGTAGAGGCCGGCGAAAGCAACGTAGTCGCCGGCGATCGACATACCCAGAAAGACCACGCCGGCGAGCACGACCCCCATGAACAGCGTCACTCTCGCCCCGAAACGATCGGCCAGATAGCCCACCAGGGGCGAGGCCATTCCAATGACGAGCACGAACAGCGACCCGGAAATAGCGAAGTCGCCCCGGTCCACGGAGAAGGCCGTCACCATGTCCGTGAAGAACACTTGGTAGGTGTTCTTGAGGCTCGATCCGAACACGCAGATCAGCACGCCGAACGTCACGAGCAGCGCGGTCCGTATCCAACGGCCAGAGATCATCGTCGCCTTCCCTTCGCCCGATCAATGCGCGAAGGCTAAGCGAGGCCGTCAGCGTCGACGAGCGTTCAACCGGTCTTCGAGCGAGCTTTTCCGGCCATTCCTGGCAGGAAACTCATTCCCGGCCTTTCACGGCGGTACGCCACTGTGTAGGCGTCTGTCGATACTGGCGGCGCCATTCACGCCGGAAGTTCTGCGGGTAGGCAAACCCCACCGCCTCGGCGATCCGCTCCACTGACAGCTCGGAGTGGCTAAGCAGCACCCGCGCCCGTTCCAGGCGGACCAGCGTGTGGTAGGCCTTGACGGAAATACCGGTATGGCGCTTGAAAAGCCGGGTGAGCTGGCGCGGGGAAAGGTTCACCTCGCTCGCCAGCGCGCCCATGCGCCACTTCGCCTCGGGGCGTTCAAGCAGAAGGTTCTGCACCCGGTGAACCGCCGGGTTGAGGTGGTTGTGCCGGTGGAGGAGGTCGCTGTGCTGGGGATCCATGGCCGTGCGGCGGATGTACATGGCGAGATCCTGGGCGACCATCGCGGCCGCCGCCTCGCCGAACGCCCGGCGCACCACGTCGAGCATGGTATCTATGCCCGAGGACACGCCGGCGGACGTCGTGATCGGGCCATCGCGGACGAACAGCCGATCGGTCTGCACCCGGGTGTGCGGATAGCGCCGGTCGAGCTCACCGAGCAACGTATGGTGCGTAGTGCATCGCCGCCCGTCGAGCAAGCCCGCCTCGGCAAGCAGGAACGCCCCACTGCACACGGCGATGACCTCGACGCCCTCGCATCCGGCGGCGTCACGCAGCCACGCTTGTGCCCGCCGACTGTCGGAATCACCATAAACACCCTCCGCCCATTTCGCCCCGGGCACCAGCACCTTCGCCCCCGGTGGCACACGCTCCGGCAGGGCGGCGAGTGCGTTGACCGACAGTCCCTGGTAGAGGTTCGCGTCCGGGTTTACGCCCACATAGCTCAGCGCCACATCGGCGATACCCAGCTCACGGACCGCGCCGAGCACCTGGACGGGACCGGACAGGTCGAGCGCGTGGGTCTGATCCAGGATCAGGACGTAAACGTGGAGATCGGCAACCGGCGCGTGCATGGCTACTACCGCGGTCCAGGAATTGCGCGTCGCCACGGCTTACGGGCGGGGCCAGGCAACGCGGACGGCTGTTCGCCAGCCTACCCATACCGGCGGCGGTTGCCAGCCTGCCCGCGGCGACGTGCATCGCGACGCGGGCCCGAGACCCGGCGCGCGTCGATATCAGCAACCGCACGGCGCCATCTCGTCCGGCGTATTGCGGTCGAGCTCCTGGGCGAACACCAGGTCGCCCTCCACGGCGCGGGGCAGATCGTGGTCTTCGGGCAGTGGCTCACCGAGACGAAAGGCACGCATGAGTGCAAGGCCATGCTCGAACGCCTCGGGGCCACGGCCCTGCCAGAGCACGCCGGCATCGTCGAGGATAAGGTAAGTCATCGCCGGGGTGGCCATTGCGGAACTCCGGGTCGGTGAATGCGGCCAATGCGGCCCGCCGCTCGCGGCGGGCCCGATGCGCAGGAATCACTCGGCGGCGCGCGGACGCTTGGCGTCGCCGTTGACCACGCCGCTGTCGGCCAGGCCGGAAGCGAGACCCTGGAGATCGTCGCCCTTGAGACCAACCTCCGCGAGGAGGTTGTCCACCAGCGGCGCCTGTCCGCGGTAGCGCAGCGCGGCGTTGACCGCCTGCTCGGCGAGATTGCCGTTGCCCGCGGCGGCATCGCCGCCATCGCCATTGCCCCCGTTGCCGGCGGACGGGTTGATGCCGTCCACGTTGAGGATCTTGATGCCCTCGATGCGCTCCATGGGCCGCACACTCTCGCGGATGATCTCCGGAAGCTGGCGCAGCAGCTCCATGCGCACCTGCATGGCGATCTGGTTCTCCTCCAGGGTATTGGCGGCCTCGTTGAGTCGCCGCTGGCCGTCGGCCTCCACCTCGTAGGCGCGGGCTTCGGCATCGGCGCGGGCGATACGGGCATCGCGCTCGCCCTCGGCGACCAGACGCTCATGGGTGGCCTGTCCTTCGGCCTCGATGCGGTTGGCTTCGGCACGGTCGGCGGCGGCCTGCTTCTCGGCCTCGGCGGCCACGGTCACACCGATGGCCTGGCGTTCAGCGTCCTCGCGGGCGGCGACGAGCTTCACCGCCTTGTCACGGTCGGCGCGGGCGGTCTCGCGCACCGTCTCCACCTGCTCTTCCTCGGTGACGGCGACGGCGCGCGCCCGGTCGGCCTCCGCCTGGGCCTCGGACTGCTCCCGGGATTTCTCGGCGATGGCGATCTCCTGCCCCTGCTCGGCGAGCTTGCGGCTTTTCTCGCGTTCGATCTCGGCAGCCTCGAGCTGACGGCGGCGCTCGATGTCCGCCTCCTGGGTCTGACGGTCCTTGTCGATGCGGGCGCGCTCGACGTCCAGCTCGGAGTCGATGCGCGAGCGTTCGGTCTGCTGCTCGGCCTGGATCTCCGCCTGCTCGGACTCGCGCTTGCGCTCGGCCTGCTCGCGGGCGATCTCCGCGGCCTGGGCGGCGCGGCGCACCTCGATCTCACGCTGCTGCTCGAGGCGCGCGTACTCCTCCTCGCGCTCGATCTCCAGCACCCGCTGCTCGGACTCCAGGTTCTTCTGCCGAATGGCGACCTTGGTGTCCTGCTCGACGTCGTTACGCGACTTCTCCCGCCCCTGGATCTCTTCGGTGAGCCGGGTCATGCCCTCGGCGTCGAAGGCGTTCTGGGGATTGAAGTAGTCGATGGAGGTCTGGTCGAGGCCGGTGAGAGAGACCGTCTCCAGCTCCAGGCCGTTCTTACGAAGATCCTCGGTGACCACCTGCTGCACGCGCTGGATGAAGTCGGCGCGCTGCTCGTGGAGCTCGGTCATGGTCATGCCGGCGGCCACCGAGCGCAGGGCGTCCACGAACTTGCCCTCCACCAGCTCCTTGAGCTCGTCCGGCTGCATGGTCTTGCGCCCCAGTGTCTGCGCCGCCGCGGAGATGGACTCGCCGTCCGGCGCGACACGCACATAGAACTCCGCGCCCACGTCCACGCGCATGCGGTCGCGGGTGATGAGCGCCTGCTCGTTCACCCGCCGCACCTCCAGGCGCAGGGTATTCATATTCACCGGGATGACTTCGTGGAGCACCGGCAGCACCAGCGCGCCGCCGTTCAGGATCACGCGCTGGCCGCCGAAGCCGGTGCGCACGAAGCTCACCTCCTTGGACGAGCGCCGGTACAGGCGGGCGAGAATGAGCCCCAGCGCGATCAGGGCGATGACGACGACGCCGACGATCACACCGGCATTGAACAGGGTATTCATGGGCAGCAAACCTCCGTGTCGGTGTCGGGCGGGGAATCAGGTTTCTGTGGGATCGGGGACAGCGCGGTAGACGCCTCCCTCGGTGCGCTCGATGATGAGCAGCCGTGCCCCCGCCGCGCAGACCTCATCCTCCACCGGCTCGACGAGCACATAGTGGGACTGGCCGTACTCGTCGGCTAGACGGGCCTCAGCCGGATAACCGGGCCGGGCCGCGACCACCGGGACGGTGGGGGGGCGGCCGGTGAAGCTCTCACGGGACACCGCGCTGGTCTCCTCGCCCGGCAGAATCCGGCCGATGAGGCGAGCGCCCCAGCGCGTCGGCGGCAGCGCGAGGAGCACAGCGGCAGGGGCAGCAACCAGCGCCGGCGCGAGGCCGCCGGTGAGCACGCGTATCCCCGCCTGCACGGCGAAGCCGAGCAGGCCGAAGGCGGTGAGAAACACGATGAGCACGACGATGGCGGGCACCCGGCCGAGCTGAAGCCACGCCAGGGCCCGGGTGGCCATGCCGGGCGTGGCGGCGTCCGGCACTGCAACGTCGACATCGAGATCCGGCAACGCCGCATCGACCAGCTGCGAGAGGCCGGCGCCGAGCACGGTCATCGCCCCCTCCAGCACGGCCAGAGCGAGCATCACGCCCAGGGCGACGGTGAACGGCAGGCACTCGGGGCTGGTCAAGAGCACACCCATGACCGGCTACTCCCCGGCGGCCGGGGCGCGGAGCGAATGGGTACACGGGCATGGCAGCATGGTCATCCTCCCTGATGGCGGTGGCCGTCCTGGCAACGTGTGCGCGAGCGTACCCCAACCCGGGCAAGTGCCGCCAGGGGTGGCGCCGCCGGCGGCCGCGGAGCGCTCATCCGCCGGCGAGGGTCACGACCGCATGCAGCGAGTACACCGCGCCCACGACCACGCCGGCAACCAATGCGAGCAGCACGCCATTCGCCGAGTGCTTGATCACCTGGTAGCGGGCGTTGTTGGTGTGCTTGAGCGTGCGGATATCGGCGAGCAGGGGCGAGACGCGGGCGAAGATCCGGTTGGCGTAACCACGCCGGTCATCATCGGTGTTGGGCACCACCGTGGCCCGCATCAGGCGCTTGTAGACGAAGTTGATCACCGGCCCCACCAGCCACGTGGGCCGCTCCACATCGCACATCAGGATCAGGCGGTGGCGGTCGGTGTCGTTATGGGCATAGTGGCGGTAGGTTTCGTCGAAGAGCAGGTCGTCACCGTCACGCCAGGCGTAATCCGTGCCGTCGATGT
>CAZHBN010000140.1:0-10144 GCA_964530405.1 uncultured Ectothiorhodospiraceae bacterium
ATGGCCTCCCCCTCCAGGGCGCCATCCCGGCCCTGGCCGGCCTCGAGGGTGCGCTGGCGCGGGCCCGGGAACGTGAGGCGAGCTTCACCGAGCGTGAGCATCAGCTCGTCCTCGACGGCGAGCTGGTCACCCTGGACTGTTCGGTCACGCCGTTGCCGGATGGTGGGCTGGTGCTGGAGCTCGCCCAGCTCGATCGCCACCTGCGCATTACCCGAGAGCATCAGCTCATTTCCCAGAACCGGGCCATCCGCGAGCTGATCCGGGGCCTAGCCCACGAAATCAAGAATCCTCTGGGGGGGCTGCGCGGCGCCGCTCAACTGCTTCAGCGTCAGCTCGACGATCCGGGGCTGCGCGAATACACGGAGGTCATCATCGGCGAGGCCGACCGCATGCGCGGTCTGGTGGACGGGCTTCTGGGGCCGAATACCCGGCCCCAACGCGATCCGGTCAACATCCACGAGGTGCTCGAGCGTGTCCGTCACCTGGCCGCCGCGGAATCGCCCGAGAGCGTCGACATTGTGCGTGACTATGATCCCTCCATCCCGCCGCTCGCTGCTGCGCGCGACCAGCTGGTGCAGGCGCTGCTCAACCTGGTCCGCAACGCGCTCCAGGCCGTCGGCGACCGCGGTCGTATTACGTTGCGTACCCGCACCCAGCGGCGGTTCACGATTGGCGATGTGCTTCACCGCCTCGTGGTCCGGGTGGACGTGATCGACGACGGACCCGGAATACCACCGGATCTGCTCGAGCGGATCTTCTATCCGATGATTACCTCGCGCCCGGACGGCAGCGGCATCGGGTTGCCCATCGCCCAGAACCTGGTAGGGCAGCACGGTGGTCTGATCGAAGCGAGCAGCGTACCGGGACACACCGAATTCACTGTCTGGCTGCCGCTGGAGGATGGCGAATGAGCGCCCCGGAACGCATCTGGATCGCCGACGACGATCGCTCCATCCGCTGGGTACTGGCGCGCGCGCTCGAGGGCGACGGTCTCGCCGCCGAGGGCTACGGCAGCGCCGAGGAAGTACTCGCCGCACTGGATCAGGGCCGGCCGGATGTCATTGTCACCGACATCCGCATGCCCGGCATGGACGGACTTACCCTGCTGGAGCGGTTGCGTAACCGGGCGCCGGAGGTGCCGGTGATCGTTATCACCGCGCACAGCGATCTCGACGCCGCCGTTTCCTCGTACCAGGGTGGCGCTTTCGAATACCTTCCCAAACCCTTCGACGTGGAGGAGGCGGTGGAGCTCGTCCGCCGTGCCCTCGCCGCCGCCCGCGAGCGTGCCCCGCGCACTGCGGAGGCAGAGCCGGTGCCCGAGATCATCGGCGAGGCCCCGGCCATGCAGGAGGTCTTCCGCGCGATCGGGCGACTGTCGCGCTCGCATATCACCGTGCTCATCAATGGCGAGTCCGGCACTGGCAAGGAGCTCGTCGCCCGTGCTCTGCACCGCCACAGCCCGCGTGCGGACAAACCGTTCGTCGCCCTGAACATGGCCGCCATCCCCCGTGACCTCATGGAGTCCGAGCTCTTCGGCCACGAGCGTGGGGCATTCACCGGCGCCCACCAGCAGCGCCGTGGGCGATTCGAGCAAGCCGACGGCGGCACGCTGTTCCTCGACGAGATCGGCGACATGCCCGCCGAGCTACAGACCCGCCTGCTGCGGGTGCTCGCTGATGGCGAGTTCTATCGCGTGGGTGCCCACACGCCCATGCAGGTGGACGTGCGCATTATCGCCGCGACCCACCAGGACCTGGAGCAGCTCGTCGCCGAGGGAAACTTCCGCGAGGATCTCTTCCATCGCCTGAACGTCATTCGTGTGCACGTGCCTGCCCTGCGGGAGCGGGCGAGCGATATCCCGACCCTGGCTCGTCACTTTCTCGCCGCGACGGCCCGCGAGCTCAACGTCGAGCCCAAGGTGCTCACCCGTGCCGTGGAGCAGCGCCTCGCCGCCCTGCCCTGGCCCGGCAATGTGCGCGAGCTGGAGAACGTTTGCCGCTGGCTCACGGTGATGGCCAGCGGCCGGGAGATCCGCGAAGAGGACCTGCCGCGGGATCTCGGGTTGGAAAGCCCTGCCCCGGGCGGGCAGAGCACCGGCGTTGACTGGGAGACGGCGCTGGCGAATTGGGCCCGGCAGACGAGCGTCGAAGCGGGCGCCGGTGCTCTCGCGAGCGCCCACGACCGCTTCGAACAGGTGCTCATACGCGTGGCCCTGGAGCGCACCGCCGGCCACCGCCAGGAAGCCGCCCGCATGCTCGGCTGGGGCCGCAACACGCTCACCCGCAAGATCAAGGAGCACGGGATGGAAGTCTGAGAGCGCGGTGACGCGCTCAGAAGCGGCAAGTGCAGAAGATTCGCTCTCGCAACCCGGTCAGATCAACACGCGAAGACACTGGCCCGTATGGTAGAGCGTGAAGCCTCCTTCATATCCGGAGCGCCATAGTGACCGGGCGCGTACCGGTTTGGGCGAGCGGATCGGTAGTGGCAGCCAGCTATCGTCGCCGGTGGTCAGATAGCGCGCGAAGCCCTTGCCCACGACCGTTCCCGTAGTGATACCGCGACCGTTGTAGCCCGATACACCCAGAATACCGGGCGCGATCTCGAAAATGCGCAGCGTGTGATCGGGTGTGAACGCGATGCGCCCCGTCCAGGTGCACTCCCAGTCGATTGTCCCCAACTGGGGGAAATAGTGGCGTTGAATGCGGTCCGCCCAGCAGCGCATGTAGGCCATGGGCCTGCCTTCGCCGCGGCCCAGGCTACCCAGTATCAAGCGGCCTTCATCGTCGCGCCGTATGCTGCTCAGCACCATGCGGGTGTCCCACGCTCCTTGGCGATCAGGCAGGATTTCCTCGGCAAGTGCGCCGGTAAGCGGCCGGGAGGCCACCTGGAAGAAGTGACCGGTAAAGAAGTGACGGTTCACCTGGTTCCAGTCATCGTCGGTGTACGCGTTGGTTGCGATGACCAGGCGTGGCGCCCGGATGCTGCCTTCGGCGGTAATGACCCGCCAGTCGTCTCCGTCGCGGATTACTTCCGTAACGGCGCTGTGTGTGTACAGGCACGCGCCGGCCGCGGCGGCGGCTCGTGCCAGACCCCGGGTGTAGGCAGCCGGGTTGACGGTGCCGGCACGACGGTCGAGCAAGGCGCGCCGGATGCGTCGCGTGCCCACGTGTCGATGACAGGATTCTTCCTCCACGAGCTCCACTGGCGCACCGCGCTGGCGGAACTGTTCAGCGCGTCGCGCCAGTTCCCGCTCCCCTCGGTCATTGTGCGCAAGATGCAAGGTACCGGTCCGGGTCGCCCCGCACGAGATGCCATGACGCTCGATCAACGAGAAGACTTCCGCCGGCGCCCGGCCGAGTACCGCGTTGGCGCGCTCGCCGTCTTCCTCGCCCATGGCCCGGCGAATGTCATCCGGGGGTATCCACAGTCCCGCATTGACTAGGCCGACGGCGCGACCCGATCCGCCACAGGGAATACTGCCGGCTTCGACCAGGGTTACGCACACGCCGGACTCGGCGAGATGGAGTGCGGTACTGAGACCGGTGATGCCGCCGCCGACTACCGCCACTTCGCAGCTTCGCTCTCCCTGTAACGCACCCAATGCCAGGGGTGGCTCCTGCGAGGTGTCATGCCACAGGCAACGCTGCTTCATGATGCCCCCACTGCTTGTCTGAATTCAGTACGTTCGACCATGCGGCCGGTGGCGGTGAGACCCGCCACCGGCCGGCACACAGCAATATGCCGCGGTAGCCCTAGGCGGTCGGCCAGTCGTGAAAGTGTCGGGGGTTGTCGCGCAGCGCCTGGCGTTGGAGCTCCAGCAGCTCCCGCATCTCCCGGGCGGATTCGCCATCGGGGTGATTCGAGAGCCAGCCTTCGATGTCCCGCTGTGCCGCGGGGGAGAACGGCTCGAAACCGCCCTGCTGCTGCAGCAGTGTCAGCTTGCGGTCCTCCTCGCGCATCGAGTAGAGCAGCGCAAGTACGGCAACCCCCCAGAGGACAACCATGGACGCCACCATGACGATGAATGCGGATAAGCTCATGACACCTGATCTCCGGCTATCGCGCTGGAATGGTCACCGCCCGGGCGTTGATGCCCGAGCCACATGCAAAGCGGAATCATCAGCGTGAGCAGCACCAGCCCGCTGATGGTCTTCCAGGGGAACTGGCTGAGATTGCTGTAGAGGAAGTAGGCCATGATGCCGAGCATGATGACGGGGATCTGGTAGCGCACTATTGCTTCCCAGGTGCGTGGCACGTAGAGATCCGCACCGCGGTTCAGGCTGACGATGCGCAGTCGCCTCGCGTCGAATTTCCACCCGATGGTCACCATGATGACGAAGGTCGCCAGAGGCAGTCCCCAGTTGCCCAGAACGAAATCCAGATAGCCGAGAACGTCGGCGCTCATCGCACTCGGGATGCCCAGCAGCCAGATGACGCCGCATATGGTCAACACGGCCTTGGTGCGGGACATTTCCCGTTCTTCCTTGCAGGTGCTGACGCCCACCTCGGTAATGGCGATGGCGGTGGTCAGGTTGGCGAAGAAGAAGCTCATGAAGAACAACAGGGCCCAGACATACCCTCCGGTCATGCTGCCGAAGGCTTTGGCCAGCGCCACGAAAGCCAGCTCGGCGCCGGATGACGGGGAGATGCCGAAGGCGAAGACGATGGGGAAAATCGCGAATATGGCGAGCAGGCCGAAGCTGGTGTTACCGACGGCGGTGAAGATGCCGCCTCCCAGGGGAATATCGTCGTTGTGTCCCAGGTAGCTGCCGTAGGTCAACGCGATACCCCAGCCGAGGCCGGTGGAGAACAGTGCCTGGCCGAGCGCAGCCAGCCACGTCTCCCCTCGAATGAGGTATTCCCAGTTCGGCGAGAAGCTGAACTCCAGCCCGTCGATGGCACCGGGCAGCGTCAGGCCACGTACGGCGATGGCGATCAGCGAAATCGTGAGAACCGGCATCATCCACCTGGCCAGACGCTCGACGCCACCCCTGATGCCGAGCACCAGCGTGCCGGCGACCAACGCCATGGCGATGCTGTGCATACCGACGTTCAGCGCTGTGTTCTGGCTGAATGACTGCCACAGGGCAGCGGTGTCGAAGCCGGGACGGGTGAAGCTGCCGATCAGCGCATGGTACGCGTAGTATATCGACCAGCCGACCACCGAGGCGTAGTACGACATCAGCACGATGTTGAAGATCAGGATCGCCAGGCCAAGACCGACCAGGCGGCTGTTGCCGTAGACCCGGCGGAAGGTCCCGATCAGTCCCCGGCGGGTGTAGCGACCAAGGCTCGTCTCGCCCATGAGCCCGGGGACAGCGATGAGGTAGAGAAGCACGAAATAGGCGATGAGGAAGGCACCGCCGCCGTTCTCTCCAGTGACATAGGGCATGCGCCAGATGTTTCCGGCGCCGACCATGGCGCCGATGACGGCCATGAGGTAGCCGAATCGGCTACCCCATCGTTCCCGGGATATTGTCGTTGTCATGTTATCTCTCCTCCGGCAGGTCTTCTCCCGATGCGCCGGCAAGGCCGCCTTCAGCGCGCTTTGCGCGCTTGGCGGCGAGCGTCAGCAATCGAACCTGATGCCCTGCGCCAGTGGCAGCTCGCGGGAATAGTTGACGGTGTTGGTCTGGCGGCGCATGTAGTTCTTCCACACGTCGGAGCCGGACTCGCGGCCACCACCGGTGTCCTTTTCGCCACCGAAAGCCCCGCCGATCTCGGCGCCGCTGGGACCGATATTGACGTTGGCGATGCCGCAGTCACTGCCCTCGTCGGAGACGAACGTTTCCGCCTCCCGGACGTCAGTGGTGAAAATGCATGACGACAACCCCTGGGGAACGTCGTTTTGCAACGCCAGCGCCTCGTCGAGATCGCGGTAGGTCAGTACGTACAGAATCGGAGCGAAGGTTTCGTCCCTGACCAGCTCGTTCTGGTGCTCGACTTCAACGATGGCCGGCGCCACGTAGTACCCGTCGGGATAGGTATCCGTGAGTCGACGCTCGCCACCGAAGACGCTGGCACCTTGCCGGCGGGCGCGCTCCAGGGCGACCTGCATCCGTTCGAAGGCCTCGCCATCGATCAATGGACCGACGAGGTTGCCCGCCATGGGATCGCCGATCCGGATGCCGGCGTAGGCGTTCTTGAGCCGCTGGACCACTTCTCCGCGGATGGATTCGTGGACGATCAGGCGACGCAGGGTGGTGCAGCGCTGACCGGCGGTGCCGACCGCCGAGAACACAATGGCGCGCACCGCCATGTCCAGGTCCGCGCTGGGCGTAAGGATCATGGCGTTGTTACCGCCGAGCTCCAGGATGCTGCGGCCGAAGCGGGCGGCGACCCGGGGGGCGACCTCACGGCCCATACGCGTGCTGCCGGTGGCGCTGATCAGCGGCACGCGCCGGTCGTCGGTCAGGCGTTCGGCGGCGTCGCGGTCGCCCAAGATGACCTGACTGAGGTCCTCCGGCGCCTCGTCACCGAATTCGACCATGGCGCGATCGAGCAGAGTCTGGCACGCGAGGGCGGTTAGCGGGGTCTTCTCCGACGGCTTCCAGAGCAGGCTGTTGCCGCAGACCAATGCCAGCGCGGCGTTCCAGGCCCAGGGAGCAACCGGGAAATTGAACGCCGTGATCAGCCCGACGGGGCCCAACGGATGCCAGGTTTCGCGCATGTGATGGCCCGGCCGCTCAGAGGCGATGGTCAGGCCGTACAATTGGCGGGACTGGCCGACGGCCAGATCGCAGATATCGATCATCTCCTGTACTTCGCCCAGACCTTCCTGGAGGATCTTGCCGCATTCCAGGGTGACCAGGGCGCCCAGGTCCTCCTTGTGGTGACGGAGCTGCTCGCCGAACAGACGTACCAGCTCGCCGCGCCGTGGCGCGGGCACCTTGCGCCAGGCATCGAAAGCCCTCCGGGCACGGTCGATGCGCGCATCCACTGCTTCGCTGCCTTCCAGCGTTATGCGGGCAATTTCGCTGCCGTCGGTGGGCGAGGTCACCGGATAGTCGCCACCGCGGTACAGGGACTCGGCCACGCCGAGACGTTGCATGATGGTATCGATCATTCCTGCTCCCACTGCTGTATCGGATGGTTGCGAAGTAGGAGCAGTTTTGCGTTCACGGTTGATTCGCCTCAAACGACGTTTTATACAAATGTCATTCTTTTTTTTCGTATCATCGAGGTGGCCGCATGACTCGCCGGCATTTGCCCACCCTTACCGCCATGCAATGTTTCGAGGCCTCGGCGCGTCATCTGAGCTTCACCCGTGCCGCCGAGGAGCTGAGTCTTACCCAGAGCGCGGTGAGTAAGCAGGTGGCGCAGCTCGAATCGGTCCTCGAGCACCCGCTTTTCCGGCGTGTACGCAAGCGTCTCCAGGTAACACCGGAGGGGTCGCTCTACCTCACCGAGGTTCGCAAAATCCTCGCCCAGGTCGAGATGTCGACGCGCTACATGCAGTCGTACGGTGGCTCCAGCGAGGTTCTCAACGTCACGACTCTGCCGACTTTCGGGGCGCGGTGGCTGATTCCGCGCCTGAATGGGTTTCGTTTCCGCCACCCGAACATCTACCTGAACATCAGCAATCGTGTGGAGCCGTTCGACCTCGAGACCGAACATGTGGACGTCGCCTTCTTCTTCGGGCGCGGCGTGTGGCCGAAGGCCGAGTGCATCAAGTTGCTCGACGAGGAGGTGGTGCCGGTCTGTGCGCCGTCGGCCATACCCACCGATGGCATCGATGGCCCCCTGGCGCTTACGCAACTGGTATTGCTGCAGAGCGCCACGCGCCCGGAAGCCTGGCACGAATGGTTCGAGGCCCAGGACTGCTATACCAGCCACAGCTATCACGGGCCGCGCTTCGACACCTTGTATATGACGTTGCGGGCCGCCCGGGCGGGGTGCGGCGTCGCGCTCGTTCCACGTTTCCTGGCCGAGGAAGAGCTACGCGCAGGGCAGCTGGTGATTCCGTGGGCGTACGCCCAGCCAAGTCGCAACGCCTATTATCTGGCTTACCCGGAGCACAAGGGCGAGGTCGACAAGGTCAAGGGCTTCATCGAGTGGATCGTCGAGCATCAGGACGAGCCGACGCATGCGGAGCGCTTCGCGTAGGTGTCTCGCGTAGCGGTGCATGAGAGATTCGCGCCGTTCCGGAGGCCCGGCGAGCACCCAACAGGTGTGCCCGCATTGCCGGATTCATTATTTTTTGGAATGCAATTGACGTTTTTTTTCGTTTGAAGCACGCAGAAAGGGTTTGTTCTGATCGATTCATCATTCGCTCGTGATGAATTCCTGGGAACACCGACATGCCCTTTCCGCACATCAGTGACTCTCTCGGTGTGGTCCACCCCATCTGGTTGGAGCGCGGCCGCAACGCCGAGGTCTGGGACGAAAACGGAAACCGGTACGTCGACTTCGTCGGGGGAATCGGAGTGCTCAACGTGGGCCACCGGCATCCGAGCGTCGTCGAAGCCGTCAAGGCCCAGGTCGATACCCTGATGCATTCGGCGTTCAATGCCGTCCCGCACAGGGGTTACCGGGAAGTGGCGGAGGCCCTAGATGCCTTCGTGCCGGTGTCCTACCCGCTGTCGTGCATGCTCACCAACAGCGGTGCCGAGGCGACCGAGAATGCGCTCAAGCTATCCCGTGCCAGGACCCGCCGGCAGGCGGTCATCGCCTTCGACGACGGATTCCATGGCCGCACGCTCGCGGCACTGAGTCTCAACGGCAAGGTCAGACCCTACAAGAGTGGCTTGGGTACTCTGCCCGGCCCCGTGTACCACCTTCCGTTTCCAAGCCGCGATGGCGGCGTCGACGCGGATGCCGCGCTCGCCGCTCTGGAACGCCTGTTCCAGGTCGAGGTGCCCCCCGACGAGGTCGCCTGCATCATCGTCGAGCCCGTTCAGGGTGAAGGCGGTTTCCGGTTGCTCTGCGCGGAATTCGCTACCCGCCTCAGGGCGCTCTGCGATGAGCATGGCATCGTGCTGATTATCGACGAGATCCAGTCGGGCTTCGGCCGCACTGGCCGTCGCTTCGCTTTTTCTCACCTGGGCATCGAACCGGACCTGTTGCTGATGGGCAAGAGTATGGCCGCCGGGCTGCCCCTGGCGGCTGTCGCCGGGAGACCGGCGATTATGAGCAGTCTCCCCAAAGGCGGGCTGGGCGGGACGTGTTCCGGCAATGCCCTGGCCTGTGCGGCGGCGAAGGCGGTCATGGCGCTGATGAGCGGAGACGACCTGCGCCGGTGGGGCGAACGCCAGGAGCAGGCGATACGCGAAGCACATCGCGATTGGCACGCCTCGGGCCGGTTCCCCATGCTCGGAGAGCTGACCGGCGTCGGTTCGATGCGGGGAATCGTCTTTCGCGACACTGCACAGGCGAGCGGCAGCGAGCACCTGGCCGCGCTATTAGCGGCCGGGCGGGATGAGGGCGTGCTGCTGATGCCCTGCGGTCGTCGCCGCGACGTATTGCGCCTGCTGCCCCCGCTCACCGCCGAGCGCGATGTGCTCCACGAGGGGTTGAGCCGTCTGGGTCGGGCCCTGGAGGTGCTTAGCCAATGATCGCCGAGCTTGCCGGCGAGGCGCCGGTGGCCGGTCGTTATCGGCGTTTCCTCGATGCCCTGCGTGACGCCGGTTTCACCGGGGATGTCGCCGCGGACTACGCCAACCGCAGCGTGCTCGCCACCGACAACTCCATCTACCAGCGTCTGCCTCAGGCCGTGCTCTACCCCCGGGACACCGGTGACCTCCAGCGGATCGCGCGTCTGGCGGCGCGGGAGGTGTACCGCGATATCGCCTTCGCACCGCGTGGTGGCGGCACCGGCACCAACGGTCAGTCTCTCACCGACGGGCTCGTGATCGACGTGTCGAGGCACATGAACCGCATCCTGGCAATCGACGTCGAAAACCGCCGGGTGCGCGTCCAGGCCGGGGTGGTGAAGGATCAGTTGAATGCCGCGCTGGAACCGTACGGCTTGTTCTTCGCGCCGGAGCTATCCACCTCCAACCGCGCGACCATCGGCGGCATGATCGCCACCGATGCCAGTGGCCAGGGCAGCTGCGAATACGGCAAGACGCGCGATCACGTGCTCGCACTCGAGACGGTCTTGATGGGCGGTGAGACTTTGCACAGCCGACCTGTCGACGAAATC
>CAZHBN010000141.1:0-9963 GCA_964530405.1 uncultured Ectothiorhodospiraceae bacterium
CATCGAGCACCTCGGCGGCCAGGCGTCCGGCGACGCGCATCTTCTCGATCTCTTCAGCGGACTTGATCGTTACGGACATTCACAAACCTTGATTCTGGGGAAGGAGGGTGACGACGGGCCCGGGCGGAGCGGCCGGCGACCGGCTGCGGCGCGGCACACGGGCGGGCGGCGACGGGCCTGCAACCCTCGTGCCGCATGACACTCAATGCTCGGTATGGTATAAATCGCGCGCCTTCAAGGCAACGGCGGCTCCAGCGGCTGCCGGATATCGCGGGCCGGAATCGGTACCGCCATCAACCAATCCACACATGCACCGGCACACGCGGTCGGGTGCCCCTGACGGGGTTTCCGCGTGAGGGTGCATGGAGGCTCAACCCGTAAAAGGAGACTGCACACATGGCTAAAGTGACCATGCGCGAGATGCTCGAAGCCGGCGTTCACTTCGGGCATCAGACCCGTTACTGGGATCCGAAGATGGCGCCGTACATCTTCGGTGAGCGTAACAAGATCCATATCGTCAACCTCGAGAAGACGCAGCCGCTCTACGAGGATGCGCTCAACTACATGGGCCGGCTGGCGGCCAATGGCGGCCGTATCCTGTTTGTCGGCACCAAGCGCTCGGCGCGCGAGGCCGTCAAGGAAGAGGCGAGCCGCTGTGGCATGCCCTACGTCAATCACCGCTGGCTCGGCGGCATGCTCACGAACTTCCGCACCGTCAAGCACTCCATCCGCCGCTACAAGGACCTGCAGCAGCAGGAGAAGGACGGCACTTTCGACAAGCTCGGCAAGCGCGAGGTGCTCTCGCTGCGCCGCGAGATGGAGAAGCTCGAGCGCGGCTTCGGCGGTATCGTCGACATGGATGCCCTGCCGGATGCGCTGTTCGTGATCGATGTGGGCTACGAGAAGATCGCGATCCAGGAGGCCAAGAAGCTCGGCATCCCGGTGGTCGCGGTGGTCGACACCAATAACTCTCCGCGCGAAGTGGACTACGTCATCCCCGGCAACGATGACGCCTTCCGCGCGATTCGTCTCTATCTCAAGGGCGCGGCGGATGCCGTTATCGACGCGCGCATGGCCAGCGCGCAGCCGCCCAGCGGCGATGACGAGTTCGTCGAGGTCCGGGAAGCGGCGCCTGCCGCCGAGGAGCCGGAGCAGAAGGCCGAGTGATCGGTCTTCGCTGCCGCGCCGTCAAGGCGATCGTGAACCGAACAGTGAAAGGGTGATTTCCCCATGGCGATTTCCGCTCAACTGGTAAAGGACCTGCGCGAGCGTACCGGCGCGGGCATGATGGAGTGCAAGAAGGCGCTCGTTGAGGCCGATGGCGACATCGAGGCGGCCATCGAGGTGATGCGCAAGCGCGGTCTCGCGAAGGCCGACAAGAAGGCCGGCCGCGTTGCCGCCGAGGGTGCCATTGTCGTGTCGACCAGCGATGACGCCCGTAAGGGCGCGATGGTCGAGATCAACAGCGAGACCGACTTCGTCGCCGCCGGCGACGACTTCAAGGCGTTTTCCCAGAAGATCGCCGACCTGGTGCTCAAGGAGAACCCGGCGGACCTGGATGCGCTGATGGCGCTGACGCTCGACGGCGGTGAAGATGTCGCCACCGCCCAGAAGGCACTGATCGCCAAGATCGGCGAGAATATCGAGATCCGCCGTTTCGTGCGATACGAGACCTCCGGCGTTCTGGCCAGCTATCTTCATGGTAGCCGCATCGGTGTCATGGTGGAGCTCGAAGGCGGCGACGAGGCGCTGGCGCGCGATATCTGCATGCACATTGCGGCCAGCCAGCCGCTGCACATCACCCCCGACGAGGTGTCGGCGGATGTCGTTGCCAAGGAGAAGGACATCCTGGTGGAGCAGGCGAAGGATTCCGGCAAGCCCGCCGAGATCATCGAGAAGATGGTCGACGGGCGCCTTCGCAAGTGGCTCGGCGAGATCACGCTCCTCGGCCAGCCCTTCGTCAAGGACCCGGACCAGACCGTGGGCAAGCTCCTAGAGTCCAAGGGGGCGACGGTCAAGCACTTCACCCGCTTCGAGGTGGGCGAGGGCAAGGAGAAGAAAGAGGAGAACTTCGCCGACGAGGTCGCCGCCCAGGTCAAGGGCTCCTGAGGCCGCCTAGACGACTGTGGAGACATCGCCCCAAACGCCACGGAGCCCTGTGACATGAGCGAGCCGCGTTATCGCCGCATTCTGTTGAAACTCAGTGGGGAAGGTCTCCTCGGCGAGGAGGCTTACGGTATCGACCCCCGCGTGACCAAGCGGTTGGCGGCGGAGATCAAGGAGCTCATAGCCCGGGGCGTCGAGGTGGCACTGGTCATCGGCGGCGGCAACATCTTCCGCGGTGCGGGCCTCGCCGCCGCGGGGATGGACCGGGTCACCGGCGACCACATGGGCATGCTCGCCACGGTCATGAACGCACTCGCGCTTCAGGATGCACTGGAGCGCGAGGGCGTGTTCACGCGGGTCATGTCGGCGATCAAGATCAACCAGGTGTGTGAGGACTACATCCGCCGCCGTGCCATTCGTCATCTGGAGAAGGGGCGGGTGGTCATCTTCGCCGCGGGCACAGGCAATCCCTTTTTCACCACGGACTCGGCCGCGAGTCTGCGTGCGGTGGAGGTCAATGCCGATATCATGCTCAAGGCGACCAAGGTGGATGGGGTCTACTCCGCCGATCCGGTCAAGGATCCCACCGCCCAGCGTTACGTCCGTCTCACTTATGATGAAGTGATGGAGCGAAAGCTGGGTGTCATGGACGCTACTGCGATCGTCATGTGCCGCGACCAGAACATGCCCATCATGGTTTTCGACATAACGCGTCCCGGTTGTCTCGTGGATGCCGTCGAGGGCCGCGACATAGGCACGATCGTGGAGAGAGGATAAGCCATGATCGAGGACATCAAGAAAGACGCTGATCAACGCATGGCCAAGAGCGTGGAGAGTCTCAACCATGACTTCCACAAGATCCGTACGGGCCGTGCACATACCAGTCTTCTCGACCACATCACGGTAAGCTATTACGGTACCCAGGTGCCTCTCAACCAGGCCGCGAACGTGGTGGCCAGCGACGCACGCACGCTGACGGTGACGCCCTACGAGAAATCGATGATCCAGCCCATCGAGAAGGCGATCATGGAATCGGATCTTGGGCTCACGCCGAATTCGGCGGGCAACGTGATCCGCATCCCTTTGCCCCCGCTCACCGAGGAGCGCCGCAAGGATCTCATCAAGATCGTGCGGGGCGAGGCGGAGCAGGCGAGGGTGGCCGTGCGCAACATTCGCCGTGATGCCAACAGCGATCTCAAGGCTCTGCTCAAGGAAAAGGAAATCACCGAGGACGACGAGAAGCGCGGCGAGGATGACATCCAGAAGCTCACCGATCGCTACGTCGCCGACATCGACAAGCTCCTCAGCAGCAAGGAAGAGGAGCTGATGGAGATCTGATCCCGGGCCGGGCGTCCGTCGGCAAACGGACGTCGCGACGCGGCACGCGTGGCCGCGTGCATATTCGTCGGCCGGCGTCGGCCGTGTCCCGGACCGTGGAGAGGTAATGACAGCGGCAGAGCGCGACTGCGATAACCGTGCGGCGGGCGACGGCTCGGGCCCCAGGCACGTGGCGATCATCATGGACGGCAACGGCCGCTGGGCCGCCGGGCGAGGCAAACCCCGACATCAGGGGCACCGGGCCGGTGCGGAAGCCGCCCGGCGGACCGTCGAGCATTGTCGGCGCCTGGGCATCCCCTACCTGACCCTGTTTGCTTTCAGTAGCGAGAACTGGCGGCGTCCGGCGGGCGAGGTCCGGATGCTCATGGAGCTGTTCCTGCGTGCCCTCGAGCGGGAGACGGACCGTCTCGTCGAAAGCGGTGTGCGCCTGCGTTTCATTGGTGATCGCGAGCGCTTCTCCGGCGCCCTGCGCACGCGCATGCGCGAGGCCGAGGAGCGCACGGCCGGCAATGGCGAGCTGGGGGTGAACGTGGCGGTGGGCTACGGTGGCCGCTGGGACATCGCCATGGCGGCGCGGCGGCTCGCCGAACGCGTCGCCGCCGGAGAGATATCCCCTGAAGCGGTGGACGAGCAGGCGCTGGCGAGAGAGCTTTGCCTCGCCGACCTGCCGGAACCGGACCTGTTCATTCGTACCGGTGGCGAGCAGCGCATCAGCAATTTTCTCGTCTGGCAGCTCGCTTATGCCGAGTTGTATTTCACGCCCGCACTGTGGCCGGATTTCGGCGAAACCGACCTGGATCGTGCGGTCGCCTGGTACACCGGGCGCGAGCGCCGCTTCGGCATGACCCCCGATCAGCTGGAGCCCGATCCCCGTGCTTAGAACGCGGGTGGTGACCGCGCTGGTGCTGGTGCCCCTTGCGCTCTGGCTCGTATGGCTGGCGCCGGCAGCGGTGCTGCCTGTCGCGTTCTCGTTCGTGGTCGCCCTTTCCGGCTGGGAATGGGGGCGTCTCGCGGGCCTCGAGAGCGTGGCGGTCCGCGGCGGCTATGCTGGCGTGTGCACGGCGCTGAGTGTGGGAGCATGGGGGCTGGTGGTCGCCGGCGTGCCGGTGAAGGTGCTGGTGTGGGTCGCACTCGCCTGGTGGGTCGTGCCCATCGTGCGTCTGGCGTTCTTCAGTCGCCGCGCCAGTAGCGCCTTGCCGGCGAACGCCGCGGTCGACGCACTTTCCGGTGCCGCCACGCTTGCCTCCGCGAGCATTGCCGTGTTCGTGGTGCATTTGCGTGCCGATGACGGCGCTCTGTGGCTGACATTGCTGCTGGTGCTCGTCTGGGGCGCGGATGTCGGTGGTTACTTCGCCGGCAGACGCTGGGGTGGCCGGCGTCTTGCGCCCACCGTGAGTCCGGGCAAGACTTGGGCGGGGGTATGGGGCGGCATATGCCTGGGGCTCGTTTGCGCCGTGGTCGTTTACGCGCTGGCTCGGTTCGCAGGCGCGGGGGCGAGTGTGCCGGGCATCTCCGGGCTTATCGGGTTTGGGGTCGCGGCGATCGCGATGAGTGTTGTCGGCGACCTCTTCGAGAGCATGATCAAACGGTTGCGCGGCCACAAGGACAGCGGCCATCTCCTGCCCGGCCACGGCGGTATTCTGGATCGTATCGACGGCCTGCTTGCCGCCGCTCCCGTGGTGGGGGCAGCCGCCGTGATGCTCGGAGGCACTCATGCGTGAGGTGACTGTCCTCGGTGCGACTGGCTCCATCGGCAAGAGCACGCTGGACGTCGTGGCGCGGCATCCGGAGCGCTTCCGTGTGCACGCGTTGACTGCCAACCGGAATGTGGAAGCCATGGCCCGCCTGTGCCGGGAGCACCGCCCGCGTGTCGCGGTCATGGCCGACGAGGTGTGCGCCAGCGCGTTACGCGAGCGTCTGGCGGGGGGCGCGGCGGCGCCGTCCGTATTCGCCGGCGAGGCGGCGGTGACCGATGTCGTGGCAGATGCCCCCAAAGGCATCGTGGTCGCCGCCATCGTCGGCGCCGCTGGATTGAGGCCGACCATGGCGGCGGTGGCGGGCGGTCATCGTGTGCTTCTTGCCAACAAGGAGTCTCTCGTCGTCGCGGGACCGCTGTTACTCGCCGAGGCAGAGCGTGGCGGTGCCGAGCTCCTGCCGGTGGACAGCGAGCACAATGCCATTTACCAGTGCCTGCCGACAGGCTACCGTCGCGGTAAGGCCGAGCGCAGCGGTGTGAACCGCATCCTGCTCACCGCCTCCGGTGGACCGTTCCGCGAGCGTGATCCGGACACACTGCACTCGGTGACCCCGGAACAGGCCTGTTCGCACCCCAACTGGAGCATGGGGCGGAAGATTTCGGTAGATTCCGCCACCATGATGAACAAAGGGCTGGAGTTCATCGAAGCCTGTCTGCTCTTCGGCATGGAACCGGACGCGGTGGATGTGGTCATCCACCCACAGAGCGTGATCCACTCGCTGGTGTCCTACGTGGATGGCTCGGTGCTCGCTCAGCTCGGTAATCCGGACATGCGTACGCCCATCGCGCATGCGCTCGGTGCACCGGAACGGCTTGCGGCGGGGGTCGAGCCACTCGATCTGTTCGCGGTGGCGCGGCTCGATTTCGAACGCCCCGACCCGGCGAGGTTCCCGTGCCTGGGCCTGGCGGAGGCGGCCATGCGCGAGGGCGGTACCGCTCCCGCGTTGCTCAATGCCGCCAACGAAGTGGCCGTGGCTGGCTTCTTGGATGGCATGCTCTCGTTCACGCGTATCGCCGACGTCATCGAGGCGACGCTCACACGGCTGCCGGCCGAGCCGGCCGAGTCCCTGGAGCAGGTGATGGTTGCAGACGCCCGGGCGCGTGAAATCGCCACTGAATGGCTGCGGCAGGGAGTTTGATCCCATGAGCGTACTCGTCAATCTGATCGCTTTCGTCGTGGCCCTCGGCCTGCTCGTTGCCATTCATGAGTTCGGCCATTTCTGGGTGGCGCGGCGTGTAGGCGTGCGGGTGTTGCGCTACTCCATCGGTTTCGGGCGGGTCATATGGCGGCGCACCGGTGGGGATGGCACCGAGTACGCGCTCTCCGCGATTCCGCTCGGTGGCTACGTGAAAATGCTCGACGAACGCGAGGGCGATGTCGCGCCGGAGGAACGCCACCGCGCGTTCAACCGCCAGCCGCTGTGGGCCCGGAACGCGATTCTGTTCGCGGGCCCCGGCTTCAATTTCCTCTTCGCACTGCTCGCTTACTGGGCGATCTTCGTGATCGGCACCACCGAGCTGCGGCCGGTACTCGGCGAGGTCGTGCCCGAGAGCCCCGCCGCCGAAGCCGGTCTGGCCGAGGGCCAGGAGATCGTGGCGGTTGCGGGGGATGAAACGCGGAGCTGGGATGACGTGCTCATGCGTCTGCTCGCCGAGGGTGCCGGTAACGAGGCGCTTCCCGTCGCGGTGGAGACGCCGGACGGTATCCGCCGTGATCTGACGCTGGATGTGGCGGCGATCGGGCCGCTCGGCGAAAAGCCGAATATTCTCGGGGCGCTGGGGTTGCGGCCGTGGCGCCCGACGATCGAACCCGTGGTGGGTGAGTTGCTGCCGGGGGGGCCGGCTGCGGCAGCGGGCCTTACCGCCGGGGACCGTCTCGTCGCCGTTGCCGGCGAACGCGTTGACGAGTGGCAGGCGCTCGTCGAGGTAGTGCGGGCGCGTCCCGGGGAGACGGTCGATGTGGTCGTGCGCCGTGACGGCGAACGTCGGGTGTTCACCGTTACCCTGGGCCGGGTCGACAGCGACGACGGCGAGACCGGCCGTCTGGGTGTCCGTCCCCATGTGGACGACGGTGCCTATGCCGGGATGCGGCACACCGTCCAGCATGGGCCGTTGGCCGCCATCGCCCAGGCGACGGGCGCCACCTGGGAGGCGAGTGCTCTCACCGTCAAGCTACTCGCACAGATGGTTACCGGTGATGCTTCGGTGAAGAACTTGAGCGGGCCGATCAATATCGCGCAGTATGCCGGCCAGTCGGCCACCCTTGGCGTGGTGCCGTTCCTGCGGTTTCTCGCCATCGTGAGCATCAGTCTCGGCATCCTCAACCTGTTGCCCGTTCCGGTGCTCGACGGTGGCCATTTGCTCTACAACGGCATCGAATGGCTTCGTGGCAGGCCGCTATCGGAGGCCGCCCAGGCGACAGGCCAGCAGATCGGGCTGGTCCTGCTCGGTCTGCTCATGGCCGTGGCCTTCTACAACGACCTTGCCCGACTGTTCGGGCCGAGCTGACAGGGAATCGACGAGGGGATGCGAAAATCGCTGATTGCACTCGCGCTGGCCGCGGCGATGGGCCACGCGACGGCGGCAGAGCCTTTCCAGGTGGAAGACATCCGGGTCGAGGGGCTGAGGCGGATCGCCGCCGGTACGGTCTTCAATTACCTGCCCATTCAGGTGGGGGACCGCGTGGACGATGCGCGCATCGCATCGGCGATTCGTTCGCTCTACGACACCGGCTTCTTCCAGGATATCGCCCTGCGCCGCGATGGTGACACACTCGTGGTGGAGGTGTCCGAACGTCCGGCGATCGCCCGTATCGAGCTTCATGGCAACGACGAGATCGGCGAAGAGGACCTCCTCAAGGGCCTGAAGGATGCGGGCCTGGCCCAGGGACGCACATTCGACCGTTCGTTGCTGGCCCAGGTGGAGCGCGAGCTGCGTCAGCAGTATTTCGCGCTGGGCTACTACGACGTGCGCGTGGAGAGCACGGTTTCCCCCCTGCCTCGCAACCGGGTGGGCGTGCGACTCGATATCACCGAAGGCGAACCCGCCTCGGTGCAGGCCATCGAGTTCGTCGGTAACCGCAGCTTCGACGACGAGGCGCTGCGTGATCAGTTCGAGATGGGGCCGGTGCCCTGGTGGAGCTTTTTCTCCGATGCCGATCGCTATTCACGCCAACGCCTCGCCGGCGATCTCGAGCGGTTGCGCTCGTTCTACCAGGATCGGGGGTTCGTGAACTTCACGATTACCTCCACCCAGGTTTCCATCAGCCCGGACCGCCGTCGTATTCACGTCACGGTCAATCTCGACGAGGGCGACCAGTTCCGGGTCGGTGAGATTTCCCTCGCCGGCGATCTGGTCTTTCCCGAGAAAGCCATGCGCGAGCTCGTGGCGGTCGCTCCCGGGCAGCTGTATTCGCGCAAGGATGTGGTCGCCACATCCGAGGCGTTCCGTGAGAAGCTCGGCGAGCGTGGTTATGCGTTCGCAAACGTCAATCCGCTGCCCGAGGTCGATGAGGACGAGGGTACGGTGGACCTCACTTTCTTCGTCGACCCGGCTGAGCGCGTGTACGTGCGCCGGATCAATATTTCCGGCAACGTGCGCACCCGTGATGACGTGGTTCGCCAGGAGCTCAGACAGAACGAAGGCGCCTGGCTGTCCACTGCGGATATCGAGGAGTCCCGGCGGCGGCTCGGGCGGCTGGGCTTTTTCGACAACGTGAACATCGAAACTCCGCGGGTACCGGGCACCAGCGACCAGGTGGACGTCGACGTCTCCGTCGAGGAGCGGCTCTCCGGCAGCCTCAAGGCCGGCATCGGCTACGGCACGGAGCAGGGCCTGCTGCTGAATTTCGGCGTGCAGCAGGACAACGTCCTCGGCAGTGGCGACCGTCTCGCGTTCACCGCCAACAACGACGACGTCAATACCGTCTACCGCGCGTCTTACCTCGATCGGTTCTACACGCGTTCGGGTATCGACCGGGACATGTCCGTCGCCTTCCGTGACACCGATGCCGACGAGGCGGACCTCTCCGACTACGGCGTGAAAAGCCTCACCGGCACGTACGGCTACCGGATACCGGTGACGTCCAACGATACCTTCGGCGTCGACCTCGAGGTCGAGGACCTGGAGCTCACGCTGAGCGACGAGCCCACCGAAGTGCAGACGGACTTCGTGGAGCGCAACGGCGAGAGCAGCATGACCTACCGTCTGGCGCTGTCGTGGACGCACGATACCCGCGACCGCGCGGTCTTCCCCACCAGTGGAAGCCGCCAGCGCGGTTCGCTTCAGGTCTCCATACCCGGCAGCGATCTCGAGTACTACCGCGCCAGCTACAGTCACCGCCGCTTCGCTGCCATCAGTGACTGGCTCACGCTGGCGGTGGAAGGCTCGCTGGCTTACGGCGATGGTTTCGGCAGCACCGGCAGGCTACCGTTCTTCGAGAACTATTTCGCCGGCGGCATTTCCACCGTGCGCGGCTATGACGGCAATTCGCTGGGCCCGCGCGACGAGA
The DNA here is from genome assembly GCA_964530405.1 of uncultured Ectothiorhodospiraceae bacterium. Classification (GTDB taxonomy): domain Bacteria; phylum Pseudomonadota; class Gammaproteobacteria; order Nitrococcales; family Nitrococcaceae; genus Arhodomonas. The sequence goes on from CAZHBN010000141.1 coordinate 9,711, forward strand.
ACGACGATCCGCTCGGTGGTAACTTCCGTGCCCTCGGCAGCGCGGAGTTGCGCTTTCCGCCGCCGGGTGCAGAGGACAGTGGCTTCCGGATCTCCACATTCGTCGATGCCGGGCAGGTGTGGTCCACGCCCGACCAGGACATCGACGTCGGCGAGGTCCGCTATGCGGCGGGCCTGGGCGTGATCTGGATGTCGCCTCTGGGTCCGTTGACAATGAGTGTGGCGGAACCGTTAAATGATGAGCCCGGCGACGA
>CAZHBN010000142.1:0-2374 GCA_964530405.1 uncultured Ectothiorhodospiraceae bacterium
GGCTCAAGCAGCTGCCTGATCTCGTAGTCTTCGCGCATGGCGCGTGCCGTGAGTGGACCGACCACCCAGTGCCCGCTCGCGTCCTTGCCGACAATTCTGCGGTCCTTCAGCCGCATCAACACCTCGCGCGCAACGGTGCGGCTGACCTCGTAGTGGTTGGCGAGCTCGACGGCCTGGACCCTGAACTGCCCGAAGGCCATCGCGGTGGCAAGCACCTGCTGAACGTCGTCCTGAATGCGGTCGGCCAGCGCTGGCGCATCGCCGGCAAGCTGCGTGTTGGTCTCGAGCCCGAGTGTTCTGGCATCAAGACGGCGGCGGATCGGCTCGACAGACGGGTGGGACCCGATGACGTACCCCCGCCCTTCGAAGCGGTGGAGCATGCCCTCGTCGTGTAGCTCCGCCAGCGCACGGCGTACGGGCGCGCGGCTCGTGCCGAAGATCTCGGCGATCGGTTTCTCGATGATCACTAGCCCCTCTGGTACGCGACCACCGCGAATCGACGCGCCGAGGGCGTCGCGGATCACCTTGTAGCGGGGCGTGCCCGACTCGTGCCGTGAGCCCACTGTCGTTCTCCATTCCTCCGGGCGCGGGCCCCGTCGTCCGTGGGGACGGCCCGGTTATGACTTCCGTTGAATTATATCCATTTATCAGCAGTTACAAAAACACACTTTGCATTCATTAGTCATTTTTGTATCCTTGCCTGCAACGGTTGGTCACACAGGCGACCTTCGGAGGGGCCCCGGGATGCGAGAAGCCACTGCAGTCAGTACTGACCGATCGACCCCCGGGCACCGCCGAGGCGTGCTCGAGGCGCTTGCGGCGCAGTTGCGGGCGGGCGAGGTGGCACCCGAGGTGCTGCTGGAGCGCGCGGTAGAGCGCGCCGGAGCGGCTGAACTGGATGCGGTGTATCTCGCCGTCACGGTGGAGCGCGCGCGCCGGGAGGCCGCCCGAAGCGGTGCACGTCACAGGCGCGGGCACTCACGCGGATTGCTCGACGGGATCCCCGTGGCCTGGAAGGACGTCTTTGACGTGGCCGGCACGCCCACGACGGCGGGTTCGGCATCACGCAAGTGCGCAGTGCCGGCCACTGAAGATGCCGAAGTGGTTCAGCGGCTGGGCACGGCTGGGATGGTCTGCGTTGGCAAGACGAATCTCTCGGAGTTCGCTTTCAGCGGACTCGGCATCAACCCACACTTCGGTACCCCCGCCAATCCGTGGGCCGGGCATGAGGCGCTCGTGCCAGGTGGCTCCTCTTCGGGGGCCGCTGTGGCCGTTTCCGCCGGGAGCGTGCCCGTTGCTATCGGAACGGATACCTCGGGTTCAGTGCGCGTGCCCGCGGCGTTTAATGCACTGACGGGATTCAAACCGAGTGCCGGGCGCTATCCGCAGGGTGGTGTCTATCCGCTTTCCCGGACGCTGGATCGGGTCGGGGTGCTGGCGCCGATGGTCCGCGATTGCGTCATCGTCGATCAGGCACTGCGTGGTCGCTCACCCCTGTCGCCCCACACCCCATCGGTCGAGGGTGTCGAGGTGGTGGTGCCCACGAATGTCCTTTCCTGGGGGACCGAAGCCCCGGTGATGGAGGGATTCGACAACGCCCTGGAGGCGCTCAGGGCGCGGGGCGTTCGCGTCATTCGACGCCCCCTGCGTGGGCTGGAGGAAGCCTACGACGTCATCGCCGCGCACGGCACGGTCACCGCCGCGGAGGCCTACGCCCTCCACCGCGATCTCCTCGGGCGCGCTACGGAATCCAGTATCGATCCGCTGGTGGTGCGACGCCTGAAAGAGGGGGGCGCACAGACCGGTACCGATCTCGTCGCGTTACAGCAAGTCCGTGAGCAGGCGTCACGGACGCTCGCACAAGAGCTGGGGGGCGCGCTGGTGCTCTTTCCCACCGTCGGTTGCCTGCCTCCGGCGAGGAACGCTTTGGCGAGCGACCCGGAGCTGGCCTGTAACACGAACGCCCGGGTGCTGCGAAACTGCATGGTTGGCAGCCTCCTTGACCTCCCCGGCGTTGCCTTGCCCTGTGGCCTCGATGCCCGCCACCGCCTCCCCATCAGTTGCCTGCTCTCCGCCCCGGCCGGCCAGGACGTGCGTGTGCTTGCCACTGCGCTTGGTCTGGAGGCGGCCATCGCGGAGGCGGGTCTCTGGCGTACTCCGCTGAGCCGGTACTTTCCTCAGGAGCTCGAAAAATGACTAAGCGTATTCTCTGTGCATATGGCGTAGATTTCGATGCCGTCGCCGGTTGGCTCGGGACTTACGGGGGTGAGGATTCACCGTGCGACATCTCGCGGGGGCTGTTCGCCGGTGAGGTGGGTGCGCCCCGGCTCCTGAATCTGTTCGCGCGTTACGGCATCAAGGCGAGCTGGTTCAT
>CAZHBN010000142.1:2474-9943 GCA_964530405.1 uncultured Ectothiorhodospiraceae bacterium
GGCATTCGCTATGACCACAGCATGATGCACCACGACTTCCAGCCCTATTACCTGCGCACCGGCGATCGCTGGACGAAAATCGACTATAGCCAGCCGGCCGAGACCTGGATGCGTCCGCTGGTGCGTGGCAAACGAACCGAGCTCATCGAAATCCCCGCCAATTGGTACCTGGATGACGAGGTGCCAATGATGTTCGTGAAGGCCCAGGCGAATAGCCATGGCTTTATGAGCCCCCGGCAAATCGAGGAGCTCTGGCGCGAGCAGTTCGACTGGGTGTACCGGGAGTGCGACTACGCCGTATTCCCGATGACTCTCCACCCCGATGTCTCCGGAAGGCCCCAGGTTCTGCTCATGCAGGAGCGGCTCATCCAGTACATGTTGAGTCACCCGGGAGTCGAGTTCTGCACGTTCGAGGACATCGCGGATGACTTCGCCACCCGCTGTCCGGACGGTGACAGCGCGCTCCCGGCCCGGGTAGCGGGCGCGGCCGCTGGCTCCGGTCGCGCCGTCCGGAGCATGGAACGGTGAGCGCCATGGGCGAGGGGAAACAGATGGAGGGGCGCACCCGAGCGCCCGCCGTTCACGCAGGCCCGGTGCGGCTCAGGGTGCTTGGGACGTCGGTCAGCCTTCTGGAGCCGATTCGGGCGCGTGCGGCCGCCGATCTGGGGATCGAGCTCGAGTACGTCATTCACGACGGCACCACGTCGCAACGAATCGCCGCGCTCGAACCGGAGGCATTCGATGTCTACGACCAGTGGTTTCACAACGTCGATCTCATCTGGCCGACGCGCTCGATACAGCCCATCGACCTCGCGCGTATCGCCCGGTGGGACGAAATCAACGCCCTGCCAAAGCGCGGACGCCTCTCGGAGGAATTCCCGCGGGCAACCGGCGGCAACCCGGCGGATCGTCTCTACGTGCAACACGACGGCGAGCTCGGCGCTTACGAAACCGGGCGGATCAGCATGTTGCCGACGGTTCACAATGCCGACTCCTTTGCCCACCTGCTGCCTCGTGACCAGCTCGAGCCGCTGAGCTGGGCTGCCCTGCTGGACGAGGCGAACGCCGGCGCGGTCGCGTTGCAGAGCGACCCCGCAATCGGTGCCCTGGACGCTGTGCTGGCCGTGCAGGCGGCGGGGCTATGCGACTTCGAGGATCCGGGCAACCTCAGCGTCGAAGAGATCGACGAGCTCGTCGAGACGCTGATCCGCTTCAAGCGCGCCGGGCATTTCCACCGCTTCTGGGCTACCGAGGCCGAGGCTGCCGAGCTTCTCACCAGTGGCGCGGCCAATATCGCGAGCATGTGGTGGCAGGGCTTCGTGCGTCTGCGCCGCAGTGGCGTGCCGGTGGGAATGGCCACACCCCGTGAGGGCTACCGCGGCTGGTACGGCGGCCTCTCGCTGTCGCGATGCCTCGAGGGGCGCCAGCTCGACGCCGCCTACGAGTACCTCAACTGGTGGCTCTCCGGATACCCGGGGGCCGTCATGACCCGTAACGGTGCCTATATGTCGAATCCGGCGTCCGTTCGCCAGTACCTCTCCGAGGCGGAGTGGCACTACTGGTACGAGGGCAAGCCCGCCGGTGAAGACCTCTTTGATCCCTATGGAGAGCGGATCGTGCGCGAAGGGGAGATGCACGAGGGGGGCGGTTACGAGGCTCGCATGAGCCGCGTGATCATCTGGGACTCGGTCATGGATGAGCACAACTACCTCGTCCGCCGCTGGGCGGATCTGTTGAAGAGCTGAACTCATTACATGCTCGACGCAAGAGGAGGAGCGGACATGTCGTCAATCGACAGCAACAAAGACCAACACAGCGGCGGTGTCAGCCGCCGGCGCTTCCTGCAGTGGAGTGCCGCAGCGGGGGCCGCCGCCATGTTGCCCTTCGGCATGGCTCGTGCTCGCAACGAGCTGACCATGCTCTCCTGGTATGGCCATGCAGAACCCGAGGTCATCGGCGCCTTCGAGGAGAAGTACAACGTCAAGGTCCGGGCGAAATACTACGTCGGTGGCGATCAAATGCTCGCTTTGCTCGCGCAGTCCCCGCCCGGCACGTATGACGTGATCCTCAGCGATGCGGAGTTCGTCGAGCAGCTCCGGATCGCCAACTATGTCGAGCCTCTGGACCCCGAGGACTACCCCTTCGACGACTACTTCGCCGAATTCCAGGAGTACCCCGCGCACTGGCATGACGGGGATCTCTACTCGGTGATGCTGCGCTTCGGCTATCTCGGCCTGTCCTATAACCGGGATGTGCTCAGTGCCCGTGAGGCGGGCAGCTACGCGGCGATGTGGGCGGACAAGCTCCAGGGCCGTTTGGGGCACTTCGACTGGTACCTCCCCAACTACGGCTGCATCAGCCTCTACGAGGGTAACCCGGCACCCTTCGATATCGACCAGTCCACCTGGGAGGCGGTCGCGGCGCGCACCCGAACACTGAAACCGCAGGTGGCCGGGTACTTCGACTACGGCGGCGTACTCGGCTCTCTTCGATCCGGGCAGGTGGCTGCCGTACCCGGCATAGGTGACTGGATCACCGGGGTCCTCCAGCGCGACGGTGCCAACGTCGATACCGCCATCCCCGAGGAGGGCGGTCTGCAGTGGACGGAGTCGCTGTCCATTGCGCGCAACGCTTCCAATCCGGAGCTCGCCAAGCAGTTCATCCAGTACATGACTTCCCCCGAGGGGCAGGTGCGCACAGCCACCATGAAGGCCTACCCGGCGCTTCTGCCCACGCGAAGCGGGTGGGAGGCGCTCAATCGCGTCAATCCCGAGGAGGCCAAGCGTCAGGGCATGATCTTCGGCGCGCGCAATGCGCTCACGCTGCTGCGGGAGGGGCGGATCACACCGCGGCGGTTGCCCGTGCAGCAGTCCATCGAGACGTGGAACGAAGCCTGGTCTTCTTACAAGAACCTCTGAGGGTTAACGCGCTGCAGCCCCGCTGAATACGGCGGGGCGCAGGCCCTGGTGGGTGGAGTGGAAAAATGAACTTGTCAATTGATAGCGCCCACGCGGCTCCCGCGCCGGCGCATCGTCACGGCCGACATGACTGGCGCAGGCGTGCCAGCGATACGGCCTATGGGGCGCTCTGGTCGTTACCGCCCTTGGTCTGGCAGACGCTGTTCTTCGTTCTGCCGCTTGCCTTTCTGTTGGTGCTGACCTTCTGGGTGGTCCACAACTACCGTCTGCAGCCGGATCTCAGCATCAGCAACTGGTTCAAGGTCTACGCAACGCCGCATTTCTGGGATACCTATGGCCGAACCCTCGGGCTGGCGCTCGGCTCTTCGGTCGTGACAACCCTCGTGGCATTTCCATGCGCCTATGCGCTGGCCTTTCGCGCCTCCCCGGCGGTAAGGCGGCTGGGGGTGCTGCTGCTCGTTACACCCTTTTTCACCAGCTACCTGGTTCGTATCTACTCGTGGATGGCGATCCTCTCCGATCAGGGCGTGCTGAACGCCGCACTGGAGAGCGTCGGGATCAGCCCGGTCACGGTGCTGAACACGGGGGCCGGCACGCTGGTGGGGTATCTCACCCTGTGCCTGCCCCTCGCCGTGCTCATTCAGCTGATGAGTCTCGGCAACGTGGATCGCACGCTGGTCGAAGCCGCGCACAACCTTCGCTGCCCGCCCTGGCGAACCGTGTTCTCCGTCGTTATTCCCGCCGCACGTGTGGGGATCATCGTGGCGGCCGTCTTCACCTTCATCCTCTCGTTCGGTGATTTCGTCAGCCCCACGTACCTGGGTGGCGGCAATCCGCCGACGCTGAGCATCCTCATCACCGATCTCACCAAATCCGGTCAGCAGTGGCCCCGGGCGGCGGTGGTCGCGATCACCATGATCGTGACGCTACTCACCACGGTCTCTCTGGCGCTCGGCTTCGCCTACCGGCGGAGGGGAATCAAATGACATACGCAAACAGGTTGGCGCGTAACGCCTTGTGGCTCTACGTGCTGCTGATCTACGTGTTCGTTTTTACGCCGATCGTGGCGAGCTTCGTGTTCTCGCTCAACGCCGATCGTTTCCCGACGCTGCCGTTGGGGGGCCTTTCGTTCGAATGGTATCGGGAGATCCTCGCCGACCCCGGCGTCAGGCAGGCGTTCCGCAACAGCATTGTCGTGTCGCTCGTCTCCGGCACGGTCGCCACGGTGCTCGGCTTTGGCGCCGCGTACACGGACTTTCGCTTCGACTTCGTCGGCAAGAAGGTCTATCTCGCCCTGGCGCTGTTGCCGCCCACGGTGCCATTGGTGATTTTCGGCCTGGCGATGCTCGCCTTTCTCTCCCGAGTGTCCCTCGCCGGATACCTGCATTCGGTGATGATCTCGCACATCGTGCTCTGCACGCCGTTCGCGATGGCCCTCATCCGCATACGGCTCTCGCAGATGGACCCCGCCCTCGAGGAGGCGGCGTGGAACCTCGGTGCCAGCCGTTGGCGGACGATGGCGAGCGTCGTGGTGCCGTTCGCGGCACCCGCGCTGATCTCCGCCTGGTGCCTGACGATGGCCGTGTCCTTCGACGAGTTCGCCATTGCCTGGTTCGTCGCCGGCCTGAACGAGACCGTGCCGGTGGCAATTCTTCAAACGCTGCAGGGCACGGTCAGCCCCCGCATCAACGCCATCGGAAGCATCGTCTTCAGCATGTCGATCGTGCTCGTGGTCATCGCCCAGCTCGTATACATGCGAAGCGGGCGCAAGCAGCAAGGCAATACATAGGTCCGTATGCAGCCCTGACGATGGCTCAAGTCGAGAGGATTCCGCGATGAGCACTCCATTTGTCGAGATCGAGCACATCACCAAGCGATTCGGCTCTGCGCCGGTCGTCGATGACGTCAACCTCCAGATAGACAACGGCGAGTTTCTCGCGATCATGGGCAGTAGCGGTTGCGGGAAAACCACGCTGCTGCGCATGCTCGCGGGGCTGGAGACGCCTAGCGAGGGCGAGATCCGCATTGGCGGGCGGCGCATGAACGACGTCTCCGCCTTCGAGCGCGATGCCCCCATGGTCTGGCAATCGCTCGCGCTGTTCCCCTTTCTCACCGTCATCGAGAACGTGGAGTTCGGGCTACGAATGCGCCGCGTTGGAAAAACCGAGCGCAGACGCCGGGCGCAGCACTGGCTGGAGCGAATGGAGATTGGCCACCTTGCCGGGCGCGGCATCGATCAGCTTTCCGGCGGCCAACGCCAGCGGGTGGCATTGGCGCGGGCACTTGTAACGCAGCCGCCGATGCTGCTCCTCGACGAGCCCTTCAGCGCGCTCGATGCCAGCCTCACGGTGCGCATGCAGGGTGTCATCAGCCGGCTCCAGCGCGAGCTTGGCATTACCTTCATTCTGGTCACTCACAGCCACTCAGAGGCATTCGCGCTCGCTGACCGCGTGGTGATCATGAACGGCGGGCGGGTCGAGCAGGTGGGCCGTTGCAAGGACGTCTACGACCGTCCGCGCTCGCGCTTCGTGGCGGAGTTCCTCGGCGCGAACAATATCTTCTCCGGAAAGGTCGCCGAAGCCGGCGCCGGGGAGCTGGCCGTGGAGACGGGGGATGGTCTCTTTCAGGCTCCAGCCCCTGAAGGCGCCTCGTTCCAAAGGGGGGCCAACGTCGACTTGATTGTCTCTGCCGACTGCATGGAACTCTCACGCTCTGGTGAGGGGGTGTCCTGTCGCCTTGTCGGCGAAGAGTTCGTGGGCGCCAACGTGAATCTTCACCTTGAGACCTCGCAGGGGACTGCTCTCGTCGTTCACACGCCCCGGCACGCCCTCGACTCGTTGGGCCCGGAGGTGGGCCGTGAGTACGTCGCATCCTGGCGCCCCACGAGCGCTCATGTCGTTGCCGCAGCGTGAGTTCAACGGTTGCGCGAAGCGCCAGCCGATAACCGAGGTAGGGCACAATGCAGATCGAAGTGGGCTTCGAGCCCGGCGAGCCCGATGGGCTCAACGACACCATTACGCAGCCAATTTCCACAGGCGCAATCGCCGAGCGCGGCCGGGAATACGCGATACCTGCCCGGCAGGGGCGCGCAGTGCGTCTCGACGCGGGGCAACAGCTGAATATCAGCAACCCCAGTGGCACCCAGGTTTGCGATTTCTGGGCCTTCAATGCGCGGGATCTCCGGGAGTTTCTATCGATGGAACACCTGAGAACGGCGCTCGGCCGCACGATCCCTCGCCCTGGCGACGGCCTGGTGAGCAACCGGCGGCGCCCCTTGCTCACGCTCGTCGAGGACACCTCGCCGGGCGTCCACGATACGCTGATCGCTGCATGTGACCTGGAGCGCTATCGTCAACTGGGCGTAGAGGGCTACCACGACAACTGCACCGACAATCTCCGAATGGCGCTCAAGGCCGTGGGGCTTTCGGCGCCGGAAATCCCGAGCCCGTTCAACATCTGGATGAACATCCCGGTTACCGCCTCCGGCCGTTTCGAGTGGCTGCCGCCCCAGGCACGCCCCAGGGATGTCGTCACCTTCAGGGCGGAAGTGGATTGCATAGCGGTCATGTCCGCATGCCCTCAGGACGTAACAAACGTTAATGGCGCGGAAGCGGTTCCCTCTGAGCTGGCGTTTTGGGTCACCTAGCGACTGACGAGAGACGCCGGCCCGATACGCCGTTGACAAGCCCTTTGAATCACGGGCTACAACGCCAGCAATTCCGACCACGGATGGTGCCTGCGATCGATGGGTGCGTCGATTCGGGACCCACCAGTACCCTCAGCCGGCGTTGACACCGTGGCCTGACGAACCGGACGTTCGCTGCCGACAACCTTGTTCGCATGGGCCGTGAACTTGGCCAGTGGTAGCACCTGTCGCCGGCCGGGCACAGGCTGGCAATGCGCCCGAATGGGCGCGTTCGCCTGGCCGCCGCATTGTGCTTTCCCGCGCCTTCGTTTGCCTGCTAACTTGAGCGGGTTTTTCCTGCCTGGGGCCCGTAGCGGGCGGGGTGACATCATGAAAGGAGCTCAATGATGTTCAAGGCTGTTGGTGCCGGTGCGCTGCTCTGCGGCGTTGCGCTTCTCCAGGGTTGCTCGTGCGACGAGGAGCAGAGCGTCTCCGAATGCGTGTTCGACGAGGCGCCGTCGTCCACCGCCGAGGTCTTCTACGTCAATCAGATCACCGACGATGGCGGTGACGACGAGGACGACATCACCACCGAGCTGTTCGCCGGCACGGAGTCGGATGCCCTGGTGGAGGAGCGCGGCTACACCACGACCACGGATGTGGACGGCGTGGACGTGGATCTGGACGAGCTGGACGACGACGATATGGCTGACGTCGCCTTCACCGTCCGCCGCAGCGACGATGCCTTCGAGCTCATCTCCAACGAGGTCGCCGAGCTCGAGGCGGACGCCGGGTACACGCTCGTGGCGATGGGCGACATCGACGAGACCACCTCGCTGCGCCTGGCGGTGCTGGAGCGTGAGGAGCAGTCGACGGGTTCCGGTGAGGTGAGCGTTCGCTTCGTTCATGCGCTCTCGGAGCTGGAT
>CAZHBN010000143.1:0-9921 GCA_964530405.1 uncultured Ectothiorhodospiraceae bacterium
GGCGCTGGACTCATCGCCAGCTCCAGGACTTCCACAGCCTCTCGCGCACCCAGCTAAAGACCGCCCGCGCCTGGCGGCTCAAACACGCCCTGCGCGAGCTCTACGCCCAGGCGCCACCACGCGAGATCGCCGAGGCCGAGCTCAAGCGCTGGTATAGCTGGGCGCGGCGCTGCCGGCTCGAGCCCTTCAAGCGCCTGGCGCTGACGATCAAGGCGCACTGGACCGGCATCCTCAACGCCTTCGACTCCCGGCTCAACAACGCCGGCGTCGAAGCCACCAACGGGCTCATCCAGGCGGCCAAGGCGCGTGCCCGCGGCTACCGCACCGCGCGCAACCTCATCACCATGACCTATCTCATCGGCGCCCGGCTGACCCGTCTGCCGGCCTCCCCGTACACCACAACATCTAGGGCGCAGGTGGCATGAGCGCTGAGGCGGGCTACCCACACGAATCACGAAGGTGCCAATTTCGCTTGTGTCAAACGAATTTGGGGAGGTGAGGTTTCGGGTGAATATCGCCGAATCGGCAAGCGCGTCGGCGGCCAGCTCGTCAAAGGCTGGCTCTACCGCGACTCGCTTAACCCCGTCGCCGAGCTCGACGACGCCGGCAACGTCACCGCCCGCTTCGTCTACGCCGACAAACCGAACGCGCCCGCCTACATGATCGAGGGCGGCACCACGTATCGCCTCATCTCCAAGCACCTCGGCAGCGTGCGCCTGGTGGTGAACACCGACACCGACGACATCACCCAACGCCTCGACTTACGGCCCCTTCGGCCAGGTCACCGAGGACACCAACCCCGGCTTCCAGCCGTTTAGCGTGCTTTTCGGTGGATTGCATGAGAGCTGCTTTGTTATTGGGTGTGCTATGTTTTCTGTGTGGCGTTCTGGCTGCCTTCGGATACCCTGCGATTCATGTCGGTTATCGAGCAGTGGAGGGTGTGGAAGCGTTTCTTATCGGGCTTGTTGGGGCTGTCTTGCCGCCACTTCTGGTTTGGGCATTTAGGAGAATTCCCGGGGAGCGTAACTAGCTGAACGAGTTTGTTGGGTCACTAACGCCGAGTTCCCGGGTGAGAGTGCGCACTGGCTTATCCGAGCGCTGGGCCTCCATGCGGCGGGCTGGCGCGGTCGTGGCGTTTTTGTGCACTCGAATACTCATCTGGCTCGTCCCCCGACGCCTTCAATCAACGCATGCATAACCCGCGATCCATTCACAATGGATATCGTGATGGGTCTATGCAATCGTCAAGGACTGAACATCTATGCGTAGTGACGAACTGGAAAAGGCGGATTGGCTGTATGCCAACGGAAAGGCGGCGGACGCATTTCCGACGTATAAGGCAGCGGCGCTGGCGGGATCTCCCCAGTGCCAGAGAATCGTCGGGTGGATGTATTATTTAGGGGAGGGGGTCGAAAAAGATGTTTTGGCGGCAGAAAGTTGGTTCAAGAAATCGGCTGTGTCCGGCGATCTTTAAGGGAAGTTCGGTTGGGGATGTGTGGCGCTGTCTTTGTGTAAATACGTCGAAGCGCAACGGCTCTTTGGCGAGTTGGCACAGGCAAACTATCCGCCCGCGGTATTTCGTCTAGGTTGGATGGAAGAAAAGGGTTATGGGCGAGATGTTAATTTTCAGTCAGCGCTCAAATGGTATCGAACAGCCGCGAGCTTAGGTAATCTGGAATCAGAAAAAAGATTCGCCGTTATGACGCTGAAAGGCTGGCGGGGTGTTGGTAGGGTGCCTGTAGGATTTTTGTTGTGTGTTCGGTTTTTCTTTCGTTTGGTTGTGGTGGCGATTGATGGGTTCCATCGAATTGAGCTATTGAGGTAGTTGAAAACGTGCTCGCGACACCGTTCAATATTCGGATGCGCATAATATCGTATATTGTTGGCGTTTAGTAGTGGGGGGAGAGTGTTGCAATTTTGCCTAATCCGGATGTTCCGTATAGGCCGCCTGCGGCGCTTCCATCGTTCGATCCGGAATGGCCTTGCTAGACGTCTTGAGAGGGGCGGGTGAATTTCAACCAGTTTGGTAGAGCCGACGATCGATGAATCTGCGTCGCAACGCGGTATGTGCCTTTCGTCGCGCTAGGGCGATTTTGATTTTTGTCGTCGATTAAGCGTTTAGCATCAGGTTGCGAGTCGACGGGCGATTCGTATAAGGCGTTCCGGGTGCACTGAATGGCAATTCCTTCAGTAAGCAATTTGGAGGAGGGCGCGTGGTCGCGCTGATCCGCAATTGGATAGGTTTTGCATAACTTGTTACGCGTTGTGGGAGTTCTGTTTTTTGTTTCTCTCTTGGCAAGGGTTGTCAGTGACGAGGTTGGCTGTGATCAAGGCTTTGCGGAAAAGGATGTGGGAGATTTTCATCGGCATCGGCCTTGTCGGCTTTGGTGTAGACTTCATGGAGGGAGGAGGTTTTTCGAGTTGGAGGTATGGCCAAGTGGGATACGGTGAGTATCAAGTTTATGTGGGGGCGTTTTTTGCGGCATTTGGAGTTGTGGTCATTGTCATGACGTTGTGGGCGTCGTGGCGGGAAACCAAGTTCATGAGCCGGTGACTGGATCCGCGCTGGAAAAATGCGCACGAGTGGGTTTCGAGTAACGTGAGGTGGTCTTGGAAGAACTGCTCGGCCTGTAAAATGGGTGTCTCTTGACAGGGATGCAGTCAGGCGAGACGTGATTAGTATTTTCCTCGGCGGGTTGGTATGGAATTTTTCTTGGGTTTAGGTCGCGTTCTGGGTAATGTGACCGTCAATTATATTCTTCCGAAGTCTTTAAGGTTCGGGGTCGAGCCCGACAGTGATTTGGCAGCGATCATCGGTGTTGTCGAGTGTGCGTCGCTTCTGGCGGCGGTTTTGGGGATCATCATTCTGGTCAATGAATAAGGGGAAGTGTCTAATCGCAAGCAGGGGGTTGTAGTCAACGGACTTCACGAGCATTGAGTATCCGGCGCAGGTATTACCAAGAAACGTTGGCGATGGCTGCGCCAAGCATGAGCCAAGGGAAGGGCGGTATGAGAGATGTTGTGGTTGCAAGGCGCGGAGTTGTCGTGCTTTTTGTAGTAATCGTCGGTCTTTGTGCCGGCACGGCAGCCGCGCGCACACCGAAAGAAGCGTTGCAGGCACTCGAAGCGCATCCGTTCCAGCGTGACATCATCCGTTCGGCAGTTCAGTCTCTTGTTGAAGCCGCCCACGATCAGTCGATGGATCCGTGGGTTTTTCTCGGTCTTGCGAAGGCCAGCCTCATCGCGGGTTATCGGTCCGGCAATCGATTCGATGGCAGCAATTTCGCCACGTGGTCCATATATCAGGCTGGGGCATTCGTTAATTACGCACTGTACCTGGATCCGAAGCTCGCCAGGGCGCATGCGATGCGGGCTCGGATTCAGATGCTCGAGTATGAGTACCGGGAGGCCTGGAAGACACTCAACCAGGCGTACCGGTTGGGCGGTCAGAGCTTTCAGCCGTGGTATCTGATGGGCGTATTGAATCGCTTCTACAAGGAGTACGACCGGGCACGGACGCTTCTTCGTAAGGCCAAAGGATTGGCTCGCCATGACTATCAGACGCGTTGGGTGCTGCAGGCCCTGATGAAGGTCGCAGACGATACGGGTGACGCGGCTGCTGAGGAACGGTTGCACAAGGAGGAAATCGAGTTGTTCCCGCAGCGGGCTCACGCTTACGGCAACTACGGTGCGTTCCTGCTGGAGCAGGATCGGTATGAGGATGCCATCGTCCAGCTAGAGAAGGCGCTCTCGATTCACCGTTACCCGATGGCCCTGAAGCAGTTGCGTAAGGCGCGGCGGCTGGCGGAAGAGGGCGAGTAAACGCGCGGAAATGGTCGTGTGCGCGTTGCACGGCCCCGGCTATCTCCAGGTGCCGGGGCCCCGTGCGATGTGGGTTGGGTGTCGGCGTGCGCGGTTTCATCTGCGCTACTGCGTCATCGGTGTACGGCGGTAGACGGTCCCCCGGCATTTCGGGCAGGGCGGGATGTGGCCCGCTTTGCTGAAGGTTAGGGTTTCGCCGCAGTTGGCGCAGTGGAGGGCGCCGGGGCCGGCGATTTCGCCGGTGTGGTATTCGGCGGCGCGTTCCAGCCACTGCTGGAACTGCAGCCATTCCAGCCGGGTGCGGTCGGCGACGGAGCTGAACCGGTCCCACAGCCAGTTCTCCACGAGCTGGACGTCCATATGCAGCCAGGCGTTGAGGTCGGCGTCGTTGCGGGCGGTGAAGTCGGCGGCGTCCTCCAGGTCCCGACGCAGGGAGGTCGCCACGCGGTCGGCTTCCTCGCGAGTGAGCTCGCCGAGCTCCACGGCGCGGTCGCGGGCGTGTTCGAGTGCTTCCCGAACGCGTGGGGTGAATTCGCGCTCCGCGCTCTCCAGGCGATCGCGCAGGCGTTCGAGCATCCGCTCATAGCCCTCGACTTCGCGATCACGTTGTTCCTTGCTCATGCTCGAACCTCGCTGTGGTCGGCTTTCGTGCGTGCTTGTGCGTGTTACTGCACCAAATATGCGCCTGGTGAGCGCACTATCAAACCCTTTGTGCGTGTTCATGCGTGCCCGGATGCAAAGCTGCGCCGGGTCAAGGTATCCTTGCGGTCTTCGCCGGCAACCCATGTCGATACACGCCTAACACTGGACCGTTCAAGCCCGATGGAAGAGACATATCAACCTCAGGTCGTCGAGGCCGAGGCACAGCGGTACTGGGAGCGCAACGACACCTTCAGGGCCGTCGAGCGTCCCGACCGCGAGACCTATTACTGCCTGTCCATGTTCCCGTACCCCAGCGGTAAGCTGCACATGGGGCACGTGCGGAACTACACCATCGGCGACGTGATCGCGCGTTACCAGCGCATGCGCGGCCGCAACGTTCTTCAGCCGATGGGGTGGGATGCCTTCGGCCTGCCGGCCGAGAATGCGGCGATGCAGAACAAGGTGCCTCCGGCGAAGTGGACCCGGCAGAACATCGCGCACATGAGGAGCCAGCTCCAGCAGCTCGGCTTCGGCTATGACTGGTCGCGGGAGTTCGCCACGTGTGATCCGGAGTACTACCGCTGGGAGCAGTGGCTGTTCACCCGGCTCTACAAGAAGGGGCTGGTTTACAAGAAGACCGCCACGGTGAACTGGGATCCGGTGGACCAGACCGTGCTCGCCAACGAGCAGGTGATCGACGGCAAGGGCTGGCGCTCCGGCGCGCCGGTGGAGCGCCGCGCGATTCCGCAGTGGTTTCTCAAGATCACCGACTACGCTGAGGAGCTCCTCGCCGCCATCGACGAGCTGCCCGGCTGGCCGGAGCAGGTGCGCACCATGCAGCGCAACTGGATCGGCCGCTCCGAGGGCGTGGCGCTGGCGTTCCCGGTGCGCGGGCGTGACGAGCCGTTGCGGGTGTTCACCACCCGCCCGGATACGCTCTACGGCGTGACGTACATGGGTCTGGCGGCTGAGCACCCGCTCGCCGCGGCTGCCGCCGAGAACAATCCGGAGCTGGCCGCCTTCGTCGAGGAGTGCCGCCATACGTCCGTCGCCGAGGCGGACATGGCGACCCTCGAGAAGCGCGGCATGGATACCGGCCTGCGCGCCATTCACCCGCTCACCGGCGACGAGCTCCCCATCTACGTGGCCAATTTCGTGCTCATGGAGTACGGCTCCGGCGCGGTGATGGCCGTGCCGGGGCACGATCAGCGTGACTGGGAGTTCGCCCGCGCCTACGGCCTGCCCATTCGGCAGGTCATCGAGCCCATCGACGGCGAGGCGGATCTGGAGTCGGGGGCGTTCACCGCCAAGGGCCGGCTGATCAACTCCGGCGAGTACGATGGGTTGACTTCCGAGGAGGCCTTCGAGCGCCTCGCCGCTCACTTCGAGGCGGCGGGTACTGGCGAGCGCCAGGTGAATTACCGTCTGCGGGACTGGGGCGTCTCGCGCCAGCGCTACTGGGGCGCGCCCATCCCCATGATCTGGTGCGAGCGCTGTGGCGACGTACCGGTGCCCGACGAGGACCTGCCGGTGTGCCTGCCCGAGGACATCGCCATTGATGGCGGCGGCTCGCCGTTGAAGCGGATGCCCGAGTTCTACCGCACCACGTGCCCGGAGTGTGGTGACGAGGCCGAGCGCGAGACGGACACCTTCGACACCTTCATGGAGTCGAGCTGGTATTACGCACGTTTCGCCTGCGCCGATAATGACGAGGCCATGCTCGACGAGCGTGCCGACCACTGGACCCCGGTGGATCAGTACATCGGCGGCATCGAGCACGCCATCCTGCACCTGCTCTACGCGCGCTTCTATCACAAGCTCCTGCGCGACGAGGGCCTCGTGCATTCCGACGAGCCCTTCGCCAACCTGCTCACCCAGGGGATGGTGCTCAAGGACGGGGCGAAGATGTCCAAGTCCAAGGGCAACACGGTGGATCCCCAGGCGCTCGTGGACCGTTTCGGTGCGGACACGGTGCGGCTGTTCACCATGTTCGCCGCGCCGCCGGAGCAGTCCCTGGAGTGGTCGGATTCCGGTGTGGAGGGCGCTTACCGGTTCCTTCGCCGCCTTTGGACCCTCGTCCATGATCACGTGGCCGCCGGCCCGGCGCCGGCGCTGAACACCGCCGCCCTTGGCGAGGCCGAGCAGGACCTTCGGCGCAAGGTCCACGAGACCATCGCCAAGGCCAGCGATGACGTCGGCCGCCGGTTTACCTTCAACACGGCCATTGCGGCGACCATGGAGCTCGCCAACGCGGTGAGCCGTTTCGAGGGCAAGGGTGAGCAGTCCCGGGCGGTACGGCAGGAAGCGATCGAGGCCATCGTGCTCATTCTTGCGCCCATCGTGCCGCATATCGCCCATCGTTTGTGGCACGCCCTGGGTCACGATGACGCCGTCGTGGACGCGGCCTGGCCGGAGGTGGACGAGTCGGCGCTGGAGCGCGACACCATCGAGCTCGTGGTGCAGGTCAACGGCAAGCTGCGCAGCCGCATCCAGGTGGCTGCCGATGCCGCCAACGACGCCATCGAGGCGCAGGCGCTCGCTGACGAGCACGTGCAGCGTTTCACCGAAGGCAAATCGGTGAAGAAGGTGATCGTGGTGCCCGGGCGGCTCGTCAACGTGGTGGCGAAGTAGTGCGCCGCGCGGCGTCGTGGATTGCCGCCGTCCTGGCGCTCACGCTGATCGGCGGCTGCGGGTGGCAGTTGCGTGGCGCCGGTGGCGCCGCGCTGGACGGCCGGGCACTGGCGATCGAGTCGCCCGCGGATACCGCGGTGCTCGTGCGGACCGTTCGGCGTGAGCTCGCCAACCTGGGGGCGGAGACGGTGGCCCCCGAGCGGGCCGAACAGGTACTGGTGCTGCTTGGTGAGCGGACCCGTCGCCGGGTGCTGGCCGAGGACGACCGCGGCCGTGCCACCGAGTACGAGCTCGGTTATACCCTGACCTATCGCCTCACCGATGACGGCGGCAAGGTGGTCCGCAGTCGCGAGGTGGCCACTGCCGAGGGCAGCTATCGCGCCAGTGGTGACGACGCCCTCGCCGAGCAGTCCCGGCGCGAGCGGCTCACCGACGAGCTGCGGGCGGAAGCCGTGCGCTTGATGCTCGCCCGCGTGGCGGCGGTTGCTCCGGCCGCGGCACCTCCGGAGCCGTAGCCATGGCCGAGCTGCGGCCCGAGCAGCTCAGCGGTCATCTCCGCAAGGAGCTGGCGTCTGTCTACCTGCTCACCGGCGAAGAGCCTCTGCTCGTGGAGGAAGCGCTGGCCGAGATCCGCTCGGCCGCCCGGCGCGACGGCTATGACGAACGCGAGGTGCTGCACGCGGACAGCGGCTTCGAGTGGGGGCGGCTGCGGGAGGCGGCGCAGAGCCTGTCGCTGTTCAGTGCCCGGCGGGTCGTGGAGCTGCGCCTGCCGGATGCCAAGCCCGGCCGCGAGGGCGGCAGCGCCCTGCAGGAGTATGCCGCGCATCCTCCGGAGGACACCATCCTGGTGGTGGTATGCGGCCGGCTCGATCCGCGCCAGCGCAAGGCCGCCTGGGTGCGCGCCCTCGCGGGGGCCGGCGTGCACATGCATGCCTGGCCCGTGTTGCCCGGGCAGCTCCCCGGATGGCTCGCGCGCCGGCTGAAGGCCCGCGGGCTGGAGGCCGATCGCGATGCGGTGGGGCTGCTCGCCGAGCGTGCCGAGGGCAATCTGCTCGCGGCCGCGCAGGAGATCGACAAGTTGGCGTTGATCTGTGGCGAGGGCCGCGTCAGCGAGGCCGAGGTGCGGGATGCGGTGGGGGACAGTGCCCGTTTCGTCACCTTCGACCTGGCGCGTGCCGTCGCCGGCGGCGATGTTGCCCGGGTCTGGCGCATTTGTGACGCGCTGCGCGAGGAGGACGAGGAGCCCGTGCTCACCCTGGGTGTGCTGGCACGCACGCTGCGCGTGCTCGTCGAGCTCCAGGCCGCCCATGCCGAAGGGGGACGCCCGGACGCGGTGTTCCGCCGCCACCGGATCCGTAAATCGGAGCAGGCGGCGTTGTGGCAGGCGGCGGTCCGGGTGCCGGCCGGGCAGTGGCAGCGGCTGCTGGTGGAGGCCGGCCGCGTCGACCGGGTTATCAAGGGGGCGGCGCGCGGGCGCGCGTGGGATGAGCTGTTACAATTGGCCATCGATATGGCGAGATTGGCCGGCCGTGCGGCCGGAGCAGGGAGTGGTAGACGAACATGAGTGCTCGCGCCGACGAGACGATTACCGACGTTGCAGGCTACGTAAAGGGGCTGGGTGAGGCCGCCCGGCGGGCGGGCCGTGAGCTCGCGCGCAGCGAGGCCGGTGTGCGCAACGCCGCGCTGCACGCCATTGCCGATGCCATCGGCGCGGCGCGGGAGGCACTGCAGCAGGCCAATGCCCGCGATCTGGAAGCGGGGCGTGCCAACGGTCTGGACGCCGCGCTGCTCGACCGCCTGGAGCTCACCGATGCCCGAATCGAGGCGATGGCGCAAGGGTTGCGCCAGATCGCGGGCCTGCCCGATCCGGTGGGGGCGATGCGCGAGGTCAACGCCATGCCGTCGGGGATCCGGGTCGGCCGTATGCGCGTACCGCTCGGCGTGGTGGGCATCATCTACGAGTCCCGCCCCAACGTGACCGCGGACGCGGCCGCGTTGTGCCTGAAATCGGGCAACGCCACGATTCTGCGTGGCGGTTCCGAGGCGATCCACTCCAATCAGGCCATTGCCGCATGCATCCGCGAAGGGCTCGCGGCGGCGGGATTGCCCGGCGAGGCCGTGCAGGTGGTGGGCACCACCGACCGCGCGGCCGTGGGGGCGCTCATCACCATGGACGAACAGGTGGACGTACTGGTCCCCCGCGGTGGCAAGGGGCTGATCGAACGCATCATGCGTGAGGCGACGGTGCCCATGATCAAGCACCTGGACGGCGTCTGCCACGTCTACGTGGACGCCCACGCGGACCCGGAGAAGGCCGAGCGTGTGGCGGTCAACGCCAAGACCCAGCGCTATGGCACCTGCAACACCATGGAGACGCTGCTGGTGGACGCCGCCGTGGCCGAGTCCATGCTGCCGCGGCTGGCCGAGCGTTTTCGCGAGGCGGGGGTGACGCTGCGGGGCTGTGGCCGTACCCGGGCGCTTCTGCCTGACGCCGAGGTCGCCACGGAAGCCGACTGGGCCGAGGAATACCTTGGGCCGATACTCGCCGTACGCGTGGTGGACGGGCTGGATGAGGCCATCGAGCACATCGAACGCTACGGTTCGCATCACACCGATGCCATCGTTACCGAGAGCTGGACCAACGGGCAGCGTTTCCTGCGCGAGGTGGATTCGGCATCGGTGATGGTCAATGCCTCCACCCGTTTCGCCGATGGCTTCGAGTACGGCCTCGGTGCCGAGATCGGCATCAGCACCGACAAGCTGCACGCCCGCGGCCCCGTCGGTCTGGAAGGGCTAACCACGGAGAAGTACGTGGTCTTCGGCGAC
>CAZHBN010000144.1:0-9899 GCA_964530405.1 uncultured Ectothiorhodospiraceae bacterium
CTCCCGCGCCTTGCCGAGACACCGCGCAGTAGCGCTGAAACCTGGCAATACTTTCGAAAAGGTTAGTACCCCCCACACACCGAGCAAACGGCGTCGCCAGGGCGTTGCTGAACCGTGGAATCCGGTTCGCCGCGTCCATGGCCGGCGTACGGTGGCTGACACTCTCCGTCGCCGTCACCAACACAGCCGCGCAGACACTTTACGAATCCGTTGGCTTCCGCTGTTACGGGCGCGAACCCGAGGCGTTGTGCGTGGGCGGTGTGTATCACGATGAGCGCCTCATGGCGCTGCCTCTCACGCGCCAGGTGGGCCCGAATACGCACTGACACCCCGTTGCCGGGCGGCTGATCCCGGAATCGCTCAAGCAAGCGACGATATCGCCGATAACCCTGTATGGCATGGATGCCGTGTGTCGTCTTTGCTTTGGGGGTCGGGGGGAAATCCATGCAGCGGGTCAATCGTCGCAGTGTCGCGTTCCAGCTCAATCTCGCCCTTGCCACTGCGGTGGTTATCGTTCTGGCGGCACTGGTGGTTTTCGCCAGTGGCTTCACCCAGCGACAGATGCTGGATAGCACTCGTACGGAGCTTCAGCGTCAGGTTGGGGTGCTCGACCGGATGCTCGAGTTCTATTACGACGTGCTGGAGAACCGGGCGAACGAGTATGCGCGGATCTTCGCCGGGTTCTTCGATACCACCTTGAGCCTGGATGACGAGGCGACTGTCGCCGTCGGCGACTATGCAGCGCCCGTGATCCGTGCTGGTGAACGCACGCTCAATCTGAATTACGACGAAGTCGATGCTTTCGCGGAGCGTACGGGCGGCAATGCAACGGTATTCGTACGTTACCGGGACGATTTCCTGCGCGTAACGACATCACTGCGCAAACCCGACGGCAGCCGTGCCACCGGCACTCTGTTGGGGAAGGATCACCCCGGATACCAACAACTGATGGCCGGTGAATCCTATGTCGGCCTGGCGACGCTGTTCGGCCGCAAGTACATGACGCGTTACGACCCGATCATCAACGAGCAGGGGCGCGTCATCGGCATTCTGTACGTGGGCGTGGATTACACGAACGAGTTCGCGGCATTGCGAACGTCCATCCGCAAACTCACGTTCGGTGCCAGTGGCGAGGCGCTAGCCGTTATCCGTTCCGGTGACGGGCGTGGGCATATTGCGCTTCACCGGGACGAAGCTCGCATCGGTAAGCGCTTCGCTGCCGGGGGTGACGATTCGAGCGCGCGCACGGTGGACCGCCTGCTGGCTGACGAAGGCGGCGTTGTGACGTA
Source organism: uncultured Ectothiorhodospiraceae bacterium (assembly GCA_964530405.1). Taxonomy (GTDB): domain Bacteria; phylum Pseudomonadota; class Gammaproteobacteria; order Nitrococcales; family Nitrococcaceae; genus Arhodomonas. Next base: position 1,290 of record CAZHBN010000144.1, read on the forward strand.
CTCCGGTGCCCGTCAGCAGTGGTTGGCGGCCTACGAGCCGGTCGAGGGCTGGAACTGGACGCTCGTTGCTCGTGGACCGCTCGCCGAGTTCGAGGCTGCGGGACAGACGCTGGGATTGTGGCTGACCGCTGGTTGCGCGCTCGCGGCCATCCTCCTCATCGCGATCGCAGGTCTGGTAGTACGGCGTCTGCTTCGGCCGCTCGGCGAGCTCGGGCGACGCGTGCGCCGGGTCGGTGAGGGTGACCTGACCGTGGCGTTCCGCACCTGTGACTCGGCCAACGATCGCAACGAGATTCGCCAGCTCGAGAACGATCTCGCGGATATGACGGCGCGGTTCCGCGATCTCGTCGGGGAGATCGTACAGGCGTCCGGCGCGCTTTCGGATGCAGCACACCGGATGTCCGAGACGACTGCGCAGTCCGCAAGAGGGGCCGAACGTCAACAGGGTGAGGCCGACCAGGTCGCGACAGCCATGAACGAGATGGCGCAGACGGTTCAGGAGGTTGCACGCAACGCTACGCAAGCCGCTGAGGCGGCAGAGGAAGCGAGCGATCATTCCCACGCCGGACATGACACGGTTTCCAAAACCGCGGACGCCATCCGGGCGTTTGCTGAGCAGATTACCGCCGTGGCCGAAACGGTGCGAGAGGTGGAGCAGGGCAGTGAACGCATCGGCGGGGTCGTGGATCTCATCAACGAGATCTCGGAACAGACCAACCTGCTCGCGCTCAATGCCGCCATCGAGGCGGCACGCGCCGGTGAGCAGGGTCGTGGTTTCGCTGTGGTGGCCGAGGAAGTCAGAAATCTGGCAACCCGCACTCAGCAGGCCACGCGTGAGATTCAGGGAACCGTTGGCTCACTTCAGGAAATGGGCCGGCAGGCGGCGGCACGCATGGCCGAGGGGCAGGAGACAGGGGACCGCACCGCGCAGTATGCCGAGGAGGCGGGTAAGGCGCTAAGCGTGATCATGGAATCCGTGGGCCGAATCAATCAGTTGAATCAACAGATTGCGACGGCCGCGGAGGAACAGACCCAGGTCACCGAGGATGTGAATCGCAGCGTCGTCAGCATTCGGGATGTTTCCTCCGAGACAGCGGAAGGCGCCGGTCTGGCGCGCGATGCGGGCGGTGATGTCTCGCGCCTCGCCGACGAGCTGAAGCAACGCGTGGAGCGGTTCCGAACGTAACCGGAAGCCGAATCCGACAGGTTCAATGTCAGCGCATGAGTGATCGTGGCCCGGGTTTCGTCGGCGCCGGGCTCATACTCGGCCCGTTGGTCGTCTTTGCGCTGGCATCCGCGCATTTTCTCTACGAGCTCTCAAGGTGATAAACCGGCCTGCTCGTGGACGATTCGCCCCAATGTTGCGACAGCCTGTTCCATCCTGTCGGTCCATCGGTGGCCGAAGTTCAGTCGAATACAGTTTTCGAAGCCACCGCTGGCGGAAAATATCGGGCCCGGTGCAATGCTGATATCCACCTCGGCGGCCCGGCGGTGAACCGTCAGGGCGTCGACACCCGAGGGCAGTTGCACCCACATGAAGTAACCGCCGAGGGGACGGGTCCAGCGTGTGTCCCTTGGAAAGTGTTTCGCCAGTGCCTGTTCGAGCGCGCGCCTCTGCCGGGCAAGCTCGCGGCGAACACGGCGCAGATGGTGATTGTATCGGGCCTGGCGGAGATAGTCGGCAATGGCATCCTGGGCGGGCACACAGGTGGCGATGGTGGTCATGGTTTTCAGGCGCGCAATGGCTTGTGTATAGCGTCCGGCGGCCACCCAGCCGACGCGGTAACCCGGCGCGAGCCATTTCGCGAAGGAACCGCAGTGAATCACCAGCCCCTTCGTGTCGTAATGCTTGGCGGGGGGCGGCGGCTGTTGATCGTGATAGAGCTCAGCGTAGACGTCATCCTCGAGCAGGGGAACCTCGTATTCGGCCAGCAATTCGACTAGCGCGCGCCGGGAATCCTCCGGAAGCAGGCTGCCGGTCGGGTTCTGGTAGTTGGCCATGAACCAGCAGGCACGCACCGGCTGTGACTCCAGCGTCTGGCGCAGCGCACCGAGGTCGACACCCGTTTCCGCATCGCACGGTATCTCGACGGCCTTCATGCCGAGGCGTTCGATTGCTTGCAGGGTCGCGTAGAAGGCCGGTGACTCCACCGCGATCGTGTCACCCGGACTGGCAACTGCCTGCAGGGCGAGATTGAGCGCTTCCATCGCGCCGGAGGTGATCACGATGTCGTCCACGCCGGCGCGGACGCCGACATTGATGTATCGGCGTGCGATCTGGCGGCGGAGCTCGACGCTGCCAGGGGGCAGATCTTCGACGGTGGTCCACGGGTCGAGTGTTTTGGCGGACCGCGCCATGGCCATTCCCAGGCTGCGCAACGGGAACAGTTGCGGGTCCGGAAATGCCGAGCCCAGGGGCACGACCTCACGGCTTCGGGTGGCCTGGAGCGTCGCGAACACCAGGTCCGAGACGTCTACGGAGACGGACGAAGCCGGCGAAGGTGGGGCAGGGCGTTCGGTACGCGTGGGCAGGTGGCGGTTCACGAAATAGCCCGAACGCTGGCGGCGCTCGATGACGCCGAGGGTCTCCAGGTGATCGAAAGCATGCATCACTGTGTTGCGGCTCAGTCCTCGGCACCGTTGCAGTGATCGGATCGAGGGCAGGCGCTCTCCCGGCCGGAAAACCCCGTCCCGGATTTGGGTGCTGAGCTCATCGACGAAGGCTTGATACAGGTACATAGCGCGGGCCATTAGGTATCAGGGCATCCCGAAAAACCGGGGTACTGTACCATCTGCTCCCTATTAATCGGGCATCGTGTATGCCTTGTGGCCCTATCGCGGACGCCGTAGCATCCGCTGTCGACGCAGTGGGAGACAGCCTGGAGAAACGCCATGTCAGCGAATTCGAAGCCCGACGAGTCCGTTGGTCTCAAGGCTACGGTGCTCAGCGTTCTCGCCGCATTCTTTGGGGTGCAAAGCCAACGCAACCGCGAACGCGACTTCACCCGCGGGAGCCCGGCCGCGTTCATTGGTGTCGCGAGCGCGATGACCGCTGGCCTGGTGCTCGTTCTGGTGTTGGTCGTGCAGTTCGCTTTGTCGGCGGCGGGGCAGTGACGGTGGCGTCTTTCGTTCGCGTGAGGCAAGCCGTGTGCGTGCTGCTGGTGGTTGTGGCAGCCGCTACGGGCGTCGCACCGGCGGCGCCGTCCGATACACTCGCGCAGCGCATGGCGCCGTGCATGTCCTGCCACGTTGACGCCGCCAATGAGCGCGACTCCGGATACGTGCCCCGCCTGGGTGGCAAGCCTGCCGGTTACCTGTTCAATCAGTTGGTCAATTACCGCGAGGGACGCCGCCGGAACGAGGCGATGATGCAGCTGGTGCGCAACCTCTCCGACGCCTATCTGTGGGAAATGGCCCGCTTCTTCGCGGGCAGACGTGCACCGCATCGTACCCCCGACGCACCGCCGTCCAGCGACAGCGCGATGCGGCATGGCCGCGCGCTCGTTCGGCACGGCGCTCCGGAGCGGAACATACCCGCCTGCCAGGCCTGTCACGGGCAGCGATTGACCGGGGTGCGTCCGAACACACCGGGGCTGATCGGGCTGCCACGCGACTACCTTATGGCGCAGATCGGCGCGTGGCAGACGGATACCCGTGCGGCGGCGCCCCCCGACTGCATGCACAAAATTGCCGAGCGATTGACGTCGCAGGACGTACAAGCCGTGTCATCGTGGCTCGCCGCGCAGCCCGTGCCGGCACGAATGACACCCCGTGAACGGCCCATCGCCGAGCCACCCATGCGTTGCGGCAGCGTCGAACAGCCCGGACGGTAAGTCATGCGAATGAGGCACATACTGCTATTGGTCTTGCTGTCGGTAGTCTCGGGGCATGCCGGGACCGCGGCATCGGCAGAATCGGCAGACATCGCCCGGGGCGAATACCTGGTGAAGGTAGGGAACTGCGCCGGCTGTCATACCGCGCGCGGCGGCGCCGATTTCGCCGGAGGGAGGACGATTCAGAGTCCCTTCGGCGCCTTCCGTACGCCCAATATAACGCCCGATGACGAAACGGGCATCGGGGCGTGGAGCCGTGAGGCGTTCTGGCGGGCGCTGCATGACGGAGAGCGCCCCGATGGCTCACCGCTGTACCCGGCGTGTCCCTATCCGAATTACACAAGGGTGCGTCGCGAAGACATCGACGCGATGTTCGCGTACCTGCAGTCCGTTCCGGCAGTCGATCAGGAAAACCGGGAACACGATCTCACGTTCCCGGTGTCCGTGCGCTCCTTCGTGAATATCTGGCAGGGGCTCTTCTTCGAGCCCGGTACTTTCGTGCCGCAGCGTGATCGCGGGGCGCTCTTGAATCGGGGTGCTTATCTGGTCCAAGGGCTGGGCCATTGCAGCGCCTGCCACAGAGCACGGGGCGCGCTCGGGGCGCGCCGCATGGATGATCCGAAGACGGGCGGCCGCATACACGGGTGGTACGCACCGAGCCTGCACTCAAACGCAGAGGCCGGGCTGCAAGGGTGGCGCGCGGAGGATGCGGCGGCGTTCATTCGCAGCGGTGCGTTCGAAGACGCCCGTATGAACGGACCCATGGCGGACGTGGTATTCGACAGCCTGCAGCATCTGAGTGACCGCGACGCTCGCGCGATTGCGGCGTACCTGACGAACCTGCCCGACCACGATACGCGGGCCTCGGCACAGCTCCTCGCCGTGAGCGAACGTCGCCGCAGGACGATGCGCGGGCAGGGCCGAGCACTCTATGAGGAACACTGTGCCGAGTGTCATGCCGGCAGCGGGGAGGGCAGCGTGGCCGCGCCGGCGCTGGCGGGCAATCGTGCGGTGACGCTCGCCGATCCGACGAATCTCGTCAACGTGATACGTCATGGTGGTTATCCGGCCAGCACCGAAGGCAATCCCAGGCCGTTCGGAATGCCACCCTTCTACCAGCTCAGCCGGCAGGAGCTGGCTGCCGTCATCACGTATATCCGCACGAGTTGGGGGAATGATGCATCGCCCGTGTCCGCGGCCAACGTCGCCTGGTGAGTACGGGCGATCTGGTGGTCAGGCAAGGCCGTCGGCCTTGCTGACGATCAGCGATGCGTTGACCCCGCCAAAACCGAAGCCGTTGCACAGCGTGTGGGTCACGGCGTTCGCACGCGCCGTATTGGGCACGAAGTCCAGATCCTGCATGGCGTCATCCACGCAATCGAGGTTCAACGTGGGTGGCAGGGTGTCTTCGATCACGGCCATCGCCGAGAACACGCTCTCGACGCCGCCTGCCGCGCCCAGTAGATGGCCCGTTGCGGACTTCGTCGAGGACAAGGGCACATCGGGTAGGGCGTCACCAAATACGTTCCGTAATGCCGCGATTTCGGCCCGGTCGCCGACCGGTGTGGATGTGGCGTGGGCGTTGATGTAGCCGATATCCGCCGGCTCTAGGTCCGCCATCCTGAGGGCTGCACGTATCGATGCCGCAGCGCCGGCGCCGTCCTCCGGGCCGGCGGTAATGTGGTAGGCATCGGCACTGGTGCCGTAACCGCTCAGAACCGCCAGTGGCGTCGCGCCGCGAGCGCGGGCGTGCGCCAGCGTTTCCATGACCATCAGCCCCGCGCCTTCGCCCATAACGAAGCCATTGCGAGACCGATCGAACGGGCGTGAGGCTTTCGTTGGCGCCTCGACGTCGGTGGAGAGCGCTTTGAGTGCGTGAAAGCTGGCGAGTGACAGCGGGTCGATGCACGCCTCTGTGCCACCCACCAGGGCGACATCCGCTTCGCCATTGCGGATCATCCGCATGCCATCACCGATCGCCTGTATGCCTGCCGCGCATGCCGTCACCGGGCATCCGAGCGGGCCCTGGAAACCGTATTCGATCGAAACGTTACCGGCTGCAAGATTGGCCAGGAACGCCGGAACGGTGAATGGGGACAGTCGCTTGTGTCCCCGCTGCTGCATGATTTCCTGGGATCGGGTGATTGTCGGAAAGCCACCGATACCGGTGGCGATTACTGTGGCGGTCGCCTGTTTTGCCGATTCTGATACCGGGAACCAGTTCGCCTGTGTCAACGCTTCCTTCGCTGCGGCCAACGCATAGATCGTGAACAGGTCCAGTTTCTTGCGTGCCTTCTTCTCGACCACCCCATCGATATCCAAACCCGCTTCCGGGTCGACGTCGGCCGTGGGCACCTGACCCGCGATTCCGATGGGAATATCGGTAGTATCGAAGCGATCGATCGGCGCAATCCCCGAGCGGCCTTCGATCAGGCGTTGCCAGACCCGATTGACGCCGCAACCCAGGGGACTGAGTATGCCCATACCGGTAATCACGAGAGGGGAGGTCATACCTTCTCCATTGTGTTCAGCCAATGTGAGTGCTCGGTGGCGGAACCCTACCACTGGGCAATATATGATCAACATAATATTATTGTGCCGGTCGGGGTGAGGCGGCTGTTGCACGGCGATCCCCCGAAGATTCGCTCGAGACGAGGAGCAAGGGCCATGCCGTACGGGAAGAATCACAAGGCAAGATCCAAGGAGCGTATCCTGAGTGCCGCCAGCGATTTGTTTTTCCGTTATGGATTCGACAGGGTATCGATAAACGATATCATGAAGAAGGCGAACATGACCCACGGCGCCTTCTATGCGCATTTCAAATCGAAAGAGGCGTTATTCAGTGCAACGTTCTTCGAAACGCTAAAGCGCAGTCGAGCCGCTCGATTGGTGAAAGGCCCGCTGGCCGTTAAACATCTTACGGCGCTGGTCGCCAATTATTGGAATTTGCGAGAGCTCGAAAAAAAGGGCAAGCCGGCGCCGGAAAATGTCCTGTTCAATGAGATCGGCAGCGAAAACACGAGCATCAAGGGCGTGTTCGAGGCCTCGTACAACAACACTCGAAAGATTCTCGAAACCCGGTTGCGGGCGCTCAGTCGGCTCAGGAAACTGCCTATCGAGCACGATCGCGAAGCCATCGCGGAACAGGCGCGCGCCATACTCGCATCGCTGGTCGGCGCAGTTGCTATCGCCAAGAGTATCCCCCATGAAGAGGAACGGGGCCGTATTCTGGAGGCGACCCAGAAGCAGATACTGCGCATGCTGGGTGTCGATGAGAGAGAACTGGACAACCTACCGGGACCCGGCGGCGTATCGGATTGGTAGCGTTTCCCAGGCGGAGCCGGGCGTGAGAACGGGTTCAGGAGAAAGAACGGAGCAACGGAAGGCGGTAGCGCGAGGCGGCGGGCAGTCGTGTCACGCACACAATGCGATGGGCGAAGAACAGCTCCGGCCGCCGTCGTACCGATCGGCCAGAGCCTGTTCGATTTCGCTGCGAAGGCTTGCGGCGGCCGCTCGGCGCTTGCCACCGCGGCTCTTTTCGTGAGCGCCGCCTTTGCGCATGAGCTTGGAACGGGCAGCTACCAGATTACGTCGCTTCATGAGTCCTCCTGCAATTGGCGAGCGTTGGAAACGCCACGTGAGTTTACCGTGTTCGAAAGGTGATTTGCACACCGCCCAGTGCGAAAAAGCATGGCCGGCGTGCCGTTCCGACGACCACAGTCAGACTCGGCCGGGCCGGAGATACACGAACCAGTACGTCAGTGCTACCAGGACGCCGCCGCCGATGACGTTCCCCAGGGTGACCGGCAGTAGCACACGCAGGAATCCGACAGGGGTAAGCTGCAGCGGTTCGGCTTGAATGGTGTTCCAGAAGCTCGGCTCGGCCAGTGCGGCGATGAAAGCGGCACAGGGTAGATAGAACATGACGGCGACGGCGTGTTCCAGGCCAAGGGCGTAAAACGCCGCCACTGGTGGCGTTAATGCGAGAATGCGGTCCGTCGTCGAGCGCGCGCTGTAGGTCAGCCACACGCCCAAGCATAGAAGCGTGTTCCCCAGAATACCGAGAAACAGAGCGTCGACGAATTCGAGCCCGGACAAGCGGGCCGCCGAGTCGATCAGGGAAGAGCCCACCGCGCCGCCGCTTTCCTGGTGTTGCCCCGCGACGATCAGCATGCCACCAGTGGCAACCGCGCCGATGAAGTTGCCGACGAAGACTATGGTCCACGCGCGTAGAAGCCACCAGGTGGGCAGGCGTCCGTGTGCCCACGCCATCACCATGAGGTTATTGGTCGTGAATAGCTCCGCACCGCCGACGATCGCGAGCACGTAGGCCAGGGAGAACGCGATGCCACCGAGCATCTTGCCGAGACCAAGCGGCATGTCGCCATCGAAACTGGACGACACCGAGGCGGCAAAGGTTGCGCCGAAAGCGATATAGGCACCGGCGAGTGCCGCAAGCGCCAGCAGACTGAGGCCATTCTGTTCGGCCTTTTCCGCGCCGGCGCGCTCAGCGCGCTTGGCCATGTCCTTCGGCAGAACCGCATCCGGCAGACCGAATCGATCGGAGTTCTCATCCGGCTCACGTTGCATGGCACCTCCAAACCGTGATCGCGTGGTGAATAGGCAGTGATGACATTGTAGGCCGCGGTCAACCCGGAGCGCTTGGACGCCATACCGTTGTGGTGGCATGGATAGCGCTTGTTGTGCCGGGGCATAGGTGCGCCTTGGAGATCGTGAGCCATCTATAGATGCGTGTAATGTATATTATGTTAAATAT
>CAZHBN010000145.1:0-6973 GCA_964530405.1 uncultured Ectothiorhodospiraceae bacterium
GAGCGGCGGCTCGGCAGCGCGCTGCTGGCGCGAACGCCGCGGGCGGTGAATCCCACGGCGGAGGGGACGGCCTTCTACGCCAAGGCGCGCGAGGCGCTGTCGCTGCTCGCGGACGCCGCCGAGGGCGCCCGCCAGGCCCGCTCCGTGCCCCAGGGGCACCTGCGGGTGACGGCGCCGGTGGATATCGGCATGGAGGTGCTGCCGCCGCTCATCGTCAAATTCCGGCGCCTGCATCCACAGATCACCGTCGAGCTGCTGCCCACCGACGCGCCGCTGGATCTCGCGGCCAACCGCATCGATGTGGCCCTGCGGGCGACCCCGGGCGGTCTGCCGGACATGGGCTATCGCGCCTCGACGGTGGCCGCGTTCCACATCCTGACTTACGCCTCGCCGGACTACCTGGCCCGCCGGGGCACGCCGCAGGAACCCCACGAGCTCGAGACCCACGAGCTCGCCATCGGCCGCGAGTCCGACGGACCGGCGAGGCTGCGGCTCACCCATCGCCGGGGCCGCACCGTCGAGGTGCCCTTTCCCAACGCCACGCGCACCACCGACTACGCGAGCGTGCTCCGGCTTGTAACCGCTGGCGGCGGCATCGGTCCGATTCCCGACATCATCGCCGCCAATGCGCTCGCCGAGGGGTCGCTGGTCCGCGTCCTGCCGGAATGGCAGGTCGCCGACGCCACGCTGTACGCGATCACCCTGAGCGGCCTGGAGGCGCCCGCGCGGGTGCGGGTATTCCGAGAGTTCATTCGCGAGGCGCTCGCCACCACCCCCCGGGCGGCGGTGGAGTGAGGGCGTCGTTACGGCGACGTCTCCACCAGCGACCAGCTAAGGCCCTCGGCGGCCAGTTGGACACGCCGATGGCGCTCGCCGCCTGCCCCGACCAGGGACGGCGCGAGGGTGCCGATGGGCCAGTCGGCGGTGTTCGCCGCAATGATCCGGCCTTCCTGGCCGATCAGCACGGTGTCGTTGGGTAGTTTCATGAGGGGGCGGAGGACCCAGCGCTCGAAGCTGTAGACGGGCACGTCGGCGCCGACGATCCCGCAGAACTCACCCTCGTGCATAACCGGCTGCGAGAAGGTGAGGATGTACATATCGACCCCGTTCAAGTCCACGTAGGGGCCGACCACGACGCTCTTGCCCGTGTCGCGTGGCAGGGCAAACCATGCCATGGTTTCGTAGTTGTAGAAGTTGGCGCTGTCCGGGTCGAGATCCACGCGCAGCGGGTAGAACTGCACGGGATCGTCATTGCGTATCCACCACTCCAGGTACAGGTCACGATCACTGAGCACGCCGGGGGCGGTAATGAACCCGCTACCATTGAGCCGCCCGCCGTAGGCGTCCAGCTGAGTGGTGACGAGCTCGCGCAGCTCGTGCAGGTCCCTGGAGCTCATCGGCCTGTCGGCTCCCCGGGCGCGCTCGCGCAGCTGGCGGACGCGGTCGGCGATGGTGGAGAGCGTGGCGAACACACCCTCGATCTCGCCGGCGATGGTGTCGGCACATTGCTGCAGTGACATACGTTCGCTGGATACGGCCATCAGCGCCACCCCTCCCGTGTGCCCGACGCATCCCGTTCGGCGACGATCGCCAGGTGGGCGTTGAGCAACAGCTTGACCACGCGCCCCACATGGGCTTCGGCCCGCTCGCGCGCGAGCGCCGGCTCCCGCGCCGCGACGGCCTCGGCAATGGCGAAATGATCCGCCACCATCTCGTCGATGACATTACGGTCGCGGTCCGACAGTCCTAGCAGCTCCCCCAGCACCGGCTGGAGCTGGATCTCCGCATGGGTGAGGCGCACCGACTGGGCCGCCACGGCGGTCTCGATGTGAAAGCGCGCGTCCGCGCGCTTGCGGTCCACCGTGGTATCCGCCTCGCTCATGGCCCGTGCGAACGCGAACAATCGCTCGATATCCGTCTGCGAGGCCCGTTCGGCGGCCAGCCACGCCGCCATGCCCGTCACCGCGCGCTGCTCGTCGCCGATGTCCCGCAGCTCGAAGGCGCTTACGTCGGCCAGCCGGGCGAGGCGATGCTGCTCGGCGGCGTCCTCGGAGGGCGCGCGCACGAAGCTGCCGCCCTTGCGCCCGCGACGGGTCTCGATGTAGCCGTGATGGCGCAGCGTCGACAGCGCCTCGCGCAGGGTGACCGTGGCCACACCGAACTGCCGGGCGAGATCGCTCTCGCTGGGAAGCTGCTCGCCGTCACGCAACATGCCGAGGCTGATTGCGCCCATGAGGCGGCGCACCACCTCGTCCCTGCGGCTCTCCGCCTTGAGGCGGCCGAAGGTCGCACTTACCGCACCCGCCTGTTCCGTCGCTGCTGCCACGCTCGATTCCCTTTGGCTGTCCCGTTCGAATCCGTCCCCGACGGCGTTACATGATCTCGGCCAGCATGTTCCCCATGAGGCGTTCGAACCGCTCCCGCGCCGCCGGCTGCTCCTGCCCGATACGCTCGCGCAGCGCCTCGGGCAGGTCCCCCAGATCATCCAGCATTCGATGCCCCTCCGGGGACGACCGCCAGTCGTCCAGCCAGGCGTCGAACATCTCCACCGTTATCTCGGGGTGAAACTGGACGCCGGCGCAACGCGCCTGCGCGAACGCCTGGGGGGCTAGCTCGGTGTCCGCCAGCAACCGTGCGGCGGGTGGCACCCGGAAGGCGTCGAAATGGAAATTCAGCCACGGTCCCTCCGGCACCAGCGCCGGCGCGCGGGTGTCCACGTTCACCCAACCGGCTTCCAGCTCGTGGTTGCGATACGCACCGCCGCCAAGCTCCCGCGCGAGCAGCTGGCTGCCGAAGCAGATACCCAGCACCGGCACGCCGTGGGCGATCACCTCGCGCAGCCAGGCACGCTCACGGGCGAGCCATGGCAGCGTGTCGTCGTAAGCGGCCTCCGGCGAGCCCATGACGATCGCCAGCTCCAGGCCTTCCGGTGCGGGCAGCCCGTCGGTCACCGGCGTCACCCGCAGGCGCAGCCCGTGCGCCTCGGCGACCTCCGGTAGTGTGCCGGTTGCATCGCCCTCGGCATGCACCACCGCAACGGTCTCCCTGGTTCCAGTCACCTGCGCCTCCCATCGCTGGGCCCACCCCCCGTCTCCGGCAGTCCGGGGCATAGGCTCTTCGCGAAATCATCTGCTAGCAAATGTTATATGTCAAAATGCGGCAGTCACGAGCCCGTCGAACAGACTCTGCTGGTTGACGTCGTAAGCCGCGGACATCTCCGGATGCCACTGAACGGCCTGGAACCAGGGGTGGTCCGGTGACTCCGGCTCGAAGGCCTCGATCAACCCATCCTCGGCCCAGGCCGTCGCCCTCAGCCCCTCCCCCAGGGACGCGATGCCCTGGTGGTGCCAGGAAACGGTCGCCAGCGTATCGGTATCGACGATTGCCGCCAGGCCGCTGCCGGCGGCGAGCGCGACCGGATGCGGTATCGGATAACGCGGCGGTAGGCGGTGCGCCACGCCGCCGGGCAGATCGTCGGGCAGGTGCCTGTGCAATGTACCGCCATAGAGCTCGTTGACCAGCTGCATGCCCCGGCATATGGCGAGCGTCGGCAAGCCCGTTTCCATGGCGTGCCGGGCGACCCGTCGCTCGAAGGCATCCCGCAGCGGATCGAGCTTTTCCAGGCGGCGGTCGCGGCCTGTACCGGTGTCCTCACCGGGGGGTCCGAGGTCGCCGCCGCCGGTGAGAATCAGCCCGTCGAGCCTGTCCAGGCACGCCGCCACGTCCGGTGCGATCGGTGGCAGCAGGACGGGGCTGCCGCCGGCCCGTACGACGGCCTCCAGGTACTCGGGCTGCAGGGCGAAAGTGTACTGCGGATCGCGGCCGTACGCGGTCAGCCCGATCACGGGAGTTCGCTTGGTCATGGTCGGTTTCCGTCCCCCGTCACTGACCCAGGGCAATCCAGGTGGTCTTGGTCTCGACGAACTTGTCGAAAGCGTGGAGCGAGCGGTCGCGGCCGATGCCGGACTGCTTGTAGCCGCCGAACGGCGTGGCGATATCGTGCTCGTCGAAACAATTGACCCAGACGGTGCCGGCACGCAGCGCGCGGGAGACACGGTGGGCGCGGCTGATATCCCGGGTCCACAGCGCCGCCGCCAGACCATACATGGAGTGGTTGGCGATGCGCACGGCGTCGTGCTCGTCCTCGAAGGTAATCGCCGAGAGCACCGGGCCGAATATCTCCTCGCGGGCGATGGTCATGTCCTCGCGCACCCCGTCGAACAGCGTCGGTGCGATGAAATGGCCGCCGCTATCGGCCATGACCTGCCGGCCGCCGGTGCGTAGCACAGCGCCTTCCGCCTGGCCCTTGTCGACGTAGCCGAGAATGGACTCGAACTGCTGGCGGTCGATGATCGCCCCCAGCGGGCTCGCGGGATCGAGGGGGTCGCCGGGCTGCAGTCGCTCCATGGCAGCGGCGACCCGCTCCAGGAGCTCATCCTTGATGCTGGCCTCCACCAGCAGCCGCGAGCCGGCGGTGCACATTTCGCCCTGGTTGAAGACGATAGCGAAGGCGGCGGCCTCGGCGGCGGCGTCCAGGTCCGTGCAGTCGGCGAAGACGATATTCGGCGTCTTGCCGCCGCACTCCAGCCATACCCGTTTCATGTTGGACTGGCCCGAGTACTCGAGAAAGCGCTTGCCCACCGCCGTGGAGCCGGTAAAGGCCACGCAGTCCACGTCCGGGTGCAGCCCGATGGCGCGGCCCGCCGTGTGCCCGTAGCCGGGCAGCACGTTGAAAACCCCCGGCGGAATGTCCGCCTCGGCCACCAGCGACGCGAAGAAGATCGCAGTCAGCGGCGACTGCTCGGCAGGCTTGAGCACGACGCTGTTGCCTGCGGCGAGCGCCGGCGCGACCTTCCAGGCGGCCATCATCAGCGGGAAGTTCCAGGGCACGACCGCCCCCACCACGCCCACCGGTTCACGGGTCACGGTGGCCAGGGCGTCCGTCCCAGTGGGTGCGATCTCGCCGTAGACCTTGTCGATAGCCTCGGCGAACCAGGCGATGGCCGTGGCGCTGTTGGGAATGTCGATGTGGTAGCTGTCGCAAATGGGCTTGCCGACGTCCAGCGTCTCCAGCAGCGCCAGCGTCTCGCGGTGCGCGTCGACGAGCCCGGCGAGCCTGAGCAGCCGGCGCTTGCGTTCCCGCGGCGCCATGGCCGACCACGCCCCGGTTTCGAACACCCGGCGCGCGGCGCCCACGGCGCGATCCACATCGGGCGCATCGCAGGCGGCCACGTTGGCGAGCAGCGCACCGGTGGCCGGGTTGCGGGTCTCGAAGGTTTCCCCCGAGGCCGCGGCGACGAGCTCGCCGTCGATGAAGGCGCAGTCGCCCACCGTCAGATCGGCGGCACGGCGACGCCATTGTTCCCTGTCGAGCATGCGGAATCTCCTCCCGATCGCGTGTGCGCCGCCGGCGGCTCCGCGGCCGCCGGCGGCCGTTGGCTGCGTTGACCCGGCTAGGGCAGGCAGTCGATGTAGGTGTCCACGTCCCACTGGGTGACGGTGGCGTTGAATCGCTCCCACTCGTCGCGCTTGTGGTGCTCGAACACCCGGTACATGTCCCCGGGCAGCGCGCTGCGCACGACCTCGTCGTTCGCGAGCGCCGCCAGCGCCTCGCCGAGGTTGGTGGGCAGGCGCTTGCCGGCCTGCTCTTCCTCCGGCAGGTCGTAGACGTTGCCCTGCTGGGGCTCGCCGGCGTCGAGCCGGTCACTGATGCCGTGATCCACCGCCTGAAGCAGGGCGCTCATCATCAGGTAGGGGTTCACCATGGAATCCACCGAGCGGTACTCCATGCGGTCGGGGGAGGAGACCCGCAGGGCACAGGTGCGGTTCTGCAGCCCCCAGTCCGCGAACACCGGCGCCCACAGGCCGAGATCCAGCATCCGCCGGTAGGAGTTGACGCTGGAGCAGCCGATGGCGGTCAACGCCGGCATGTGCTCGACGATACCGGCGATGCAGTGCTCGCCGAGCGGGCTCGGCCGCCAGCTCTCGCCGTCACCGCGGAAGGCGTTGTCGCCGCCGCGGCGGTAGGCGAAGAGCGCTTCCATGCCCGGAAGATCGTCCATGCCGAGGCGGTTGACCACGTCCTCGCCGCCGCGCCAGAAGGAGATGTTGTGGTGGCAACCGTTGGCGGAGACGCCCATGTACGGCTTGGACATGAAGCAGGGAATGAGGTCGAACTCGCGCCCCACCTGCGCGCAGATCTGGCGGTAGGTGGTGAGACGGTCGGCGGTGCGCATGCAGTCGTCGAACTGGAAGTTCTGCTCCACCTGACCGGGGGCGTCCTCGTGGTCCGCCTGGATCATGTCCAGCCCCATGGCGCGCGCGTAGTCATTCACGCGCATGATGACCTCGCTGAGCACCTCGAACTGCTCCACGTGGTAGGCGTAGGGCGAGGTCATTCCGCCGTCGGGTTTGCCGTCGCTGCCCTTTTTCAGCCACAGCATCTCCGGCTCGCAGCCCACGCGCATCTGCAGCCCGTCGTGGCGGTCCTGGAAAGCCTGGTAAATGCGCTTGAGATTGCCGCGGCAGTCGGAGGTGAGAAAGCTGCCCGGGGCGTGCGCTTCCTCGCGGTTGCGGAATAGCGTGCAGAACACCCGCGCCGCGCGCTTGTTCCAGGGGAGCTGGCAGAACGTTTCCGGGTCCGGCAGCGCGACCAGCTCCGAGTCCTGGGAGCCGTAGCCGATGAACTCCCCGCGCCGGTCCGCGGCGACGTTGGCCATGGCGCTGTAGACCGTCTGCACGCCGCGCTTGGCGACGGACTCCCAGTGATCCGAGGGAATGCCCTTGCCGAGCACCCGCCCCGTCACCGAGACGAACTGCACGTAGACGTAGTCGATCTTCAGGGCGTCGATCTTCCGGCGCACGGCTTCGATGCGCTCGGCTCTCTCGGGGTCGGCGACATGCGCCATCAGGTCGGTCATTGCGGTCGTCATGATCGTGTCCTCTCCATCCTGTCGTCTTTCGTTCAATCCGC
>CAZHBN010000145.1:7073-9898 GCA_964530405.1 uncultured Ectothiorhodospiraceae bacterium
CGCCCGTGAGCTTCTTCAGCCCCCAGTACACGGCCCCGGTCAGGAAGAAGGTGGGAATGCCAGCGGTGATGTACGTGAAAAGCGGCCCCGCGGTATCCGCCACCGGGTTGTAGGTCCAGAAGTAGAACAGTCCACCGCCGACCACCGAGGCGTACGCCGCCCAGTTCACGGAACCGCCCGCGGGCTTGCGGTAGAGGCTCGCGAGATCGACCCGGTAGCGCTTCATCACCACCAGGTCCACCACCAGCACCGCGCCGAACGCGGCCATGATGAACGAGATGTAGGACAGGAACGTGGTGTAACGATCATAGAACGCAGGGGTGAGCATCAGCAGCATGGCCGGCAGGGTCGTGGCGATGGCGGCACGCCAGCTCCAGTTCGGGAACATGGTCTTCATGCTGATGCCCTGGGAGTAGACCAGGATGGTCGCCGAGGTGAGGTTGGCGAGCACCAGCAGCAGCAGGCCGAAGACGCCGAAGACCGGCCCGCCGGCGGCGATCATCCACTTCGCCGGGTCGTGCTGGCCGACGAGCAATGCCGTCAGCGCCCCGAGGATCGCGGCGACATTGAGCAGCACGCCCCACCCCAGGAAGGAACCCCAGACCGCCGTGCGCTCGGTGTTCGCGAGCCGGCTCCACTGGCCGAAGTACGCCACCCAGGAGAAGCCGAGCCCCACGTTCCACTCGATCGCCGAGACCAGGCTACGCGTGTAGTCGGGATAGGGGCTGGATGGCTCCGCCGCCAGCGCCGCACCCAGCCCTTCGACGCCGAGAATGTAGACGATGAGCCCGAGGATGATCAGGAACATCGTGGGCACGCCCACGCTGTTGAATAGCTTGATGGCGACCGGTCCGCGATAGGCGATCAGCCAGGCCACCAGGAACGCGGCCACGGCGAAGATCGGGGCCCCCACCGTGCGTGAAGTCAGCCACTCCGGGCCATTGAACGCGCCGACGAGCAGGGTGGCCGATTCACCCAGCATGAACGACGCCATGGTCATCCAGCCGAGATTGATGATCGCGAAGATCACCAGGAATAGGTTGCTTCCCTGGTAGCCGAGCGATGCCCGGGCCCCGATGAAGGTATCCACGCCGTAGCGCGCGAAGAACTTGGCGAGACCGCAGATCAGCAGCACAGGAATCGCGTTGCCGAACAGAATCACGGCGACCGCGGTGCCCGCCGGCAGCACGCTGCCCGTATAGCCGCCAATGAGAAAGCTCCAGGCGGCGATGCCGAAACCGATATTGACCAGAATGAAATCCTTGAGGCCGAACTGGCGTTCGCCCCGCAGGACCGGGAGTATCCCGAAAAGGGCCTCCCGCTCGACGGAATCCTTCGAGCTCATGACTCTCCTCCCCTCGGCTGTAAGCCGCTTGTCGTAATCGTCTAGAAACCGCCGATGCTCGCCACGAAGAACACCGTGATCGCGGCGCACACGGCACAGGGCATCAGCCAGTCCGAGCCCGTCATTTCCCTGGGCCGTTCCCCCTCCTTGATCCAATTGATGCGCTTTTCGAGCTCGCGCCGGACTTCATCGCTCAAATGGTCCATTGCTCTCCTCCTCGGTCAGGTCTTAGCGGTGGGCCTTTCGGCCTCTGGTATCGCCTGGCTGCTGCCGGAACGGCTACCCGAGATCCGGCAGTCTGCGTCGGTCGGCTGCTACCGGCAGCCGATACCTTCGTGGCCGGGATGTGGCCAGCGCTGCACGCTCGCCGACCTACGGTCATCCCCGGCATCGGTGCTATGCCCCCTCGGGCTGTCGGAACGGGTAGGCGAGATCCGGAAGCCAGCGCCGCCAGACACGCTCCAGGCGCCCGTCCGCCCTGACCCGGGCAAGGGTCGTATCGACTTGCTGCAAGACATCCTCCCGGCCCTTGGCCACGGACACGCCCCACTCGTTGCGGGTCGGCACGGTAAAGGCGACCCGGAAATCGGGATCGTCGCCGATGGGTACCAGGGCCACGTCGTCGTCGACCACGGCGTCCACCTCGCCGGCACGCAGGGCGGCGATCATGTCGCCGAAGACATCGTCGCTCGCCCCGTCGAAGGGCACCCGCACCGCCCCCTCGAACGTCTCCGCGAGCGCCATGTTCACGCTGTTGGCGATGGCGGCGACGCGCACACCGGCCAGGTCGGCCGGACCGCGGATGGCGGAATCGGCACGCACGAGCACCGACTCGTCGAAGATCGCATAGGGCGTGGTGAAATCCACGAACCGCTTGCGGTAGTCGCTGATGCCCTGACCGCAGAGGATGACGTCGCCCTTGCCGGCGTTGAGCGCGGGCATGAACTCGCTCCAGGGTGTGAACACCCAGGAGACGGGGATGCCGAGCTCGTCGCCGATGAGCGCCGCCACCTCCGGTTCGAAGCCGTGGCGCTGGCGCCCCTCCCCGGTCCAAAACAGCGGCCGGGCCTCCAGGTCCGCGCATATGACCCGCAGCTCCTCGAGGCCCGTCGTGGTGGTTGTCGGTTCCAAGATGCTCTCCTCCCTCGCGTGGTTCGCGTTGTGTATTGGTGTCTGTGTGACCGAACCCCGGTCACCCCGCGGTGCCGGCGCTTCGGCGGACCTCCACCGCCGGGGCGGCGAACTGCAGGCGCTTGCGGTAGTCGGCCAGGCGGTGCTTGCACTGCACGAGCACGGCGCCCACCAGGCGGTCGCCGCGGTGGTACTCGACGGCGAGACCATCCTCACCGGCCTGCGACAGATCCAGGTCGCCCTCCGCCACCACGACCCGGTCGGCGAGGGCGGGCGCACCCAGGCCCTGCACGCGGCGATCGAACTGGTCCGTCCAGAAGGTGGGCAGCGGCGCGAACGACGACTCGTC
>CAZHBN010000146.1:0-4671 GCA_964530405.1 uncultured Ectothiorhodospiraceae bacterium
CGCCACTGCAGGATCCTGACAGGCAAATTCCATATCCGTGCTCCTTCTGCCGATTACCACTTCACGCCACGGAAAATAACGTCCTTGCGAACGTTATCCCGGTAACGCTCTACGACCCGGAACATCCCGGCCATCACGTCATCGGTGAGGTAGTGCGGTTCTACCCCGATATCGATCAGCCCCTGATATGTCGGGTTGTAGTAGTGCTCCTCGGCTTCCTTGCGCGGATTGTCGAGGTGGTCGATCTGCACGTCGTAGCCCAGGTTGGCGCCGACGCGCTGGGTGAACTCCGCAAGCTCCAGCGCGGTGAAGGTCTCCATGATCTGATTGAAGATACGGAACTCGCCCGCCTTCGCAGGGGTTTCGACCGACTTGCCGACGCACTGCAACGTGTCGTTGATGTTGAGATACCCACGGGTCTGACCGCCTCGGCCGTAGACGGTGAGCGGATAGCCAACGACGGCCTGGGTAATGAAGCGGTTGACAATCGTTCCGAATACTTCGTCGTAGTTGAAGATCGGGTAAAGGCGCTCGTCGCCCTCGGTCTCGTGGGTTTCGAGTCCGTAGACCGGCCCCTGCATCAGGTTGGTGACGCGAAGCCCCCACATGCGCACGCAGAACCAGATCAGGTCCGTGTCCATGACCTTGGTGGTGTGGTAGAGAGATCCGGCCTGGCGAGGGAACAGGAAGCGGTCTTGCCGGCCCTTGTGCTCGATATCGATCCAGCCTTCTTCAATATCGATGTTGGGCGTGCCGTACTCGCCCATGGTGCCAATATGGACGACGTGGGTGTCCGGACTCAGGTCCTTGAGGGCGAACATGAGGTTGTTCGTCACCAACAGGTTGTTGGAGACGGTCAGGTTGGCCGTCTTATAGTCGATGAGCGAGAACGGTGCGGAAGGCTGCTCGGCATAGTGAATGACGGATTCCGGAACGCCCGTGAACTCTTCATTTACCGCCCAGCTATATGTCGCGCGGCCGTCAAACAATGATCGCATGAGCTCAGGATCGGTCAGGTCGCCGATCACGACCTTGATCTCTCGCCCGGTCTTTTCGTACCAGAGCTTGGCGCGCGCTTGAAGCGTCGGCACCGGGTAAAGCATACCCACATCGATGGCGGTGCAGTTATTGCGGCGCAGATAGTTGTCAACGACGGTGACGTCGTACCCACGTTTGGAGAAATACATGGCCGTCGGCCAGCCAAGGTAACCGTCACCACCGAGGATCAGAACGTGCATGCTACTCACCTTAAAACCAAAACGTTCGCAGACCTGAGCCCACCCATTACGGGGCAGAAGCGAATCCTAGTCGTCGTCCATGAGGCCGTTGCTCAACAGGAAGTCGCGAATTGCTTCCTGACTCAGCACGGGCTCGTTGCTCGAGTTATATGGATTTCTCACTTCCCGCGAAACAACGTCGGGATACTCATATTCGATATCCTGGTAAAGCGCCGTAAACGCGGGCAGGACAGAGAAGTACGATTGCAGCTCGACGGTTCGCCGCATCTCCTCCGCACTCATCAACTCTTCGTAGAGCTTCTCGCCGGGCTTAGCGCCAATCACCTTGATCTCGATTTCTTCAGGGTCATGGCCATACCGGGGCGCCAGCTCGCGCACCATGACTTCGGCGAGGTCTTCAATCCGGATGACGGGCATCTTGGTAACGAAGACTTCGCCACCGTGGGCGAGAATGGCGGAATCGATGACCAGCCGCGTCGCCTCGTCGATGCTCATGATAAAGCGCGTCATATCCCGGTCGGTGAGCGTTATCGGGCCTCCGTTGCGGACCTGTTCCCGGAATACGGGGATAACCGAACCCCGCGAGCCCAGCACATTCCCGAACCGCGTGGATGCGAACACGGGGCCACCAGCATGGCCATTGCTGTTGGCTGCCGTTATCAGGCGCTCGCCCATCAGCTTGGACGTTCCCATCACGTTCGTGGGATTCACGGCCTTGTCGGAACTCGTGAAGATTACGGTGCTCACGTCAGCCGCCTGAGCCGCTTCTATGACGTTCTGAACACCCAGGATGTTCGTTTGAACAGCCTCGAATGGAGACCGCTCGCACAGGATCACGTGCTTGAATGCCGCGGCGTGGAAGACGATGTCGACACCCCGGAACTTCTCGGTGAGCTTCGCGGTGTCACGAGCGTCTGCCAGGAAGAAGTGTACCTCCGGGTGCTCCGCGTACTGCTGGTCTATGAAGAAGAGCTCGGACTCGTTGTTATCCAGTCCGATGAGAGAACCGACGTCGTAGTCACTGACGAGATGCTCGACCAGCTTCGAGCCGACAGTTCCACACGCGCCAGTCACTACAACTTTCTTATCGCTGAAGTAGGCCTGTTTCATCCCGGGTTATTGTCCTTGCGTTAGGTCCAGTGCAGCCAGGATCCGGCCTAGCTGCCCATTCCAGTCGTATCTTTCGGCGTATCGTCGTCCCGCCGAGGGATCGTGCGAGTGGGTGAGGGCGTGTTCGACGAGGGCAACAAGCTCGTCGACGCCCCGATACCTCCACACGGGAATATCCAGTGTCTCCGTCTCTGCCCAGCTCGCGGCGATGACGGGCAGTCCGGCCGCCAGGTATTCGAGCATCTTGAGTGGACGTACACCACGGAGTGCGTGCGGATCGCCCGCCTCCGCCCTGAACGGAACGATGCCCGCCACTGCGTACTGCATGCAGGCGGGCAATAGCTCGTGCTCTACGTGCCCTGTCAAGACGACGTTTTCGGGCAGGGACATACCTCGCAACGAGACATCCCGCGGCCCCATCATGACGAACGATACGTGCGGTAACCGTCTTGCGGCCCGTGCGATCGTGTCGAGGTCCACCCTGTCATCTATGGCCCCCGTGTACAGCACTATGGGGCGCTTTATGCGCCGTATTGGATCGGGAATTGTACGCGTGCGCTGGTAGCCGGAGAAGGCGTCGATATCCACGCCATTGGGTACGAATTCCGCCTTGCGAGGGGTCAAACTGCCGACGTACTCCTCCAGCGTCGCTGCCGAATAGACCGTGAGGTCGGCCTTCCGCGCAATGTCCCGCGCCAGGCTATGCGCTCTACCCCGCCATCCCGGAAATCGCTCGTGATCATCCATCACGCGAAAGACGGATTGGTCGTGGGGCAACCAGTCAAGCAGCCAACCATAGGAAAGGTTGTCAATGTATAGCAACGTCGACTCGTGCTCGAGAACGTTGCCGCGTAGCCAGCGACGCACTCGTGGGCGAAGCGTTCGCCACCAGTGACGGGTCGTAAACGACGCCCGCAACAGCGGGCGACCATCCGGCGCGACAGCAGCCAGGGGAACACAGGATTCGATAGCGCCGTCCTCATGCAATGTCGGCGACGAACAAGCCGAGCGTGCGCGCCGCGACACCTCCGCTACGGCGAACCTGGCCAAGTGCAAGGGCGTGACGGCTGCGGACAGATAGTAGACCTTCCAGCCGCGCCGGCCGAATTGACGCGCCAAGTGCTGGCTACCCACCTGTCGGGCGGACCAGTAGGGGTGCGTACACGCCATCACCACCGCATTGTCGCCGCTGCGCGGCTCGCTGTTACTCGTCCCCATCGTCCCGGTGCTTCAGCAATAGGTCGCCCATGTGGGCAGCAAGGCTACCAGATGGCAAACCGCGGCAGGCAGGACTGGGTCGCACATGCACCAACTTTGTGTCACATGCCGACGGACGGCATCGACGGACTACGCATTTTCGAGCGCTTGCCGTACCCTGCCGCCACGATTCTACCCGGTAGCCGCCTTGGGAGCAGGATGCGCGTCCTCCATATCGGCAAGTACTTTCCGCCATTCAACGGCGGCATCGAGAATTTCATGGCGGACCTGGTCTTGGCCACGACGCCGCTCGGGGTGGACGTATCCGCGGTCGTGCATCACTCGCCGGATGCGCCGAAGCACGTCACTCGGGAACACTGGCATGGTACGGCGGTTCATCGGGTACCTTCGTATGGTCAGATCGCCTACGCACCGATCAGCCCGGCGTTCCCATGGGCCTTGCGACGTGCGATCTCCACCGAACGCCCCGACGTTCTCCATGTTCACATGCCCAATACGTCGGCGTTCTGGCTGCTGGGCCTGCCGGCGGCCCGGCGCCTGCCCTGGGTGGTGCACTGGCACGCCGATGTGGTCGGGCCGGGCATGGAGGAGAAGCTGCGGCGTCTCTATCCCTTCTACCGGCCGCTCGAGCAGGCGTTGTTGCGGCGTGCGGATGCGATCGTCGCGACCTCGCCGGACTATCTCTCTTCCAGCGAGGCGCTTGCGCCTTGGCGAAACAAGGCTGAGGTCATACCGCTCGGGCTGCCCGTGGAGCGCGTCACGGCGGACGCTGAATCGATGCCATGGCAGCACCCGGGTCGGTTGAAGGTTCTCTGCGTGGGTCGGCTGTCGAAGTACAAGGGCATCGACCGGCTCATCGAGGCGGCCGGGAAGGTGTCCGGTCTGGAGGTGGTTGTCGTTGGTGACGGGGAGGAGAAGCCGTCGCTTCAAGCGCTGGCACAGGGCGGTGATGAGCGGTCTTCGGTCCGTTTGGCGGGCCGCGTGACGGACGCCGAGCGCAATGCGCTCATGGCGAGTTGTGACGTGCTCTGCCTGCCTTCGCTCAACCGGGCGGAGGCGTTCGGGGTGGTGTTGCTAGAGGCGATGGCGCTCGGTCGGCCGGCTG
>CAZHBN010000146.1:4771-9877 GCA_964530405.1 uncultured Ectothiorhodospiraceae bacterium
GCGGAGGCGTTCGGGGTGGTGTTGCTAGAGGCGATGGCGCTCGGTCGGCCGGCTGTGGTGAGCCGGGTGCCTGGTTCCGGTATGAGCTGGGTCGTTCGTGACGGTGAGACGGGGTGGCATGTGCCGCCGGGGGATAGTGCGGCACTGGCGGAGCGTCTGGCCTTGTTGCGCGATCAGCCCGAGCTGTTGCCCCCTGCGGGAAGGGCGGCGCAGGCGCGGTTTGATGCGGAATTCCGTATCGATCGTGTCGCCGCCCAGGTGGCCGAACTCTACCGCGCCGTGGCTTGAGCGATTCCCTGATAGGGGGACATAAAGCGAAACGGCATGTGCCCGTGGGCCACGTCGAAACGGCGCATTGTTTCGCTTCATGTGCCCGACGTGCTGCTGGCCAATACGCTGACGCGCCCAGAGACCGGCTTACCGCTGGAACACCTCTTCGACGCGCTCAGCGGTGAGGATATTCTCGCCCCACAGCAGCAGCGTCTCCGCGTCGGCCTCGGCGATGCGCTGGCGCGTCGCCTCATCAAGCGCACCGAACCGGCGCTCCATCTGGCGTACCAGCAAGGCTGCCTCGCCCTCTTTGCGCCCCTCTGCCAGGCCCTGCTCACGCCAGTCCCGGCTCCAGTCGATCTCGCGTTCCGAGAGCATAGTGTTCACCTCTTCCAGATCCGTGACCTCCGGGATCTCCGCCCCCGGCACCCGCCGGGGCAACAGCACCCGCTTGATCCACACGGTAAACGCCCGGCGCAGACCGGTCTGCTCCGGGGCGGCCAGCCAGTCCGCGAGCGCCGTGATCACCGCTCTTAGATCGCCGGGGCCGCGGCTTCGTTCCAGCCGGAACAGCGCGCCCGCCAAGTTCCGCACCGACGGTAAATCATGCTCGTCCAGCGCACCTTCGTCGAGTAGCAAGTAATTGAGTGTCGGGCGGTAATGCTCAAGCCCGCCGGGCACCGCCTCGATCAGCTCTGCCATGCTGGTCGGCGCGCGCCAGGGTCGATCCCCATTATAAAGCACCCGCGGCAGTACCGGCGGCAGCGTGTCTTCATCGGTGAGCTGATGACCGCGGACGAGCTCTTGGTAGAGAAGGCCCACGTAGGTGAGCATGCGCACGGCCATGAACCGGTCATTAGTGGATTGGAACTCCAGCAGCAGGTAGACGTAGAGCCAGCTACCGCGCCAGCGCACCCGCCAGATGATGTCGTCCTCGCGGTCGAGGAGATTATCGGTGACAAAACTCTGGTTGACGCGTTCCAGCGTGGTGAAGTCCACCTGCGCCACCCAGTCCTCGTGGACGAAGCCGCGGATGAGGTCTGCGACCATCGCCGGATGGGAGAATAGTAACTTGTAGCTGTGATCGTGGCCGGGCATGCGTTGTCGTCCTTGACGGCTGCTGCCGCTCGTTACCGGCGGCACGAGAGCGCGTGAGGCGTTCCGGTCGCTCACGTCTGTTGCGATTGCGCATCAACGGAGCATGGATCAAAACGCGCGCGTAAGCGGAGGCCTTCGTGCTTATCCGTCAGATGGAGCGCAAATTCGGTGTGCTCTCCCAGGCGCAGCGCCGGCGTATCGAGGTGGCCGACGCGGAGACGCTGCTGGTGTGGTCCGAGGACATTCTCACCGCCAAGCGGCCCGAGGACGTGTTGAGCTGAGAGAGCGTGACCGCAATAGCACACATGGCGCGTTGTGGGAATGTGCCGGGCGGGGCGCTGTGATGGTGAGTGCCGCTTCGCTTCACCCACCGAATGGTCCCTGACCGCCCCCCTTCCGGATCGTCGGTTGCCGAGAGCAACCGACCCTCGGTGATGGGGTGCTCTTCCCTTCAGCTACCATGCGATCACTGACGGCTCTTTTCCTTCCGTGACGCCAGCTACAACAGCACACCGGAGTAGCCAAAAGGCCAGTAGTGTGCGCGAAATGCTGGGCCGTGCCAGGCTGGCCGGTTGCTCCTGCGCCCAGTGTCGCTCGTCTGTATAGTGCGCCCATGTCGACCAGCGGATCACGGGCTCTCCCCAGCACTTTGATGCGACTTTGCATCGCCCTGTTTGCCCTGCTGGCTGTAACGCCATCCATCTGGGCGGGGCCGACCTCAGCGGCATGCGGCCGGCAGGAGGCGCCGCAGGCCGTTGCGAAGTTGATCCATGAAGCCCGCATCGACAGGGATTGGAAGCATCTACGCAAGACGCTGGCCAGCTCGCTGTCAACAGTCGATGTCCCGTTCAAGACCCCTGCCATCGATGAGGCCTTGCGCCAACCGCTTTCGCCGATGACGTTCTCCACGGCGCGCGACACCTTGCCGGCGCTGTTTCGGCGCTCGTCAGCCACCTGTCAATCTGAACGCCCCTGCGTGGTCACCGGCCAGAAAGGGTCGGCGATCAAGGCGCTGCTCGCGCGCATGGAGGCCGTTGACGCGTCTCTCGCACGGGCCTTTGCCGAGCTATCGCCCGACGTCGACACGGCGGCCGTGCAGAACGCTCTGCCCGCGTTACTGGAGCGCACCTCAACCGGCACTGATCTCTCGGATCACCCCCAAGGTGCGACACTGCTATCGGCAGCACGGGCCATCGATCTGCGGGCGTTGCACCGAATCGCAGCCACTCTGCGCAACCTCGTATCGCCGGTGCGAATAGAGGCACTACGCGCGGAGCTCTTCCGGCATTCACCCATTCCGACGCCGGAAGCATTGCACGAGCAGGTGAGCGGCCCGCTTCTGGGGGCACGGCAAACGCCCATTGGCTGGCTCATCATCGGAGGAGCTGGCGACAACGTGTACCGGGGCCCGGCCGCTCTCATCATCGATCTCGGTGGCAACGATCGCTATGAGCTGCCCGCGCCGGCACGAACTCGTGCGGTAATCGATCTCGCCGGCGATGATCACTACCGTGCTGACGAACCGGGCGGCCTCGCCGGCAGCATCCTGGGAGCTTCCCTGGTGGTCGACGCGACGGGCAATGACCGCTACCGCGCTGGACTCGTGGGTCAGGGAGCAGCAGTACTCGGCATCGGGCTGCTGGTAGATCACGAGGGGAATGACCGCTACCAGGCCGGTACGCTGGCTCAGGGCGCTGCCCTGTTCGGTATCGGCATGCTGAGCGATCGATCCGGTGACGACGATTATGACGCCGCCAAGTACGCACAGGGCTTTGGCGGGCCTGGCGGTTCGGGTGTGTTGCGGGATTCGTCGGGGAATGATGTCTACCGCGCCGGCGGAGTCTACCCATCGAGCTACGGGATCGAAGGCCATGACCAGGCGTTTTCCCAGGGGGTCGGTATGGGATCCCGCGGCAGAGCCGCCGGCGGTGTGGGCGTCCTCGAGGACCTGGATGGGGACGACGTCTACCGAGCAGGCAATTTCGCTCAGGGTGTGGGTTACTACCTGGGGGTCGGGCTACTCACCGACGCGGCGGGAACCGACCGTTACCAGGGGGGACGTTACAGCCAGGGGGCCGGGGCCCATCTCGGTGCGGGGATACTGTTCGAACGCGCGGGAGACGACACTTACTCGGGCCGTACCGCTGCCAATCAGGGCGCCGCCTGGGATCTGGCGGTGGGGACGCTCGTCGACTGCTCAGGCGACGACGACCACTATGCTGCCGACCTATCCCTGGGCGCCGCGGCGCAGCATGCCGTAGGGTCGCTATTCGATGCCAACGGTGTCGATACATATGTCACCGACACCCACGCGCTGGGCGTTTCCGGCCAACGTGATTACGGCAACGGACGCAATGGCGCCAGCAACCTCGGCGTTTTCCTCGATGCCGGTGGCACAATCGACGGATATCCCGTCGACGGCCATGGCAAAGACGATTCCACCATCCTTCGCGGAAAACACGGCCTGTTCATCGATCAATGAGCGAACGACGTGCAGTAACCGGCGCAGTCATTCTGACGGCGTACTGGCTCGCCGCGAGCCTTGGACATCTGGCGTTCTCGAAGCTCCTGGTCACCACCTGGCAATGGCCGCTGATCGGCGCAGTTCGGCCGGCGGATCACATTGGGTGGGCAGTCCTGTCAGCGGTGCTCCTGGTTTTTCCTCAACAAGTGCGACGGGCCCGGCGGGCAGCGGTGCGCTCACCGACCCTGATCGGCTGGGGCGTGTGGCTGACATTGTTCGTGGCGGTTGATCAGTGGCTCATCTACTCGGTTGCCGAGTATTTGCACTATCCCCAGTACGCCCTGCTCGCCTATATGCTGGCCTGGTTCGCCGACCCGGACCGAAGCCGGTTACTGCTCGGTCCGGTGTTGCTGGCGACGACGCTGCTCGGCATCGCCGATGAAGTGCTTCAGTACACCTATGTCACCGTCTCGTACAGCGACTATGTGGACTTCAACGATTTTCTGCTCAACCTGCTCGGCGCGGCGGCAGGTGTATTGCTCTATTATGGATTTTGCCCGTGGACAACGAGGCGCCAACCTGACGTCACGAGACGAGTGTATACAGGTACCGCCGGGTTCGCCGTGCTGGCGCTATCGCTCTTGGCGGTCACGGCACTCGCGGCTATCGACGATGGTGCGGTGACATCCCTGGCGCGCACACCACATCGCTACGGCCATTGGCTTGCCGGCCCTCACCGGGGCCACTATTGGGTAGTGCCACCGTGGCTTGGCAGTCTGCTAACCGGAATGTTCGGCGCGTTGTTCTCCAATCTGCAACGCCTGACGTGCACCGGCGCAGGTCTGGTCGTCCGCGCCTTCGCGCGGGAGTCGCGCCGTTAATAGCGCAGGTGCGGCTGGCTTCTCCTAAAGAGTCGGCCCTGAACAACTCGTAACCTGCTTAGTAGGCGTGGGTTAAGCCATTCTCGGGCATTCTGGGATTGCCGGTTTTTGGTACGCTCAGGGCGGTTTCCCTGCAATAACGGACGGTGTCGATGGGCCCTCGTGACCGGCGGCGCACGCCGCAGGATGATCTCTTCCGCAGCGAGCTGGTGAACCTCATCAACCTCGAGCACCCGCTGGTCAAACTCGCCAAGCGTATCGACTGGTCGGTGTTCGAGCGCGAGTGGGGCGAGCTGTTCGCCTCGCCGACGGGCCGCCCGGCGGCGCCGCCGCGGTTGATCGCCGGGCTTTTGTACCTGCAGCACGCCTACAACCTCTCGGACGAGGCGCTGC
>CAZHBN010000147.1:0-9743 GCA_964530405.1 uncultured Ectothiorhodospiraceae bacterium
GAGCGCGTCTTCACCGTTGTCGCGGAAGTACTCGCCCATGGCACAGCCGGCGTAGGGCGCGATGAACTGCAGCGCGGCGGACTCGGCGGCGGAGGCGGCCACGACAATGGTGTGCTCCATCGCGTCGTGCTCTTCGAGCTTGCGCACCACGTTGGCGATGGAGGAGGCCTTCTGGCCCACCGCCACGTAGATGCACTTAATGCCCGAGCCCTTCTGGTTGATGATGGTGTCGACGGCGATGGCGGTCTTGCCCGTCTGGCGGTCGCCGATGATGAGCTCGCGCTGACCGCGACCGATCGGCACCATGGCGTCGAGGGACTTCTGCCCGGTCTGCACGGGCTGATCCACACCCTCACGGGTGATGACGCCAGGGGCGACCTTTTCGACCGGCTCGGTCTGCTTGGTCTGCACCGCTCCCTTGCCATCGAGGGGGTTGCCCAGCGGGTCGACCACCCGCCCGAGGAGCTCGTCGCCCACCGGGACCTCGAGGATACGGCCGGTCGCCTTGACCGAGTCGCCCTCGGAGAGGTGTGAGTAGTCGCCGAGAATGACGGCACCGACGGAATCACGCTCGAGGTTGAGCGCCATGCCGAAAGTGTCGTTCGGGAACTCCAGCATCTCGCCCTGCATTGCATCGGCGAGGCCATGGATGCGCACGATACCGTCGGTGACGCTCACCACGGTGCCCTCGTTGCGCGCCTCCGCGACCGCCTCGAAATTCTCGATGCGCTGCTTGATGAGGTCGCTGATTTCGCTCGGATTGAGTTGCATCGTTGAATCTTCCCCTTAGCGGCTCAGGGCGCCGGTGAGACGCGTGAGCCTGCCCTGCACGGACCCGTCGATGACCAGATCCCCGGCCCGTACCACCGCACCGCCGAGCAAGGACTCGTCGATTTCGGTGGACAGGGTGACCTGGCGGTCGAGCCGCTTCGACAGGGCGGACTCGAGCCGTGCCCGGACGTCCTCGTCGACGGTCTGCGCCGAGATGAGACGGGCCTCCAGCGTACGTTCGGCGGCGGCCCGCAGCGCGCGGTACTGCGCGGCAATCTCGGGCAGCACTTCGAGGCGGTCGTTGTCGACCAGCAGCTGCACGAGGTTGCGTCCCTGTTCGTTCAGGCCCTCGCCGCACACGCCGATGATCAGCTCGGCCCGCTGCTCACTGGTGAGCCGCGGACTGCCGAGCAGCTGGGCCATCTCCGGGTGGCGCACGACGCCGGCCACGAGGTCCAGCTGTTCGGACCAGGCGGCGAGCGCGTCCTGTTCGCGCGCCAGCTCGAAGATGCCCTGGGCGTACGGCCGGGCGACGGTAGTGCTCTCCGCCATTGTTGGCTTGCCTCAGAGTTGTTCGGCCAGCTCGTCGAGCATGGCGTTGTGGGCCTTCGCATCGACCTCGCGCTCGAGGATGCGGGAGGCGCCCAGGATCGCCAGGTCGGAGACTTTCTTCTTCAGCTCCGCACGGGCGTGGGCCACCTCCTGCTCGATGCGGGCCTCGGCGGCGGCGTGCTCGCGCTCGGCGGCCTCGCGGGCCTCCTGACGGGATTCGTCGACGATTTCCGCACTACGCCGGTTGGCCTGCTCGATGATTTCCGCAGCCTGCTGCTTGGCTTCGCGAATCTGCTCAGCAGCACGCTTCTGCGCCAGCTCCAGCTCGTGCTGGCCGCGCTCCGCGGAAGCCAACCCGTCAGCGATCCGCTTCTGCCGTTCGTCCATGGCCTTCCGGATGGGCGGCCAGACGAACTTCATCGTGAACAGGATGAACACGAAGAACGTGATCCCCTGTCCGATCAGGGTTGCATTGATCCCCACGGTTGAAACTCCCGGTTGCTGCCTGCGGTCTGGATGTTACGCCGGGCTGGTCAGCCGCCGATGGCGCCGACGAGCGGGTTGGCGAACATCAGCAGGGCAGCGAAGGCGACACCGATGATGGAAACCGCGTCGAGCAGACCGGCGATGATGAACATCCGGCCCTGGAGCATGTTGGCGGTCTCGGGCTGGCGCGCGGCGCCCTCGAGGAACTTGCCACCGAGCATGCCGAAACCGAGGGCGGTGCCGAGGGCGGCGAAGGCGAAGATCAGGCCGATGGCCAGGGCGGTCATGGACTGAACCTGAGCGATGAGTTCCTGCATTGTTGCTCTCCAGGTTAATGGTGGTTCTAAGGTTGAGTCGAAACGTGACGCGATCAGTGCTCTTCGTACGCGAGCCCGATGTATACGCAGGTGAGCACCATGAAGATGAACGCCTGCAGCGGGATCACCAGGATGTGGAAAATGGCCCAGGCGCCGCCGGGCAGCCACTGCGCCCACCAGGGCAGCATGGCGATGAGGATGAAGATCAGCTCGGCGGCGTAGAGGTTGCCGAACAGTCGCATCGCGAGCGAGACCGGCTTCGCCAGGATCTCGACCACGTTGAGAATGAGGTTGAACGGCAGCAGCCAGATGGTGTTGAAGGGATGGAAGAGCATCTCCTTGGTGAAACCGCCGGCGCCCTTGCCCTTGACCCCGTAGGTGAGCATCAGGAACAGCACCATCAGCGACAGCCCGAAGGTCGCGTTCATGTCCGCCGAGGGCACGATGCGCAGGTACGGGATCCCGATCGCCGCGGCGAGCGAGGGCATCCAGTCCACCGGCACCAGGTCCAGCAGGTTCCAGAGGAGCACCCACATGAAGATGGTCAGCGCCAGCGGGCCAAGGAACTCGCGCGAGCCGTGAAAGGCGTCCTTGACGGTGTTGTCGGCGAACTCGACCAACACTTCGACGAAATTCTGCAGCCCCGTCGGTGTGTCGGCGGTCACCCGCCGCGCGACGGAGTAGAAGATCCCCAGAAAGAGCAGGCCCGTGGCCCAGGAGAAGATCAGGGTATCGATATTGAGGGTCCAGAAGCCCCCATCGCCGATCTGCAGATGGTGGAGATGGTGCTGGACGTATTCGGTCGGAGAATTCGCGGCCATACCTTGGTCTTCTCGTCGTGACGTCGTTTTAGTCCATATTGCCGAGCAGGGCCAGCCAGTATGCGCTCAGGGTGGCCGCCAGCGTCGTGATCAGGGGAACCGTGTGATCGCGGAACCCGATGATCGCCAAGGAGGTCAGCACTGCCGTGAGCACCAGCTTCATCGCTTCGGCGCGATAAAAGGCCGCCAGCGCCGCTTCCGGGTCGGCGGCCGCGTCGCGTGAGAATACCTTCACGGCGACGTAGATGCTCAGGGCGGTACTGATTCCTCCGCCGGCCATCGCGGCGAGCGCTGCACGCGCGCTCGAGGCGATCAGCCATGCCAGCGCCGCGGTCAGGGTAATGGCGAGCTGCAGCAGAACCACTCTTTTTGCAACCCGCATTGGTACGCGTTACTCCCCTGCGCCTCCGGACCGTGGCGAGGCGGGCGAAGTATAAATAACTGATCGAGTGGGTTCAACGCCGAAAACCCGGCACGTGAACCCGGAGTCACTGGATATGCGAGAGGATGCCGTCCAGCTCGTCGAGGCTATTGTACTCGATGACCACACGGCCCTTGCCGCTACGGCCGTGCTTGATGGCGACGCTGGCGCCGAGACGACCGCTAAGATCCTCCTGCAGGCGGCGGATATTCGGATCGACGGTATTACGCGGCCGTGACGAGCGGTCGTTACCCTCGGTGAGCCGTCGCACCAGGGCTTCGGTTTCGCGCACCGACAGGCCCTTGTCGGCGACCTGCTGGGCGATACGGGCCTGATCGGCGGCGGAGAGCCCGAGGATCGCGCGGGCGTGGCCCATCTCCAGGCGGCGCTCAGCGATGAGGTCCTTCACCTCCGGAGCAAGCTCGAGCAGGCGTAGCAGATTGGAAACACTCGCCCGCGAGCGGCCCACGGCGTCGGCCACACCCTGGTGGGTCATGCCGAACTCGCCGGTAAGCCGCTTCAGCGCCGAGGCCTCCTCCAGCGGGTTGAGATCCTCGCGCTGGATATTCTCGATGAGCGCCACGGCGATGGCCGTCTCGTCGGGCACGTCGCGCACCAGCGCGGGGATCTCCGCGAGGCCGGCGAGTTGGGCGGCGCGCCAGCGTCTCTCGCCGGCGATGATTTCGTAGCGTTCATCCGGCAGTGGCCGAACCACGATGGGCTGCACCACGCCCTGGGCCCGGATGGAGTCGGCGAGCTCCTGGAGCGAGGCCGGGTCGAATTCGGTACGCGGCTGGTAGCGCCCGCGTTCGAGCAGGTCGATGGGCAGCTTGCGGAGATCGCCGCGGGCGGCGGCATCCGCGGCCTCGCCGTCGGTCTCCGGTACCCCGCCGAGCAGCGCGTCGAGTCCGCGCCCCAGGCCCCTGCGTTTCTGGCTCATCGGCTCCTCTCCCATCATGCGCTGGTCACGGCCCGGCGTTCGCGGCGCAGCAGCTCCGAGGCCAGCGCCATGTAGGAGATCGCCCCGCGGGAAGTACGATCGTACTGCAACGCCGGGCGACCGTGGCTCGGTGCCTCGGCGAGACGCACGTTGCGGGGGATCTGGGTTCGGTAGACCTTGTCATCGAAGTGAGCGAGCAACTGTGCCCCCACCTGGTTGGCCAGGTTATTGCGCGGGTCGAACATGGTTCGCAGCAAGCCCTCGATCTCCAGCGACGGGTTCGCAGTCTGCTGGACCCGACGGATGGTATCCAGCAGCGCGGTGAGGCCCTCCAGCGCGTAATACTCGCACTGGATGGGAATCAGTACCCGGTCGGCGGCCACCAGCGCGTTGACCGTAAGGATGTTAAGTGACGGCGGGCAGTCCACCAGCACGTAATTGTATTCGCCGGCGATGGGGGACAGGCCGTCGGCGAGGCGGCGTTCGCGGTGGTCCAGCTCCAGCAGTGCGACCTCCGCGGCAGTGAGATCGCCGTTCGCGGGGAGCACGTCGAAGGCCCCGTCCACGGCGGTCTGGCGCACCGCGTCTGCGTCGGATTCCCCCATGAGGAGCTCGTAGTTGCTTGCGGCGAGCTCGTCCTTGTCGACGCCCGCGCCTACCGTGGCGTTGCCCTGTGGATCCAGGTCCACCATCAGCACGCGGCGGCGGTTGGCCGCGAGCGACGCGGCGAGGTTGACGCAGGTGGTGGTCTTGCCCACCCCGCCCTTCTGATTGGTGACGGCGATGATCCGGGTCATGAATAGGGCCCTAGTTCTGTCGCGGCGGCGAGGTTTCCGGCTCGGGAGTCAGCTCGACCAGGTGGCGCTCGGCGTCCAGGTCGGGGACCTCGAGCGGGAAGCTACGCCATGATACCCCCATCCCGGTGAGCGCGGACAACTCGTCTCCAGGATAGCGGCCCTTGAGCGCCAGGGCTCGCCCCCCGGGTGCGAGCCGCGGCGCAGCGACCCGCCAGAACTCGTCGAGCGCGGCGAACGCTCGGGAGGTGACCATGTCATACGCGCCGTCGGCGTCCACCGCCCGCATCTGCACCACCCGGCAGCGCCCCAGACCCAGCTCCATGACCGCCTGGTTGAGAAACCGGGTCTTCTTGCCGTTGCTGTCCAGCAGGGTGACGGCGAGCCCCTCGCGGGCGATGGCGAGCGGGATGCCTGGAAGACCGGGTCCCGTGCCGATGTCGAGCAGGGTGCCATCACTCACCCAGGGCAACACGGCCAGGCTGTCGACCACGTGCCGGGTGACCATGGCCTCCGGGTCACGCACGGCGGAGAGGTTATAGGCACGGTTCCAGTGGGCGAGCAACGCGACGTAGTCGAGCAGCAGCGCCCGCGCGCGCTCATCCAGAGAGAGTCCAAGCGCCCCCAGGCCGCGATCGAGACGCCGCTCCAGTGCCGTGCGTTGCGCCTCAGGCACTGCGGCGCAACGCCCCGCGACGCTTGAGGTGGACGAGCAGCAGGGATACCGCCGCCGGGGTAACGCCGTCGATGCGTCCGGCCTGGCCGAGCGTGGCCGGGCGGTGGGCGGCGAGCTTCTCCCGCACCTCGCTGGAAAGCCCGCTCACCGTGGCGTAGTCCAGATCATCGGGCAGGGCGACGTCCTCGTAACGGCTCGCCTGGTCCACCTGACGGCGCTGGCGCGCCAGGTACCCGGCGTACTTCGCCTGGATGGCGACCTGCTCGGCGCTGCGACCCGACGGCAGGGCATCGGCCATGCCGGGTAACTGACGCAGGGCCTCGTAATCCACATTCGGACGCCTCAGGATCTCCAGCAGGCTCTGCTCCTTGGTGAGTGCGCCGCCGAGCACCGCATCGGCTACATCGGCGCTCACCTGGGAGGGACGCACCACGGTGGCCTCGAGGCGCGCCGTCTCGCGCTCCACCGCCTCGCGATGCGCGGCGACAGCGGCCCACTGGTGGTCATCGATAAGCCCGTACTCCCGCGCGATGGGGGCCAGGCGCAGGTCCGCGTTGTCCTCGCGCAGATGCAGCCGGTACTCGGCTCGCGAGGTGAACATGCGGTATGGCTCGCGTGTACCACGGGTGATGAGATCATCGATGAGCACGCCGATATAGGCCTCGTCCCGGCGCGGGTGCCAGGGCTCCTGTCCGCGGACGGCCGCGGCGGCGTTCATACCCGCGACGAGCCCCTGGGCGGCGGCTTCCTCGTAGCCGGTGGTGCCGTTGATCTGCCCGGCGAGATAGAGACCGGGTAGATACTTTGTCTCGAGGCTCGGCCGCAGGTCCCGCGGATCGAGAAAATCGTACTCGATGGCGTATCCCGGCCGGGTGATATGGGCATCCTCGAAGCCGGCGATGGAGCGCACCAGCTCGTACTGCACGTCGAACGGCAGGCTGGTGGAGATTCCGTTGGGATAGACCTCGTGGGTAGTCAGACCCTCGGGCTCGACAAAGATCTGGTGGGTGTCGCGCTCGGCGAAGCGCACCACCTTGTCCTCGATGGAGGGACAATAGCGCGGACCCACGCCTTCGATATCGCCGCTGAACATGGGCGAGCGCTCCAGCGCGCCGCGAATCAGGTCGTGAGTAGCAGCGTTGGTGTGGGTGATGTGGCACGGCACCTGGCGTGGGTGCTCGTCGCCGCGGCTCCACAACGAGAAATACGGCACCGGGTCGTCCCCGGGCTGCTCGGCGAGCCGTGCCCAGTCGATGGAGCGGCCGTCGATGCGCGGTGGCGTGCCGGTCTTCAGCCGGTCGACCGTGGTGGGGAGCTCGCGCAGGCGGCGGGCGAGTGCATTGGCCGGAGGATCGCCGGCACGGCCACCCTGATAATTACTCTCGCCGATGTGGATGCAGCCACCCAGAAAAGTGCCCACCGTGAGCACCACCCGCGGTGCCTGGAACGCGAGCCCCATCTGGGTACGCACGCCGGTTACCGCCCCGCCCTCGACGATGAGGTCGTCAACGCCCTGCTGGAAGAGCTCCAGGCCGGGTTGGTCCTCGACGGCGGCACGCACTGCCTGGCGGTAGAGCACCCGGTCGGCCTGGGCGCGGGTCGCCCGTACCGCCGGGCCCTTGCGACTGTTGAGGGTGCGGAACTGAATGCCGCCGCGGTCGATGGCCCGCCCCATGAGCCCGCCGAGGGCATCGATCTCGCGCACCAGATGGCCCTTGCCGATACCGCCGATGGCCGGGTTGCAGCTCATCTGGCCGATGGTTTCGATATTGTGGGTGAGTAGCAGCGTGCGCGCGCCCATGCGCGCGGCCGCCAGCGCCGCCTCGGTGCCGGCGTGTCCGCCGCCCACCACGATGACGTCGTATGCCCGGGCGTAGTGCACGATTGCCACTGACCTCGCACTGAAATGCCGTGAAAATGCCCACCGGTTGGCGGACCGGGATAACCGTAAAGCGTAGCCTGTGAATTGGCTGTCACTCAAGCTCGCACGGATGGCCGGGGGTACGCTAACCTGCCGGCGGAACGACAATCTCACATGGAGGTGCCCTATGGCCGACCGCCCCGTCCCCTACTGGCAGCGGATGCCTCAGTTCTTCCTCTATCCGCTTCGGCCGCCGGGTGTCTTTTTCGTCCTCGCGCTGGGGGCTGCCGGCGCACTCGCGAACACCCTGGGCCTGGTGGCCATGGTGATCAGTGCTTTCGTGTTGCCACTGATCGCGTTGCGCTACGCTTACGAAGCTCTCGCGAGCACGGCGGAGGGGGAATTCACACCACCTCCGCTGGACGGAGAGACGCTCATCCATGGCTACGAATTGCCATTCAAGCAGTACGCATTTCTGTTGGTGCTCGGCATGATCGCCGGTGTGCCGGCGAGTCTTCTGCCGCCCATACTGATAATGCCGTGGTTCGTCGCCGTTCTCGCCCTGGCACCGGCGGGCATCATGATCCTGGCGTGGAGCCGCAGCCTTCGTCAGTCCCTGAATCCGGCCATGATTGCTCATGTAATCGGTGCATTGCGCTGGCACTACCTCGCCTTGCTCGGTCTGGTCACACTCACCAATGTCGCACTGGGCAACGTTCTCGTCCTCACCGGCGCAACTGCCTCGTCCGGCTATTTTATCGTGGTCGTGGCACAGACCTACTTCACGGTGATGGGCTTCCACCTCATGGGCTATTTCGTCTACCAGTTCGGTGACCGTCTGGGGCTCGCCCCGGCCTGGGAGGATCAGGGTGATGTCGTCGACGGGGAAGACCTATCCGCCGCGGAGCGCTTTCTTGCCGAGCACAACTACCCGGCCGCGCTTGCCGAGCTGCGGGACTGCGTGGGGCGTCAACCCCACAGCACGGAGCTGGTGAAACGGCTGCACCGGGCGGCCCAGCTCGCCGGCGATGAGCGCGCCGTACGCGAGGCGGCCGACACGCTCATCGCCCGCCACGCCGACGCCGGTCGGTATGCCGAAGCGACCGTGGCGTGGCTCGAAAGCCGCCAGCATGACCCGCAGTACCGCCCCTCGGACCCGGCCGTTTATCCCGTTCTCGCCGAAACGCTGCGTCTGCGCGGGCAGGCGCGCGAGGCCCTGCATCTCGTCAACGGGTTCCATAAGCGATTCCCCGGACGATCGGAAATACCGCGACTTTACGCACTCGCGGCACGGCTGTTCCGCGAAGAGCTTGGCGACGAGACGAAGGCATCGGCCCTGGAGACGTTCCTCACAAGCAACTACCCCGATCATCCGGACGTGGCGTCACTCGCAGCCTGGCCGAAACGCCGGACGGCTCGGGCCTGAGCACGCCAGCGCTCCGCGTGGTCGCTCTTGACCGCCGCTTCGCATTGACCGGCGAGCGCCTCCAAACGGGTGGCAAGACGGCTATCGCGTGCCACAGAGCCAACGACACGGTGTGAGTCGATTTGTGATGCGGTGTCGTCCTACGATGCTTGGCGCTGGCTGCCGGGGTGCCGACGGCATCGGCACCCCTGACGCGCCTTCGTCCTGGACGCTTATAGCGCGGTGTATATTTGCAGGCCCTTAAACCGCATCTGTTGATCTGGTGGCAAGTCTGCATTGAGGGCGTCCTCGGTCACCGCCCATGCCCCCGATTCGGAAAGATGCACTGTGAGACCGGCGACACCTTCCTCCATGACAACGAGGATAATTCGCTCCCTACCATCCCGCGCACGCAAGGGGACGCGAAACGTGGCATCCCGCGCTATAAGATCGCCGGCTTCGTCGCAAAGCTTCACCTCGGCGGTAATTGTGCTACCCATTTTGCAAGTGACGTCGGCGTTTCCATCCACGATTTCGTTGGGATCGTCGCTCGCCAGCGTGGTCAACACCAGCTCGGGGGGCGCTGCCGGTGCAGGAGGCGCCGAGAGCTCGCCTGTCGCCAAATCGTAGAGCCAGCCAGGGCTCGCAGTATCGTGTTGGATAACTTTGCCGTATTCGTTCAGTGTCTCGGCATAGGTT
>CAZHBN010000148.1:0-9725 GCA_964530405.1 uncultured Ectothiorhodospiraceae bacterium
CCGTAGCGCCCGATCACGGTGCGAGAACGCCCCGATCAGGGGCACTCGACAATGACCGTGAAAGTCCGTCGATCCCACCCCGGTTTACCCGCTACATTGAGGGGATGGCTAGCCATGAACCGCGCCTTCTCCCTGCGACCCCGCCCGCCGCCCTGGCCGAAGCGCTCTTCGCCGTACACCGGCGCGTATTGCTGTTCGGCAGCCCGGGCACGGGCAAGAGCACGATGGCGGCAACCATCGCCCGCGCCCTCGCCATCGGCAGCCGCACACCGTTCTGCCTCAACGCAGATCCGGGCGGCCCGAGCTTCGGCGTCCCGGGTACGGTTGGCCTAGGGCGCTGGTCGGTGGATGGCTGGCGGCTCGAGTCGATGATCCCCTTGTGTACGCTGGATGCGGCGCGCTTTCGCCTGCCCCTGGTAACGGCCGCGGCACGTCTCGCCGCTGAGGTGCCGGCGCCCCGCCCCGTGATCGTGGACTATCCCGGTGTGACCCGGGGCGCCGCGGGGGCGGAGCTGCTTGTCGCACTGGTGGAGACCATCGGCGTGGAGGCGGTGGTGGTACTCGCCCGCGATGACGACCCCATGCCGCTCGCCGACGAGCTCCGTGACCTCCCGGCCACCCTCTATCACGTCGCCGCCCATGCCGATGCCCGGCGTCCGGGACCACTCGCACGCGGTCGCCATCGCACCGCACTCTGGGATACATACCTGAGAGATGCGGTAACACGCGAATTGAACATCGCCGACATCCGCCTGCTGGGAACACCGCCACCGCGGTCGGCCCAAGACGCCTGGGCCGGCCGGCAGGTCGCTCTCTACCACGATGACGGGCTACAGGGCATGGGCGAGGTCGAAACGCTGGACGCCGGCACCCTGCGCATCAAGACGGCGACGGAGATTGGCAGCGGCGTCGACGCAGTCGTCGTTCGGGACGCCCAACGCGGCGCGAAAGGGCTTCTCGGAACCGCCGCACGACGCCTACCCCGACCGGGAGAACGCCAACAACCGGCCGACGTGCTGCCCAGCGCATTCACGGCCGTCCCCGTAGGCCCGAGGCCGGTGGTGCGCACGGGCCCAGTGGTCGCCTCCCTGGTCAACGGCGTGCTCGGCGACCCACTGCTACACATCCGCCTACGCCGCCAGCGTCGCAGCCTGTTCATCGACCTGGGCGACCCCGGCCAACTCCCCGCGAAGACGGCGCACCAGGTCACCGACGTCTTCGTGACCCATGGCCACTTCGACCACATCGGCGGTTTTCCCTGGCTGCTCCGATCCCGCATCGGCGACTTCCCTGAGCTGAGTCTGTATGGACCGCCCGGGCTCGCCGAGCACATCGAGGGCTTCGTTCGTGGCATTCTCTGGGACCGGGTGGGCAAACGTGCGCCGTGCATGCGGGTAACCGAATTCGACGGCGAGACCATGCGCCGGTTCCGCGTGGTCGCCGGCCGCCCAGGCCCGGAACCGTTGGACGATATATCCGCCCCGACTGGCGTACTGCTGGACGAGGCAGAGTTCCGCGTGCGCGCCTGTGTGCTCGACCACGGAACCCCGGTTCTCGCCTATGCGTTCGAGCCCGCCGCGCATATCAACGTTCGCAAGGAACGCCTCGCCGCGCGGGGTCTGGCGCCGGGTCCGTGGCTCGGCGAGCTCAAACGGCGGCTGCTCACCGGCGAGCTGGACCATATCGTCACGCTCCCCGACGGCACCGCCGAACCTGTGCGCCGGCTCGCCGGGGCATTGACCATCACCACCCCGGGCAAGTGCATCGCCTACGCCACGGACTTCGCAGAAACCGCGGAGAACTTCCGTCGGCTCGGCGAGCTTGCCGCGGGCGCCCACACGCTCTTCTGCGAGGCATCGTTCCGGCGCGCCGACGCCACCCAGGCCCGCCGCACCGGCCACCTCACCACCGACGGCTGCGCGGCCGCCGCACGTGCCGCCAACGCCGCCACGCTGGTGCCCTTCCATTTCTCGCGCCGCTACGAGGACGACCTGGAACCCGTCTACGCCGAAATCGCAGCGGGCTTCCCACGTATGGCGTATCCGATGACGCTCGGTGAGGTCCCGCACACGGGGCCCGAACGACACTCAGGCGGCCCTGGAGACCGGCACCCTGACGCGACGCCGCCCGCTGAGTCGTAAACCGTCCCTCAGGTTGAGGCTCAGGAGCGTGATATTCACGCCGCCGGCGAGAAGCTCAACGGCCTGCACAGTGTAGAAGACCGTATCGAGCTCACCGGTCACCGCTTTTTGGTACAGGAACACGGCAGCCGGCACCAGCACGAGCAGGCCGTTGCCGGCAACGAACGGCATGCGGCGCTGCTTGCGCCGAACGAGCCGACCTCCGCGACCTTTTGCCAGGGCGAATCCACTCGCGCCGGTTACCATCAGCGCCGGGATAAGTACCGCCATGCCGAGCAGAATGCCGTATTTCACGGCAACCACCGCGGACTGCCCTAGCAACAGTTCGGTGACAACCGTGGCAATCCAGAACGTGGCGACCGTTGCGAGAGCTAGCGTGCCCGCCGCCGCATGAGCAATGACTTTCATGACGTCTCTCCTTCAGAGGTGGGCGCGTGTTTGCGGTGCAAGCGACGCAGTACGCGCAAGGCCGCTTCCAGATCGGCCGGGTCCAGATCCTGCGCCAACGCATCGGCGTGGGTGTTCCAACGCGCCTCCACCTGCGCGTAGAGCGCCTCCCCCGCCGGTGTGAGCGCATACAGCGGCGAACGCTGGTGATGCGGGTTGGCCCGCTCCTCCACCAGGCCGTCTCTGATCAGCCGACTTAGCTGCTTGCGTGCACCCTGGCGAGTGACGCCCATTGCTTCGGCGATGCGGGGTGTGGTCAGTGGGGTATCGGCGAGCGCGAGCGCCCCGACCATCTGCCAGCGGCTGCTGGTCAGACCGAACGGTGCGACGAAGCTGTCCCCCCACTCGATGAGACGGCCGTGCACTTGAAAAACGGTGAGCACGGTATCGGTGACGAGCGTTCTGGCCGAGCGTGGCATGACATATCCTCTGGCGATTTCGTAAACCAGTTTACGTTTTGGTAACCAGTT
The DNA here is from genome assembly GCA_964530405.1 of uncultured Ectothiorhodospiraceae bacterium. Lineage (GTDB taxonomy): Bacteria > Pseudomonadota > Gammaproteobacteria > Nitrococcales > Nitrococcaceae > Arhodomonas. Next base: position 3,059 of record CAZHBN010000148.1, read on the forward strand.
GTCAATCGCTCGGACTGGTCGTTGATGACCGCTGGTCAGTATCCGTTCAAGCCAACTCCCAACTCGCCGTTAAGCCAAGACGGTGTGCGTTCGCATGGGCGGCAGGGAGCGCCGCGGAAACGCGCACGCATTCGGACATGAACTTGGTTGGGGAACGAACGATGGCACTCTGGTTGAAATCCAGCCTGCGCAACTGGCTGCTCGCGTCGGTCTGCGTCGCCATGGCTGCCGTATGCGCCACCGCGGTGATCGCGGTGACCCGGCTCAATGCGAGCATCGACGCCTATGAAGCGCTGCTCACCCGCTCCGTCCGCGCCGAGACGCAGATCCTCGCCACCAACCGTCTGTTCAAGGAACAGGTTCAGGAGTGGAAAAACGTCCTGCTTCGCGGCGCGGACGACGCCCAGCGCACAAAGTACTGGGGGCAGTTTCAGGAAGCCGAAGCCCGGGTTCAGGCGCGAGTCGGTGAGCTCATCGAGCTGGTGGATGAGCCGGAGATCGAGTCGGCACTCGAGGCATTCCTGGCGGCGCACAAGCGCATGGCCAGCGCATACCGCGAGGGTTTCGAGCGCTTCGTCGCCAGCGGTTTCGACCATCGCACGGGGGACGCCGCGGTCAAGGGCATCGACCGTGAACCCACCGAGCTGCTGAGTGAGGCAGCGGCACGCATCAGCAAGCTCACGCGCGAGCACCGGGAGGCCGCCTCCCGAGCGGCGAGCACCGCGACCCGATGGAGCCTGCCGGTCATTGTCGGCGTTTCCATCACCGTCCTCGCACTTCTGTTCTGGATGCTCAACCGCAGCGTCGTCCACCCGACCCAGGAGCTGGCGGACGCCATCGATGCGTACTCGCAGGGGGACTTCCGCCACGCCACCACAGTAAAACGCGACGACGAGCTCGGCCGCCTCGCCGACAGCCTGGAGCAAATGCGCGGGAACATCACGGGCATGCTCACTCAGATGCAGGAAGCCACCCGCTCACTCACCGGCACCGCGAACAACCTGACCCGGACCGCCTCGAGCGTAGCGGATGGCAGCTCTGATGTTCGCGCCCGTACCGAGGAGAGTGCCAGCGCCATCTCGGAGATGTCGGCCACCATTCAGGAAGTCGCTCGCAATGCCTCGGAAGCCGCGACAGCCGCCGACGAGGCCGGCAACAGCAGCCACAGCGGGCTGCAGGCGATGGACGAAACCCTGGACGCGGTAAAGCGCATGGATGGCCTGGTCGGCGAACTCGGCGGCGCAATGGAGCAGCTTCAGCAGGACACCACGGAGATCGGCACGGTGCTGGATGTTATCCGGGGTGTGGCGGAACAGACCAATCTGCTCGCTCTCAATGCCGCCATCGAGTCGGCACGCGCGGGAGAACAAGGGCGAGGTTTCGCAGTGGTCGCCGACGAAGTGCGCACGCTGGCCCAGCGCACCCAGGAGTCCACCGAGGAGATCCGTCAGAGTATCGAGAAACTCCAGACTGCGGCGTCGGCGGCGACACGGCTCAGTGATGAGGGACGCAGCCGTGCCGGCGATACGCTGGAGCAAACGGAGGCGACCGGATCGGCCATCCGCAACGTGGAATCCTCCGTGGCAAGCATGCGGGATCTCAACCTGCAGATCGCCACCGCCACCGAGGAACAGAGCACGGTGGCCGAGGACATCAATCGCACCATCACCGAGGTGGCGCGACTCGCCTCGCACTCCGATGAAAGTGCACAGACCATCAACCAGGCAGCCGGGGAACTCGACGAGCTCTCCAAGGGCCTGGAAGAAATGTTCCGGCGCTTCCGGATCGCATAGCCGCGGTGCCACGCCGGGTCGCCCGTGGTGCCACGGGTGACCCGGCGCCCGGCAGTGGCGACGCGTCGACGTGCCGGGACACTACCAGCGCATGGCGGCCGTCACTACGGTGACGCCCGATCGCGCGCGTAGCGTGCCAGGAAGGTGTGCACGGCCTCTTCGATCACTTGCTCCCGTGATGTGTCGAGCGGCGCTCGAACCCCCAACAGCCGCGGCCAGACCAGCGCCTCCTTGAACAGGCCGAGGAACTGGAACGCCGCCAGTTCCGGATCGGGCACGCGAAGCCGCCCTGCCCCGTCGAGTCGGGCCAGGTACACGGAGAGGCTGCGAAACACGGGGCCCTTGCCCTGGCGAAAGAACATTTCCGCAAGCTCGGGGTAACGCGGCGATTCCGAGATCACCAGCCGCAGCAATCCCAGAACCCTGGGCTCGGTCAGCGTGGTGAGCGTATATCGCGCCACCTCGCAGAGCACTTCATCGACGGGGCGATCCATCTGCGAGAGGCCGTCCGTCTCGAACCGAAGACTTCCCCAAAGGCGATCGACCACCGCAGCGAACAGCGCATCCTTGCTCTCGAAGTTATTGTAAACGGTGCGCTTGGAAACCCCGCCGCGTCGTGCGATCTCATCCACGCTCGCATTTTCGAAACCGGCGTCGAGAAACACCGCCGTGGCCGCCTCTATGACCTCGTCGCGTTTGCGTGGTCGCGCCATCCCCTCGCCCTCTCCGTTCACTGCCCCCGACTGCAGCGGCTAAGCGACGCCGGCCGGACCGCCGCCATGGCGGCCATCTTACCGTTGCCCTCACCGTATTGACACCAGACGGTTTACTTTTATACTGCACTCACCAGTGTACTTATAGGCGCATCAGCAAGAGAGGTTGACTTTCTTTCTTACATAGATCGGCAGTTTTTGGCCGGCAACTCCCTGACATTCTGGGTTAGCATTAACACACTTAACAGTTTACTTACGGAGAATTCATGGTGCGAAGCGCTGTCCTGTTCATCGAGATGCAGAACGAGTGGCTCGCGGCGAATGGCCGCATCCGTCCACTGATGACCGATACCGTGCAGTTCCAGGGTGCCGCGGCCGCGGCGCAGCGTCTGCTCGATGGCACCCGGGCCGTGGATGCCCGGATCGTGCACGCCGGCCTGCGGTTCAGCGCGGGTTACCCGGAGCTCGGCGAAGCCCGCCAGGGCCTGCGGGCGGCGATTCCCCAGGCCGGCACCTTCCCGAAGCAGGGGGACGGCAGCCGGTTCGCCGACGGCTTCGAGCCGCACGACGGGGAATTCGTGGTGCGCGGACGGATCGGAGCGAGCGCGTTCTCCGGCTCCAACCTCGATGCCTATCTCCGCAACAACCGTGTCGAGCGCCTGTACCTGGCCGGGTTCGCGCTCCACGTCTGCGTACTGGCGACTGCCTGGCAGGCTCACGACCTGGGCTATGACGTCAACGTGGTCGCCGACGCCTGCGCCGCTTTCACCCGGCCGCAGAGGCAGGTGGTCGTCGAGGAGATCGTGCCGCACCTGGGAGGTGTTACGACGGTGAACGAGACCCTGGATCAGTTGCGGCCGGCACCCGCTGCCGCCACGCCGGTGTGAACACACACACGCCCGCCGTCATGGCGGCGGGCCTGAAACACAGAGAGGTCGATATGAACGCGCCCGCATCGATGAAGCGACACGATGGCGGCCATGCGTCCGCCATCGTGCCGGGTATCGTCTGCGTCACCCTCGCGGCGATGATGTACGCAGCGCTGGGTTGGCCGATCATCGTGCTCGTCGTGCCGATGCTGGCCGCCTATCCATTCTACCTGCTCACCTTCCACCGCTGTCTGCCATCGCCGAGCGCGATCCTGCCGCTGTACCTGATCGCAATCGCGTGGCAGTTCATTCACATGGCCGAGGAGTTCGCGACGGGGTTCCAGTACTACTTCCCACTGGTCAACGGTGGCGCGCATAGCTGGTTCGCCCCCGGCACCGGCTGGGGCGACTCACTCTTCATCACCTTCAACATGATCGCCAACGCGGGCTTCGTCATCGGCGCGCTGGGGATCGTGCTACAGCACCGTACCCCCACATTCCTGATTTGCTTCTTCACCTTCGGGATGCTCTGGAACGGCTTCGGTCATCCCACCCTCGCCTACCTCTTCCATGACGTGTACGGCAGCGGCTGGTACTTCCCCGGCCTCGTTACGAGCCCGGGGCACCTGCTGCTATCGTCGGCCCTTGTGGTGCACATCTGGCGACGCACCCGCACCGGGACCTCCACGGCAAACGCCGCCTCCAGCCGACCATTACACAACGCAGGCGTCTGAGTCGGAATTCGATCGCAACGCCGATCGCCGGCCTTGCAGGGCGTGGGCCGGTCCACCGGCCCACGCCGATCAATGCTCTCCCGACTTGCCTGTGCCGAGGCACTGGCCTTTCAGTAATGCATTGGCAGGCTTCAGTGACCGTCATGCTCGCGGGTGCCTGTCGCCCCCGGCAACCTCCGGTACCTGCTGCTGTCCCATAGGAATAGGACCGACGCCGACAACGTCACATACTCCCGGATCAAGGCAACGGAACGCCGACGACCTCGACAGTGTTCGTTCCCGCCCGGAGCGCTCGAGCCATGAGACACGCGTTAGCGTTCATCGTGCTGGCATTATTCATTGCACCGACAGCCCAGGCATGGCGGTGCGGGACGGATCTGGTCCTGCGCGGCGACAAGCCCTACGAGGTACTCAGGTCCTGCGGCGAGCCCGATTACATCGAGTATCACCCGGAGGTCTTCCTCCGGGGGTTCGGTTTCGTCGGCGAAATCGAGAAGTGGTACTACAACCGCGGCCCCCGTCGCTTCGTGCGCATTCTGCGCTTCCGCAACGGCGAGCTCACCCGCATCGAAACCGGTGGTTACGGCTTCTCCGAGCCCTCCGCGGGGGATTGCTCGCCACGGCAAATCAAGCGCGGCATGAGTAAATTCGAGCTGCTCCATCGCTGCGGCAAGCCGGACTACGAGCGCTCCCGATGGGAGCTCGTACAGCCCGGCCTTCCGGCCCTCGTGGACGACTGGGTCTATGACTTCGGGCCGGCGCGGTTCGCCCGGGAGGTCCGAATCATCGACGGGCGTGTCGTCGATGTGGATCTCGGCGAACACTGAGGACGACCCGCACGCCCGTTCAGTGATCTGTCGCGACGTGATCCGTGGGACTCAGTTCCATCGAATATCCCCACCGGCCGTCACAGCTCACCTCCGGGTTGGCGTGGTAAAAGAGACCGTTGGGATTGTCCTTGAACAGCCAGACGTGCAGATCGTAGTGATGCAGCGCCGCCGGCATTATCGGCTCATGGCCTTCCATGGGCCCTTCGAATGCCTGCCCGAAGAGCTGCGGCGTGTCTTCGACGCCGGTGGCGACGGGCACGAACCACTCGACCCCGGCCAGTTGCAACCCGCCATCGGCCACCTCGTAGAGCAGAATCTGTGGCTTCATGGGATCCGGCTCGGGCCCGATCAGCTGGGTATTCAGGAAATGAACCCCCATGTTGCCATCGGGATAACGCACACAAGCCAGGGTCGAGAGATAGCCGTCATGCACGGCCACGATGGGGTCCTTGTACTTGGCCACCGCCTCACGCACCCGCTCGAGCTCCGGCGTCAACGCAGCGCCTTCGGTGGCCATGGCCGGCGTCAGCACAACGCCCGCGGCAAGCAATGCCCCGGCCAGGGCAACCCTCTGGAGAGCCGCGTAACCAAAGAACGAAAGCCCGCTAGCCCCACGCGCACGAACACCCATGGATGGACCCTCCGTCTTTCATGACGAGGTTGATGATTGCCAATAATAGTTCGCACGATAACCGGCTGGCGGTTCCGGTTGACGGGCGGTACAGTCAACATTGGACGCGGCGACCGGCCGTGGACTCATATGTCGTAGTACAGGGCGAACTCGTACGGGTGCGGTCGAAGCCGTATCGCATCCACCTCGCGCTCGCGCTTGTAACGCAACCAAGTTTCGATCACATCCGCGGTGAATACGTCGCCCTTCGTCAGGAACTGGCAATCGCTTTCCAGCGCGTCGAGAGCGTCCTCCAGTGAGCTGACGACCGCGCGCACCTCCCCCCGGCTCTCCGGCGGCAGGTCATAGAGGTCCTTGTCGATGGGCTCGGGCGGTTCGATCTTGCGCTCGATGCCGTCCAGCCCCGCCATCAGCATCGCGGCGAAGGCGTAGTACGGGTTGCAGCTCGCATCCGGTGTGCGGAACTCGATGCGCTTGGAAGCTGGGCTGGCGCTGTACATGGGAATGCGGACACACGCACTTCGATTGCGCTGGGAATAGACGAGATTGATCGGCGCCTCGTAGCCCGGCACCAGGCGCCGGTACGAATTGGTCGACGGTGCGATGAACGCGCACAACGCATCGGCATGCTCGAGCAGCCCGCCGATATAATGCTTCGCCGCCTCGCTGATGCGGCCGTAGCCGTCCGGATCGTAGAAGGTATTTTCACCCTCCTTCCACAAACTCTGGTGCGTGTGCATGCCCGAGCCGTTGTCCATGAAAATCGGCTTGGGCATCATTGTGACCGTCTTGCCGTGGCTGAGCGCCACGTTCTTCACTACGTACTTGTACAACAGCACGTGGTCGGCCATGCGTGTCAGCGGCGCATAACGCATGTCGATCTCCGCCTGCCCGGCAGTGCCCACCTCGTGATGATGCACTTCCACACCGACGCCGACCCGCTGCAGCGTGCGCACCATTTCCGTACGCAGGTTCTGCATGTGATCCATGGGCGGAACCGGGAAATAGCCTTCCTTGTAGCGCGGCTTGTAGCCCAGGTTCGGCTCGGTCTCGTCGCCCGTGTTCCAGAATCCTTCGATGGAATCCACGCGATAGAA
>CAZHBN010000149.1:0-9721 GCA_964530405.1 uncultured Ectothiorhodospiraceae bacterium
CCCTGGAACGCGACGACGGCCACCTGCCGGCACTGCTCGGGCTCGCCCGGAGCCAACGCTTCGACCACTCGCCGGCGGCGGAACGCACGGTCGCGCTGGTGCTGGACCGCCGGCCGAACCACCTTCCCGCGCACATCCTGCAGGCCCGGCTGCTCCTCGACGGCGGACAGATCGCCGCGGCAGAGGATCACCTCCAGCAGGCGCTCGCGGTGAACCCGCACTCGCCCGAAGCCCGCTCCCTGCTGGCGGCGGTTCATTATCTGCGCGACGACCACGAGCGCTTCGGTGAGCAGATCGCCGCCGTCCACAGAGCCACACCCGGCTATAGCCGCCTGTTCGAGACACTCGCCGAGATCGCCGGCCAGAATCGGCGCTACCGCGACGCCCTGCGCTTCGCCCGAACCCAGACCGGACTGGACAGGCAAGCCTGGCGCGGCCACACCCTAGTCGGCGAGAACCTGCTGCGCCTGGGTGACATGACCGACGGCCGCGCCAGCATGGAACAGGCGTTCCGCGGCGATCCCTACGACGTTCGCACGAAGAATACCCTCGATCTCCTGGACCGCCTCTCCGCGTTCACGACAGTACGCTCCCGGCGTTTCACCCTGGTCGCTGCCCCCGGCGAAGCGGAGGTGCTGGCGCTGCGGCTGCTACCCATCGCCGAGCAGGCCTATAACGTTTTCGCGCAGCGCTACGGCGTACGCCCGCAAACACCCATTCGCGTCGAGGTCTATCCCCGCCACGAGGATTTCTCCGTGCGTACCGTGGGGCTGGTGGGGGTGAACATCCTCGGCGTGTGCTTCGGTCCGGTCATTGCCCTGAACTCGCCGTCCTCCGGCACCTTCGGCCCCTTCAACTGGGCCTCGGCGGTCTGGCACGAGATCGCCCACAGCTTCCACCTGGCGGCCACCGGTGGCCGCATGCCGCGGTGGTTCAGTGAGGGCCTTGCCGTTTACGAGGAACGCACCGCCCGCCCCGGCTGGGGCATGGACGTCACCCCCGGTTTCCTGCACGCGTTCCACAGTGGGCGCCTGCCACCGGCGAGCGACATGGACCGTGCCTTCCTGCGCCCGAGCTATCCCCGGCAGATCGCCCACGCGTACTACCAGGCATCACTGGTGGTGGAGTTCATCGAGCAGCACCACGGATTCGAGGCCATCGCGACGATGATCGAGGGCTTCGCCGAGGGTGCCACCACCGCCGGGCTGATCGCCGAGCAGTTCGACATGAAGCCCGCGGCGTTCGACCGTGCCTTCGAGGCATTCGTCCGCGAGCGCTTCCGGGACTCGCTGAACGGATTGTTCCCGGACAGACACACCGCCGGCCCGGGCTACGCCGAACTGCTCGCGCGGGGCCGCGCAGCCATCGGGACGAAGGCGTTCGCGGCAGCCCGGAAACCACTGCGGCGGGCACTGGCGATGTTTCCGGACCACGCCGGGCCCGGCAGTGCCTATCGCCTGCTGGCCGAGGCGGAAGCGGGGCTGAGCAACGATGCCGCCGCCATCGAGCTGCTCGAGCGCTCCATCGCCATCGATGCCGGCGACATCGAGGCCCACCGGGTGCTCGTGCGGCTCTACCGCAGCAGCGCCGCGACCGACGCGGCGGCGCGCACCCTCGAACGCGCGACGCTCATCCAGCCTTTCGACCCCGCCACCTATCGCGACATGGCCGGGGTGTTCGAAGGGCGCGGCGACTGGCGGGCAGCCATACCGGCCCGCCGGGCGGAAGTCGCGCTGGCCCCGGTGGACGAGGCCGGTGCCCGTTACCGTCTCGCCCGTGCCCTGAGCCGCGCGGGCGACCTCGATGAGGCACGGACCGAGGTGCTGCGCGCGCTGGAAATCGCGCCACTGTACGACGAAGCGCTGGAGCTGCTGCTGAGCGTCCGCGAACAACGGCTGACGGCAACGCCGGCGGAAATGCCACGCCCGCCGTCGCACGGGCGCGCGCCCGACGGCGCGACACGCCGGGGCCTGTGACTGGGGAGGATGCGGCCGTGAATACCTCTGTTCCAACCACCGACGCCGAGCTCGCAAAGGCGCTCGAGCAGGATTACCACGCCGTGACCGCGGAGATCGGCCGGCGCATCGTCGGCCAGACGGCAGTCGTCGAGCAAATGCTGATCACGCTGCTCGCCGGCGGCAATGCCCTGCTGATGGGCGTGCCCGGTCTCGCGAAGACGCTGCTGGTTCAGACGATGGCGGAGACCCTGGATCTCAGCTTCGCCCGCGTCCAGTTCACCCCGGACCTGATGCCCTCGGACATCACCGGCACCGACCTGGTCCAGGAGGACCCGGCCACCGGCCGTCGGGAGATGACGTTCATGGCGGGCCCGATATTCGCCAACATGGTGCTCGCCGACGAGATCAACCGAACTCCGCCCAAGACCCAGTCCGCGCTGCTGGAGGCGATGCAGGAGCGCCACGTCACGATCCAGGGCAAGACCTACGTTCTGCCCGATCCGTTCTTCGTGTTCGCCACCCAGAACCCCATCGAGCTGGAAGGCACCTACCCCCTTCCGGAGGCGCAGCTCGACCGATTCATGTTCGAGATCGTGCTCGACTACCTCCCCGAGGACGACGAGCTCGCCGTGGTCCAGGCCACCACCGGCCCCGCCGCCGCCGAGCTGCAGCCGGTGATCGCCCGCGAGCGGCTGCTCGCCTACCAGCGCCTGACCCGCCGCGTCACGGTCGCCGAACCGGTAGCCCGGTACGCGGTGCAGCTTACCCGCGCCACGCGTCCGGGCACGCCCGCCGCCGCCCCGGCCGCCGAGCGCTGGCTGACCTACGGCGCCAGTGTGCGCGCGGCGCAGTTCCTGGTACTCGCGGGCAAGGCGCGGGCGCTCACCCACGGACGGGTGCACGTGGGCTACGAGGACGTGCGCGCCCTGGCCGCACCGGTGTTGCGGCACCGCCTGCTGCGCAACTTCCAGGCGGAGTCCGAACAGATCACCGTGGACAGCCTGATCGCCGAGTTCCTGGGCAGCGTCACGCCCACGGCGAAAGTGGGGTCGGCATGATGCCCGCCACCCCCGGCAACACCGGCGGCGGACAGGGAACACGTGGCGGCCGCGTGGCAGAGACGCGGTTCGTCGACCCGCACGTGCTCGCGCGCATCCGCAACCTGGACCTGATCTCGCGGCTGGTGGTGGACGGGTTCATCAGCGGTCTGCACCAGGCGGTATTCCGCGGCGTCTCGGTGGACTTCGCCGAACACCGCCCGTACGTGCCCGGCGATGACGTGCGACGCATCGACTGGCGCCTGTACGCCCGCACCGACCGCCTGTACATGAAGACCTTCGAGGCGGAGACCAATGCGGACATCATGTTCGCGCTGGATATCTCCCGCTCCATGGGCTTCGATAGTCACGGCGTGAGCAAACTCGACTATGGCCGCTTCGTGGTCGGCTGCCTCACCCACCTCGCCGCGCGGCAGCGCGACCGGGTCGGCCTCACGGGCTTCGATGACGACCTCGCGGAAATGATCATGCCCTCGGCACGACGCCGCGAAGCCGTGATGCGCACCCTCGCCCGGCTTACCCCGGAACGCCCCGGCGGCTTCGCCGGCGCCATCGAGCGGCTCGCCCGCCGGCTGACGCGGCGGGGCATCGTGGTGGTGGTCTCCGACTTCTACGCCGAGCCCGACGAGGTGGCTTCGGCCCTGGATCAGCTCCGGCTCCGAGGCCAGGAGGTCATCGCGGTGCACGTGCTCGATCCCGCCGAACGGGACCTGCCGTTCACTGAGCCCACGGTGCTCGAGGACATGGAAAGCGGTGCCCGCTCGCCGGTGGTACCGGCGGCGATCCGGGATGACTACCGCCGCGAGCTCGCCGGGCACCGGCAAGCGCTGGCGCGCACTCTGGGCGCGCGCCGGATGGACTACGCCTGCTTCGGCACCGACCGGCCCCTGGACCACATGCTCCACCACTACCTCTCCACCCGCGCCTTCCGGGGCCGGTTCCGGCGCTGACCATGCCGTTCGCCCTCGCCAGCCCCTGGTTGCTGTTCGCGCTGACGGCGCTGGCCGTCCCGGTACTGGTGCACCTGGTGCACCGGCGCGAGCGCGGCGGGCTCGCATTTCCCTCGTTGATGTTCATCCGGCGCATGCCCTTCCAGGCCCGCCGGCGCAAGACCCTGCGCAATCCGTTGCTGCTGGCGCTGCGGTGCCTGGCGCTGGCACTGGTGGTCGTCGCCTTCACCGGACCGGAACGCGTCCGGGCCCCCACCGCTGGCGCAGCGGCCGGGTTCGTGCGCGACACCGTCCTGGTGCTGGACCGCTCCTACAGCATGAGCCCGGCAGCACGCTGGCAGGCGGCGGTCGACGCTGCCGGGGCCGAGATCGACGCGCTCGCGGGCAACGAACGCATGGCCATCGTCGCCTTCGACGAGACGGCCGTACTCGCGGCCGGGCTCACCGGCGACCGGGCCGCGCTGCACGCCGCCGTCTCGCGGCTGTCGCCATCGACCGGCGGTACCCGGCCAGCGGCCGCACTGGGTCTTGCCGAACGGGTACTGCGCGAATCAGAGGCGGGTGAGCCGGCCGTCGTGATGATCTCTGACTTCCAGCGCTCAGTGCTGGCGCGGCTCGACCGCCTCTACCTGGATACGCCCATCGCCTTCGATGCCCGGCCCGTTACGGCCCCGGTGACGGCCAACGCCGCGATCCTCGGTGCCCGCCTCGTCGCCAGCACTGACGTCGGCAACCCCGACACCCTCGCCGTGCGGGTACGCAATACCGGCACCGGCGCGCTGAGCGGCGTCGGCGTGGCACTGGAAACCGATGGCCGCCTCCGTACGCGCCGCACCGTCGACCTCGCGCCCGGCGAGGAGCGCATCGTGCGCATGCCGGTGGTGGCCGCCGCCGACCGCCAGATTGCCGCGCGCATTCTGCTCGATGCCGATGACCTGCCGGCGGACGACATCCACCACCTGGTGATCACGCCCACTCCGCCGCTGCGTGTGGGGCTGCTCCGGGGCATGGCGGCGGCGCCGGCGGGGCCTGACCCGGCGGTCTATATCGAGCGCGCCCTCGCGGCCGCAACGGATCCGCCGATCACGGTCACCGCGTGGCCGGAGGCGCCCGCCGGCGGCACTACGCCAACCATCGAAGTGCTGATCGCCGGGGACCCCGCCCTGAGTGATACCGGTACCCGCCAGCGCGTGGCGCAATTCGTCGAGCGCGGCGGCGCGTTGCTGCTGATGATGGCTGACACCGGGTCCGCCCAACGATCCCCGGCCAGCGACTCACCCCTGGTACCGGAAAGCCTGGGGCCGATCCACCGTCACCCGCCACCGGGCGCAGGCATAATGCTGGAACCCGGCTGGCCGGCCGCGTCACGGCCCCAGGCGGATACGGAGCTTGCCGGGGCATTGTCCGGCGCCCGTTTCCGGCTATCACGGCAAGTGGCCGCCACCAACGGCGCCGGGGATCGAGTGCTGGCACGCCTCGAAACCGGCGAACCTTGGCTGGTCGAGCATGCCCACGGCCGCGGGCGAAGCGTGGTCATGACCGCCGGGCACACCGCCCCGTGGAGCGATCTGGCGCTGGATCCCGGCTTCGTCCCGCTGCTCCACGAGCTCGTCCACCATCTCGCACGCCGGCCGGACGTGTCGCTCGCCCACACGCCCGGCGACGTTGTGGACCTGCGGCGTCTGGCCCGGCGGCTTCCGAACGGTGCCGACTGGACCCGCTTCCTCGACGAAGGCGGCGCCGCCGTGGTGGAGCCACCCGGCGGCGGCCAGACAACGCTGCCGCCCGGCGAGCACCTGCTGCGCGTGGGCGCAAGCGGGTTTCACGAGATCCACCGCGGCGACGGTGCCGCGCCGTCACTGACGCTGGCGGTGAACACCGACCGGCGGGAGTCCCTGCTGGCGGCGGCAGGCCCGGAGGCATTCACCGAGCGCATCGCACGACGGGCGTTGCCCGCCGGCGATATACCCGCCGGGGCGCGCATCGCAGCCGATCAGGCCCCAACGCCGCTCGGCTGGTACCTGCTCGCCGCGGCAGTGGCGCTGCTATTGTTGGAGAGTCTGGCGGCGAACCGGCTCACCCAGCGCCGCCCGACGGAACCCCGGCCGCCCGGCCGGAGGACGACGACGCCATGAGTCGCTCCACTTCGACACGGCAGCCGCCGCCGGTCCAGTCCGGGCCGACGTTCGACGACTGGCTCGCCCTGGTGCGGCGCCGCTGGTGGGCCCGGCGCCTGCTGGAGGCCGCCACCGCAGCCGCCGGGGTGGCCGTGATCACCATCGGCGCAGCCGTCGCCTACATGGCCACGGAACGTTTCGACGCCCCGGCGGTCACCATCGCGCGCGCCGCCGTCTACATCCTCGTGCCGCTGATCGTGCTCGCCGCAGCGCTGGGGCTGCTGCTCCGGCGCCTCTCCCGGGTACAGGCTGCGCGTTACATCGAGGCGCGAGCCGGCGGCCTCGACGCGCTGGTGATGAGCGCCGCCGAGGTGAGTGAGCACACGCGCGCACACGGTAGGCGCACCGGCACCGGCTCACTGGAGCACACACTGCTGGAGCGCGCGGCAGCCGCCTGCGCGGGCACGGCGAACGTGCGCGCGCTGGAGTTCGCGCGCCTGCGTGTGGCCGGCGCGGCCCTGGCGGTGATCGCACTCGCCGCCGCCGTCGCCGCCCTGTGGGGTCCGGCGCCGGTCCGCCATGGTCTGGCACTGCTCGCGAGCCCGTCCGCCGACGCCACCGCCGGTAACCCTTACCGACTGACGGTCCGCCCCGGGGATGTGGTCGTGGTCGCCGGCGCGGATCAGGTGATCGCCGCGCAAGCCGACGGTTTCCGCCCCGAGCGTGTCGAGCTCATGACCCGCGGCCTCGGCGAAGAGCGCTGGACGCCGACGGTGATGACTCCGAGCGTGGCCTCCGAGGGTCACGAAACGCTGCTGATCGACGTCGACGCACCGGTGGATTACTACGTCCGCAGCGGTCCGATCGAATCGAACCGGCACCGACTGAAGGTAGTACCGCGCCCCGGGGTCGAGCGCATCGACCTGCGCTACGAGTACCCCGAGCGCACCGGCCGCCCCCCGGAGCTGGTGCGCGACGGCGGCCCCATCACGGGCGTGCGCGGTAGCCGGGTGGAGGTCCGCGTCGTCCCGGATACCCCGGTCGGGGCCGGTGCGCTGGTGCTCGACGGTGAACGCCGTATCCCCCTGGCCCGCAGCGGTGACACCCTGCGGGCGACCCTCGCGCTGGACAGTGACGGACGCTACCGCATCGAGCTGCCGGCAGGCGAAGCGGGGCCGATCGCCGCCAGCGCCGAGTACCCCATCCGCGTGCACTCGGACACGCTTCCCGCGGTGACACTCCAATGGCCGGGACGGGACACCCAGGTCACGTCCATCGAGGAAATCGGCATCAGCGCCCGCGCCCAGGACGACGTCGCCGTGCGCAAGCTGGAGCTGGTGGTCAACATCAATGGCGGCGACGACCGTATCGTCGCCTTCGAGCCCGGACCCGACTCGCCCACCGCCGTCGAGGCCACCCACGTGCTGGCGCTGGAATCGCTGCCCCTGGAGCCGGGCGACCTAATCTCCTACTACGCCCGGGCACGAGACGCCGCCAGCGACCCGGACCGCGTGGCCGTCACCGACCTCTTCTTCATGGAAGTCCGCCCCTTCGAACGCCGTTACCACCGCGCCGCCGCCGGTGGTGGCGGCGGCATGGGGGGTCAGGGCCTCGGCGGCGCCCAGCTCAGCGCCCAACAACGCTCCCTCGTGGTGGCACTGTTCAAGCTCAAACGCGAGCGGGAACGCCTCGACGAACGCGTTGTCGCCGAGCGCATCGATACCCTCGAGGTCGCCCAGGCCCGGATTCGCGATCGGGTCGAGGCCATCGTCCGCCGCTTCGGCCCGCGCCGCTTCGTCCGCGACAATGAGGGCTATCGCCGCATGGCCGAGGAAATGCCGCGTGCCGCCCGCGCCATGGTCGAAGTCGAGGCACGACTCGCCGGTAGTGACGTGGACGCCGCCCTGCCCAGGGCACGCGCGGCGCTGCGCCACCTCCAGCGCGCCGATGCCGCGTTTCGCGATGTCATGGTCTCCCAGTCCCGCGGCGCCGGCGGGCAAAACAACGGTGCCCAGCGTGAGCTGAGCGAGCTCTTCCGCCTGGAGATGGACAAGTTCCGCAATCAGTACGAATCCCTGCAACGCGGTCAGTGGAACCGCCCGGAGCAGGCACTGGAAGACGCCCTCGACAAGCTCCGCGAGCTAGCGCGGCGGCAACAGCGCGAAATCGAGCGCACCCGACTGCGCGGCCAGCAGGGCGACGGCGACGCCACCACGCAGGAAGCCCTGGCCGCCGAGCTGGAGAAGCTGGAGCGCGAGTTGGCACGCCTGACCCGTCACCGCAACGACGCGCTCACCCGCCAGGCCGAGAGCGCGCGGCAACAGCTCCGCGCCGCCCGCGAGGCCATGGAACGCTCCGCCCGGCGCGGCGACGCCGATGCCGGCGAGGAAGCGCTGGAGCGGCTGCGCTCGGTGCAGCGCACACTGGAACAGGCCGGCCGCCAGGGACTGGTACAGGGCGTGACGCGGGCACGTGAGCGCGCCGAGATGGCAGCGGCCGAACAACGGGACATCCGGCAAGCGCTGGACCGACAGCAAGACGACAGTGAGAGCGACGCGCAGTCCGAGCCCACCCGGGATCTCGCACGCCGCAAGCATGCGCTGGCCGGGGAGCTCGGTGAGCTGACGAACCAGGTGGATCGCCTGCTGCGGCAGACACAGCGGGAGCATCCCGAGCTGGCCGACGACCTGGAAGCCGCCGGGCGCATGCTGCGGGACCGGGGCCTGGAGGCGCGCATGCGTATCTCGGCCAAAGCCCTGGAACGCGGCGACCCGGACAACTCACAGGCCGCCCGTGAAGGCCAGCTCGAGAATGACATCGAGTTCGTGCACCAGCGTCTCGCCCAAGCCGAGAACACGGCGCGGGGCGGTGACCGGGCGGGCCTCGGCGACGCCGAGCGCCTGGAGCGGCTGCAGGCACTGGTTCGCGGCCTCAAGGCGGACGAACGCCGCCTGGCCGAGGCCCAACGCCAGAGCCCGGCGTCGTCCAGCGGCGGTGCCGGCGAGCCAACTGCGCCCGAATCCGGCACCACGGCCGCCAGCGGGGCCGATGGCGGCAGCGCTGCGCCCGCCGGGCCCGCCGGCGGCTACGGTCGCAGCTACCGCCTCGGCGAGCTCATCGACCGCATGGGACGACGTCTGGGCGAGCTCGGCGATCTGGCGGACGCATTCGAGGCCACGGGGGACGTCGCCCGTGATATCAGCGCGCTGGTCGAGACTCTACAAGGCGAGACGGCCCCGGCGGACCTGGCAGCGCTGGAACGCCAGCATGCAGCCCTGCTCGAGAAGCTGCAGGCGATCGAGTACCGGCTGCGCCGCGGAACCACGACCGACCCACAGGCGGTCGCGGTGCGCGAACCCGTCGACGTGCCCACGCGCTACCAGGAGGCGGTGGATCGGTATTTTCGCAGCCTGAGCGAGGGAGAACGCAACGAGTGAATGTCGGACAGGGACGAAAGATCGCGACGGAAGAGCGAATCGATCCGGCAACACCCGCCGCCACCGGCAACAGTCACTGACCGTCGCCACCAGAACGACAGTGGGGATGGAGCGCAGCGGCCGCCACCAACCGTGGACACGCCCTGCCGCCTCCCGCAACGGGGTCTCCGAAACGTCAGCTGCCGAGAGCAGCTGACCTAC
>CAZHBN010000150.1:0-5971 GCA_964530405.1 uncultured Ectothiorhodospiraceae bacterium
GTGCCTCAGGACATCGTGTTCCGCGACGAGTTGCCGAAAACCAATGTCGGCAAGATCCTGCGTCGGGCACTCAGGGAACCGGCGCACGGCGGCGACGCCGGCGAGGCGTCATGATCGCGCGCCTGGAGCGGTGGCTGCTCGCCGGCGAGCTGTCCTTTCACCTGATCCTAGCCATCGTCCTCGCGGTGTTCACACCGCTCAGCGGCGTGGCGATTGCTGCGTGCCTCGGCACGACTGCGGCGTCCGTCCGTGCCGGCTATCTCGTCATCGCCTGGTACACCGCGTGGCGATGGGACGATGCCGGCAATGACCGGGGCGCGGCATTCCCGCCCCCCAGCGTGGCCGCCCGGGAGTGGCTCGCACTCGTGACAACCCACAGCATCCTGCAACCGTTCGCGCCGCTGTGGAACCGGATGATGGATGGACCGCACCGCGATCGAGCCGGTGTGCCGTACCGCGAGCCCGTCGTCGTGCTCGTGCACGGATATGCCTGCAATGCGACATACTGGCTGCCTCAGCGCTGGCAACTGCAACGGCGGGGCATCGTGTGTCCGCCACCACCGACGCTGGAGCCAGCGTTCGGGAGTATCGACCAGCAGGCCGATGCGCTTGCCCGCCACCTCGAGGGGGTGCGTGAGCGCCTGCCCGGGCGACCGTTGATCCTGGTCGGGCACAGCATGGGCGGACTCACGATACGGGCGTGTCGTGCACGCCATGGGCTCGATGACGTGGTGCAGGTGATCACCCTCGGCACGCCACACCGAGGTAGCCGTATAGCCCGTCTCGGGTGGACCCCCAATGCACGGGAGATGATCCCTGGCAGCGCCTGGCTGCGGTCACTGCCACCCCCTTCCGGTGCCGGCGCACCACCGCTGGTGACCATAAACGCGCGACATGATGAGCTGGTGACTCCGCTTGCCAGCACAAGCCCCCAAGACACTGAAAAAAAAGACTATATCGGCACAGGCCACTTGGCGCTCGGGTGGTCCGGACGTGTTTGCGAGGAAATCCAGGCATGTGTCGATACCGCCCGTCGGGCCGCTCATGAGCGCTCTGCCAATCGAATCACAGATTCTCACTCCGCGCCCTGCACCGCCGGGACCAGTAACTAGACTTCTCCTTGCCCACGCTACCAGGCGATTCGCCGTAGTCGACGGAGGTTACGCGATGGAATTGCTACAGCGGCTGCGCAGTGAACACGCAGATATTCTCCAGGCTCTCGAGCGCTTCGAGGACGAATTGCAGGCGTTCGAGGAAGAGGGTAGCGCGGACATCGACGCCATGCGTGAAAACCTGGAGTGGATGACGCATCAACCCCTGCAGCAGCATGTGCATGAAGAGCAGGCGCTGTGTCGCGCCCTCGCAAACCATGAAGGCGAGGCGCGGCGGACCGCCGAGGCCATGCAGGATAGCACCGAGAATCTCACCGAGACGGCGGAAGCGCTACTCGAACAGATCGAGGACATGGCGGAGGACGTGGTCGTCCCCAGGGACCGTTTCGACGCCCTGGCCCGGCGCTTCGTCGCGGAATGTCTCGACCAGATAGAGCGCGAGGAAAACGAGCTCTTCCCGCTCGCCGAGCGCCTCCTCACCGACGCCGAATGGCAGCGACTGGAACGCGGCAACGGCTACCACGCCCCGGCGGTACACGCACAATCCGCCGCGATGTGGGAAATCCGCTAGCACGGGTCGTTCCGCCACCGAGCATCCGGCGTCACTGGCGCCGGGCGCCGTGTAACGGTGGCCGCCCCGGGCGACCGCCGGTGCCTACGGCACCAGACCGACGCCCAGCAACCAGCCGACACCGTAGGTGATCATCGCGGCCCCGAGGCCGAAGCCCAGCTGGCGCAGGCCCGAATACCACGCCGAGCGGCCGGTGAGCACCGTTATCGCCGCACCTATAACGAACAGGCCTACGGCGCTCGCGCACAGGCTGGCGAGGACCGCCAGCGGGCCACCAATGAAGAAATAGGGCACCACCGGAATAATCGCGCCGATGGCGAACAGGAAGAACGAAGTCGCAGCTGCCACCCACGCGGATCCGCCCAGGTTCGCGGGATCGATGCCGAGCTCCTCGCGGGCGAGCACGTTGAGCGCGTTCTCGCGATCATCGATGAGCCGTTGCGCCACCGCCTTGGCTTCGCCGCGTTCCAGCCCCTTGGCTTCGTAGATCAGAGCCAGCTCTTCGGCCTCTTCCTCCGGCGCTTCGGCGAGCTCCTGGGCTTCCACCTCGAGTTGTCGGCTATGCAGCTCGCGCGCACTCTGTACCGACAGCCACTCGCCCATGGCCATGGAGATGGACCCGGCCAGCAAGCCCGCCAGTCCGGTCAGCAGTATCGCCTCGGTGGCCACGGCCGCGCCGGCGACCCCCATCACCAGACTGAGATTGGAAACGAGTCCGTCATTGGCGCCGAGAACGGCGGCTCGAAGCGCATTGCCGTCGACGCCTCCATGGCGGCCTTCCAGGCGTGCGATCTCGTCTCCGGACAGTCCGGCACCCGCGTGCCGGATCACGTTGATGAGCCGCCGGTGGTAACGCTCGTCCGCCGGCAAGCGCGAGTCCCGGGACTCCGGCTGCCGCTCGTAGGCACGACTGCCGGCGCGTTCCATCCCCGATATCGCCGGCAGCACCCACGATGCGCCGAAGCGGCGCGCGACCGTCGCCAGCAGACGGGAACGCCAGCTCGGCCGCACCGGCGACACTGCCCCCGCCCGGCGACGAATTTCCGCCTCCCAGAAGCGGGCGTGGCGCTCTTCGAGCCGGGCCATGCGATGGTAAACTTCGGCAAGGCGTTCGTCGTCCTCGGCCGCGGCGAGCGCATGGTAGAGTGCCGCGCTATCCACCTCGCTCTGCAGATTCTCGTAGAGTCTGCGCAGTTTCCTGTTCCTGATCGCCACGGTTCCCGACTCCACTCTAGTCTTCTATGTAACCGGGTACACGGCGCGCCTCGTGCCTTGCGGCACCGGTGCACGCACCGGTTGACGCGTGACCATACCTCTGAGAAGTTCAGTAACGGGCTACTCGTCGCCGATTCCGCGGGCGACTACCCGGTTGCCGCCGCGTTCGTGCGCCTCATCGGCGGCGGCGCGCGCCCGGCCGATCAGGGTCCAGGTGTCATCACCATCCTGCAGTGCGGTCACACCGACGGACGCAGATAGTCGCGCTCCCGCACCCAATGCCTGGAAACGGCAGTCACGAACACTCTCACATAGCACGCGTGCCCGCTCCAGCGCCTCCTCGCCCTGCACGTCAGGCAACACGGCGATGAATTCCTCGCCACCATAGCGACCAACGGTATCGATGGCCCGCAACCCGTCACCGATTGCCCGGGCCACGCGCTTCAAGACCTGGTCGCCACGCTCGTGGCCAAACTCGCGGTTTATCGCCTTGAAGTTGTCCAGGTCCACCACGGCGACCGTTAGCGGCTGCTGTAGACGCAGGCCTCGTGCCACTTCATCGGCCACCGCGCTGATGGCGGCATGGCGGTTACTCAACCCGGTCAGCGGGTCCAGCACGCTCAGGTCGTGCACCTTCTCGCGCGCCTGCTGCAACTCGACCTGCTGGCGCTTGAGCTGCCGGCGTAACCGGTCGACATAGCCGGCGAAGAACCCCCCGCAGGGAACGATCACCGCCAGAGCGACGAACTGCAGCGTTTCCTCGCGTAAATCGACGGCCCACGGCCGGACATGATAGACGACGGCGACGGCGCCGCCGTAACAGGCCATGGCGAACAGTCCCAGAACCGTGAACTGCCAGTTGCGCAATCGGAACACGCCGAACATCAGCAGTGCCATGTACAGCAGCAGCAACGCGCCACGCGCGCCGTAGACGAAGTACAGGCTGACGGTCATGAACGCACACGCCGTCACCATCTGGACACCGGTCAGGCTCGGGTCCCGCAGCCGTTCGTTGCGACCGCTTCGCAGCATGGCGTAGAACACCGCGTTCACGACGACCAGCGCGGTGGAGATACTCAGCCAGGGGCGGATGGCCATGAGGCCCTCGAGCACGTACAGCCCCATGATCACCACGGCCATGACGTACACGAGCCCCGCCATGAGGAAGCGTTTGATGCGCAGACCCTGGAACGGGTCGTTGCGCGGAATGACGCTCAGGCCGAACACATGCTTCTCCTTACATCACATCCGGCTTTCCGACGCGTCGCGATCCGTTTCCAGGTCGGATAGCTGAAGCCCCAGGGCGGCGACGGAAATCCATATCTCCCGCAATGACAACGCCAGCGAGGTCATCATCAACAAAAGGCTGATAGCGAACGCGTACTTCGCCGGCGTCACCAGCCCGGCGAACAGCAGGAACATGCATAGCACGCACAGAAACAGGCTGAAAACGCCGGCGACCTGCATGTGCCGTATCAGCATCACGCGGCGGCGTAGGTTCTCGATCTGACCGCGGAGATTGGGGTTGCGCTGCTCCCGGTACTGCGCCTGCAGGTCGCGGATCAGCGCTGCGAGGCCAAGGAACCGGTTGGTATAGGCCAGCAGCAACAGGGAGATGGCGGGAAACAGCAGCGACGGTGTTGCGAGAGATAGCTCCATGATGCGGAGCATACCGCAGAAAGGCCGGCGCCGTAGACGGCGCCGGCCACCGGAGCCGGTTATTCGCTACCGCCTTGCTGCTGCTTGGACGGCTTCTGCTGCTGTTGCTGCTGACGCTGCTGGATCGCCTTCTGCATCTTCTGGCGCATCTGCGTGCGCTGTTTGCGATACTCGGCGATCAGCGCCTTGGTCTCGGGCTCCTGCTCGATCATGGCCGCGCGGAGATCATCCTCGAACGCCTTGCGCTGCTTCTGGATCTTCTCGTCGCCGAGCGCCTTGCGCCGCGCCGTAAGCAGCGTCTGGCGCTTCTCGCGGTATTCCTTGGTCAGCGTCTTCTGCTCTTCGCCCTCGACCTTGCCGGAGCGCAGCTTCTTGGCGATCTCGCGCAGTCGCGCCACATCCGTCTCCGGATCGACGCCCTCTTCGGCCATGCGCGCATTGACCGCGTCCTTGAGCGACTGCCGCTGCTCCTTGAGCTCCGGGTTGTTCTCGAGCGCCTGGTCGCGGATATCCCCCAGCCGTTTCTGGAGCTTGCGCATTTCCGCGCGCGCATTCGCCGGCTTGCCGCTACTCTGCTCCTTGGCCGCCTCGGCACCGCCGCCATTCCCGGCGCTGCCCTCCTGCTGCGCCATCGCCGGTGCAGCGGCGGTCATGACGCCGGCAAGCAGGACGGCGAGCAATCCGCTGCGGGACGGGGTCCACATCGTGTGGTTCATGTGTAGTCTGCCTCTGGTCCGGGCCCATAACGGGCCGTTGGTTCTGGCCGCAGGACGCGGCCGCGCGCCGTGACGGTGGACCGTAGCAAGGCGTGCGGTACTGCTGTCAATCGCCGCGGCCCCGCAAAGGGGGCGACCGATGCGATACGCGGGTGCAGCGGGTGTCCGCCCCCGCCACGGACTGAGCAGTCGTTGAGCGGCGACAGCTCACCGCCGTCGCATGCTCCACCTCGGATTCACCGGCGTCGGAAACGGTGCTCGAGCTTGCCCTGGTAACCCGGAACCGCCGACAGGGAAGTACCGGCGCCCCGCCGACTCTCGAGCTCCAGGCGCAGGGCGGTCAGACGACGCCGGGCTTCCCGCGCCTCGGGCCCGGTGGTGTCGTCCACGTGCCGCAGCAGGTCCTCGAGACTCCGGATCTCGCGCCGCTGTTCGAGCTCCGGTGGCAGACAGTTCGCGTTACGCAGAACGCGGTAAGCCGCGCGCAGATGCTCCGGCACGAATGCGTCGTCGTCGAGATCCAGGGGCCGCCCTTCGCCTGGCAGACCGGAAAGCTCTCCGCGTGCCTCGGCCTCACGCATGCGCTGCTCGGCGAGCTCATCGAGGGGGTTCATGATACTTGCGTGGTCTCGTCGCTGGCCGTCGCCTGTGCATTATGGGACAGCCTGGCGGCCACGGGTACACCCGCGCATCAGCGC
>CAZHBN010000150.1:6071-9695 GCA_964530405.1 uncultured Ectothiorhodospiraceae bacterium
CAGTATCGGCCGTGAGCGATACCGGCTCGACTGCTACCCTCTCGACCGACGGGCTGCAGAAACCGAAACGGACGAGGACCGGCACGATGCGTGACTATATCGAGGCGCTTCCAAAGGTCGAGCTGCACGTGCACATCGAAGGGACGCTCGAACCCGAACTCATGTTCCGTCTTGCCGAGCGTAACGGCATCACGCTTGCCTACGCGGATGTCTCTCAGGTGAAGGCCGCATACGAGTTCGACGACCTGCAGTCGTTTCTGGACCTGTATTACCAGGGCGCATGCGTTCTGCTCGAGGAACAGGATTTCTATGACCTGACCTGGGCGTATCTGCAACGCTGCCAGGCCGACAACGTGCTGCACACGGAGATATTCTTCGATCCCCAGACCCACACCGAGCGCGGAATCGGATTCGAGAAAATCATCCGCGGTATCAGCCGTGCCTGCCTGGACGGCGAACGTCAGCTCGGCGTGACCAGCGAGCTGATCCTGTGTTTCCTGCGGCACCTCTCGGAGGAGTCGGCGATCGACACCCTCGCCGCGGCAATGCCCTGGCGCGAGCACTTCATCGGGGTCGGTCTGGACTCCGCAGAAGCCGGCAATCCGCCGGAGAAATTCAAGCGGGTGTTCGCCGAGGCGCGGGAAGCGGGCCTGCACCTGGTCGCTCACGCCGGCGAGGAGGGGCCCGCCGACTATATTCGCCAGGCACTGGACGAGCTTTACGTGGAACGCATCGATCACGGCGTTCGCTGCACTGAAGACCCGGAGCTAGTGGCCCGGCTCCGGGACAGCGGTGTGCCACTCACGGTCTGCCCGCTGTCGAACGTCAAGCTGCGGGTATTCGACACCATCGAGCGGCACAACCTGCCCCAGCTCCTGCGCGAAGGGCTCAACATCACCATCAACTCCGACGATCCAGCCTATTTCGGCGGCTACATGAACGCCAACCTCCTCGCCGTCGCCGAGGCATTCGATCTCGACCGCGCCACCATCGCCGGTTTCAGCCACAACGCCATCGACGCCGCGTTCATCTCCGACGAGCGCCGCCGGGCGTTGCACGCCGCCGTCGACGAAATCCAAGTCTAAACACGACCATCAGGAGCGACGCTCATGGCCTCAACGAGCAGCAGGGAAGGTGCCGTCGAGACGGGGGCACTGGAGCGGTATTTCGGTATACGCGCCGAAGGCAGCACGGTACGCACCGAGATCATGGCGGGGGGTGCCACGTTCCTCGCGTCCATGTACATCATCGTCGTCAATCCCGGCATCCTCGCCGATGCCGGGATTCCCTTCGCGGCAGGCTTGACTTCCACCGTGCTGATCAGCTTCCTCGCCAGCCTCGCCATGGGGCTGTACGCGAGAAACCCCATTCTCGTCGCGCCGGGCATGGGGATGAACGCGCTGTTTAGCTACACCCTGGTCATCGGCGCCGGCATGAGCTGGCAGACGGCGCTGGGATGCGTATTCTGGTCCGGCGTGCTGTTCACCCTGCTCGCCGCCTTCAACGCACGCCAGTGGGTCGTCGATGCCATTCCCGACCAGCTTCGCTATGCCATCACCTGCGGCATCGGCCTGTTCATCACGCTCATCGGGCTGAACAATGCGCAGTTCATCGTGCACGATCCGGCCACGCTGGTGGGTATCGCATCGCTCGACACGATCAGGGTGACCTTTCTCGCCGGGCTGGCGATCACCGCGATCCTGGTGCTGCGCAAGGTGCCCGGCGCACTGATCCTGGGTATCGCCATCACGACCGCCCTTGCGGTGCCCATCGGTCGCCTGTGGGGCGACGCCACCGGCTTCTGGCCGGATGGCATGCAACGCGCGACGATGGTGGACTGGAACGGCGTATTCGCCTGGCCCGATTTCGCCACCCTGCTTCAGGTGGATATCGTGGGGGCACTCGCCGTGGCCTACTGGCCGTTCATTTTCGTTTTCCTGTTCACCAACTTCTTCGATGCACTGGCGACTTTCATGGGTCTCTCCGAGGCCGCCGGACTCAAGGACGACCGCGGCAATCCCCGCAACCTTCGCGAGGCGATGACCGTGGACGCCGCCACCTCGCTGTTGTCGGGGCCGTTCGGCACGAGTCCGACCAACAGCTACATCGAGTCCGGCGCAGGCATAGCGCAGGGCGGCCGCACGGGCCTAGTGGCGGTGGTCGCTGCCGTGCTGTTCCTGCCGTTCCTGTTCCTCTCGCCACTACTGTCGCTGGTTCCACCTATCGCCACCGCTCCTGTCCTGGTCCTCGTGGGGCTATTCATGCTCGCCCCAATCGCCAGAATCGACTGGCAGGACTACACAATCGGCATCCCGGCGTTTCTCGCCATGTTGCTGATGCCGTTTACCTATTCCATCACCTACGGCATCGCTTTCGGCTTCATCAGCTACGCGCTGCTCAAGGCTGCCGCCGGGCGGTCTCACGAGGTGCACGGCGTGATGTGGATCCTCGCCGGGCTGTCCGTGCTCATGCTGGCCGCGCCTCACTGATGAGGTGAGCGTGTACGCCCGTGCACTACCACCCGGCAACCGGCCGCGGACACACCGGTTCGTCACTCGAACAGGCCCAGCTGATCGCCACCGCACCCGGGCACGCCGAAACGCCGGCAATCCAGCGGCGGCAGGCGGTTGTCCAGGCCCAGGCGGGCCCGGGCCACCCTGACCCGTTCCCGGATGAGCTCCGCCTGCGGCCCGCTGCCGCGCATGCGCCGACCAAAGCGACTGTCGTACTGCCGGCCGCCGTGCATCTGGCGCACCACGCTCAGAATGTGCTCAGCCCGCATGGGATAGTGGGCCTCCAGCCACTCGCGAAACAGCGGCTCCACTTCGTGGGGCAACCGCAACGTGATGTATCCCGCCGTGCGGGCGCCACGTTCTGCAACGGCGGCAAGAATGGCCTCCAGCTCATGGTCGTTGAGCACCGGAATCACCGGCGCCACCATTACCCCGGTGGGCACACCGGCAGCCACCAGTCGCTCGACCATGCGAAGGCGCCGCGCGGGACCGGCGGCCCGGGGTTCGAGCTTGCGGTTCAGCTCACCGTCCAGGGTGGTGACTGTAACGCTGGCGTGCACCAGGTTCTCCGCGGCCATGGCCTCGAGCAGATCCAGATCCCGCTCGATGAGCGACGATTTGGTGATCACCGTCACCGGATGGCGGTACGTCCAGAGCACTTCCAGAATACGCCGCGTCAGCCTCAGGCGTTTCTCCACCGGTTGCCAGGCGTCCGTGTTCACTCCGAGAGCGATGGGAGCTGGCTCATACCCCGGACGTGCGAGCTCGCGCGCGAGCTGCTCAGGGGCTGCGGGCTTGTACCGCAGCCTGGTCTCGAAATCGAGCCCCGGCGATAGATCCAGGTAAGCGTGGGTCGGACGTGCGTAGCAGTAGATGCATCCGTGCTCACACCCCCGGTAAGGATTGATCGATCGATCGAACGGTATATCCGGAGACCGGTTATAGCTGATCACCGTGCGTGAGTAATCGACCTCGAGCTCGGTCTTCGGCCGCGCCGTCGCGCTCTCGCCAGCCGCATCGTCCAGCGAGTCCCAACCGTCGTCGAAGCTCTCCGCGTGGGCCTGGCGGAAACGGCCATCGGGGTTGGAAACCGCACCGCGGCCCGCACGGA
>CAZHBN010000151.1:0-3736 GCA_964530405.1 uncultured Ectothiorhodospiraceae bacterium
CGCATACCTTATTCCAACGAGCTTCCGTTATGGGCGAATTGACGCAAATGGAGCGTGAGGTCGCTGACCTCATCGCCGAGGCCTTGAATGTAGACGTCGATCATGAGGCCGTAGGGCCCGAGACGCCGCTGTTCGGCGAGGGCGTGGGACTGGATTCCATCGACGCGCTGGAGCTCGCGGTGGAGATCTCAAGGCGATACGGATTTCAGCTGCGTTCGGACGATCCGGACAACGCCCGGATTTTCGCCTCGATCCGGTCGTTGGCGGCCCACATCGAGACGCACCGGGTGCGGTAGCCGGCCATGCGCGGGATGCTGGCCGCCGCCGTGGTGTTGGCTTATCCGGTCTGGTCTCATGGCGTGGTGTCCGCAGGGTATCCACAGTTGAGTCTCGTCGGGCTGGTCGCGATTATCGGCCTATCCGAGAGCGTGCGCCAGGCCGGCTGGCCGAGGGGAGCCGGCTTCCAGGCGGTGATGTTCGTGCTGGCGGCCGCCGCCGCGCTGGATCTGACGGTTGCCGTGCCGCTTGCACTCTACCTGCCGCCGGTGCTGATTCCGCTGGCCCTGGCATGGTTGTTCGCACGGTCGCTTCTGCCGGGACGGCGCCCGTTGATCCAGGCTTTCGTGCAGGACGTCATGGGGGATCGGCGTCCGGCGAAGGTCGCGTATGCCCGGCGGCTCACCACAGTCTGGGCGCTGGTGCTTGGCATGCTCGCCACCGAGGCGCTGGCGCTCGCGCTGTTCGCGCCGCCGTCGCTCTGGTCGCTGATGACCAACGGCGTCAATTACGCCATCGTGGCCGGCGTGTTCGCGCTGGAGTTCGCCTGGCGGTGTCACCGCTTCGGTGTGCCGGAGCGCCCGGGCACGCTGTGGACGCGCATGCTGAGCACCGATTGGCGCCGTCTGGGGGACGGCTCATGACCGCCGCGCGGTGGCTGCCGTTCTTTGGTGACCGGCGGGCGGGGGAGCCGGTGGCTGCCACCGCTTCCGGGGCACTGCTCACGCTCGCGGAGATGGACGCGCACGCCCGCGCCCTCGCAGCGGAGGTGGGTGCGGCCGATGCCCTGGTTTCGCTGGCGGATGACCGGCTCAACGTCGCGTTGTCGCTGTTGGCGGCGCTGCATGCGGATGTGCCCTGTCTCATGCCTCACGATCATGCGGCGGAGACCGTTCGTCGGCTTCGGAGCACGTATCCCCGCGCCTGCTTCGTGACCGATGGCGATGGCTTCGAGACGGCCGGTCCGGTGCGCATCGACCGGCTTTCCCCGGCGTCGCCGGTGGAGTCGGTGCCCGTGTTTCCCGGTGATCGCATTGCCGCCCGGGTATTCACGTCTGGAACCACTGGCTGCCCGACGGGGCACGACAAGCGCTGGTCGGCGTTCGCCGAGGTCGGCGACATGCTCGGCGAACGTCTGCCGTTCGAGGCGGGCATGCGGGTGGTGGCCACCGTGCCCGGCCAGCACGTATTCGGTATCGAGGCATCGATCATGCTACCGCTGCGTGCCGGAGGCGTGTTGCAGGCGAGGCGGCCGTTGTTCCCGGGGGATATCGCCGCCGCCCTGGCAACCGGTGACGGTCCTGCCGTGCTCGTGACCACGCCCGTGCACCTGCGTGCGCTGTTGCGCAGCGGCCTGACCGTCGCACCGCCGGCGTTCGTGCTCTCGGCCACCGCGCCGCTCGACAGCTCCCTCGCCGCCCATGCCGAATCGGTTCTCGAAGCACCCGTCTACGAGCTTTACGGCTGCACCGAGGCGGGTGCCGTGGCCACTCGCCGGACGGCGCAGGATTCCGTCTGGCGGCCGTGTCGTGGCGTGCGCGTGCGCGCGAGTACGGGCGGTCGTGCTGAAGTGATCGCCCCGTATCTCGCGGAGACCGTGCATCTTGCCGACTGCGTGAGCGTTCACCTGGACGGGCGTTTCACCCTGGAAGGCCGCGCGAGTGATCTCGTCAACGTCGCCGGTAAGCGTGGCTCTCTCGGTGATATCACGGCGCGTGTGCTCGCGCTGCCAGGCGTGGAGGATGCCGTCGTCCACTTACCCGCCGACAACGGCAATGGCCAGGTGCGTCGCCTCGTCGCTTTCGTGGTGGCGCCAGGCAGGGAGGCCGCAGAGCTGCGGGCATGTCTGCGCGACGCGGTGGACCAGGCTTTCATGCCGCGGCCGCTGGTGTGTGTCGACGCCCTGCCTCGCAACGCCGCCGGCAAGATTACCCGTGCCAGCCTCGAGGCCATGTACCGGGACCATCTCGGCGAGGCGCTGCCATGACCGGCTCGTTCGTGGTGTCTGCCGATCACCCGTGTCTGCCCGATCACTTCCCCGGGCAGCCCATCGTGCCCGCCGTGGTGATTCTCGAACGTGTGCTCGCCTGCGCCGAGGCCGAAGGGCATCGGGTAATCGCCGTGGCCAGCGCCCGCCTGCTGCAGCCGCTGGAGCCCGGACGGCGCTGCGAGGTTCACCTGAGGCAGGGTGCCGCCCGCCTGCGTTTCCGGGTAACCGGCACCGGCGGCGAGGAGGTGGCCCGCGGCGAGCTGGAAGTGGCCGACGACGCTGAGGGGCCGGCATGCGACTGAACCGCGAGGACGCACCGCACTGGACGGTGAATCCGGGGCGCGGCAGTCGCTGGAGCATCACACTGATCGTGCGTCTCGCCCTCGCGTGCGGGCGCACGGCCATGTATCCGCTGGTTCATCTGGTAACGTTCTACTTTGTGCTGGTCTCCGGGCGCAGCCGCGCTGTCTCCCGGGCCTACCTGACGCGGGTGCTGGGCCGTGCGCCCACGTGGCGGGATGTCTACCGCCATCACTGGCGGTTCGCGTGTACGCTGCTGGACCGGGTGTTCCTGCTCGCCGGACGCCGTCGAGGGATTCATGTTCGCCCGGTATGCGGGGACGACGCCCTGGATCTGCTGGGCTCACGCCCGTGTCTTCTCCTCGGGGCGCACCTGGGGAGTTTCGAGGTGCTGCGCGGGCTGGCCGATACGCACCCGAGCCTTGCCGTGCGCCCGCTCATGTACCGCGAGCAGCACCAGCACGCCGACCGCGTGCTGGCAGCGATCAATCCGGAGCAGGCCGCGAGCGTCATCCCCATCGGCGGCATCGACGGATTGCTGGCGGCGGGGGAGGCGGTAACGGCCGGTGAAAGCCTGGGCATGCTCGGCGACCGGGCTCCGCCTGGCACGCGTCAGCATACTTGCCGCCTGCTCGACGGTGAGGTCGCGTTGCCCGAAGGACCGTTACGCATTGCGCATGCCCTGCGGCTGCCCGTGGTGCTGTGCTTCGGGCTCAATCGCGGCTGGGGGCGCTACGAGGCGCACTTCGAGGTACTCTGCCATGAGCTCCGGCTGCCGGCTGGCGGTGAGCGCGAGGCCGCGATCGCCGGGTGGCTGCAGATCTATGCCGATCGCCTCGCGGCGCATTGCCGGTCATCGCCTTACAACTGGTTCAATTTTTACGATTTCTGGCAGGAGCTCGACCATGCGCCTGTGGCGGCCGATGGTGATGACGATCTTGCTATGGTGGGCCGGCGCGGCTAGCAGCGCCGGTGTGAGCCTGGACGAGGTGGTCGCCCGTCTGGCGCTCGCGGCGCCGTCACAGACACGTGCATTCTGCGAGACCCGCGATAGTGGCCTGCTCAGTGAGCCGGTGAAACTCCACGGGGAGCTCACCGTGTTCAGGGATGGGCGCTTTATCAAGCACACACGCCATCCCGACGGCCGGGAGGCCGTGGTCCGGGTGCACG
>CAZHBN010000151.1:3836-9594 GCA_964530405.1 uncultured Ectothiorhodospiraceae bacterium
TCCCTGACCCGGCACGGCCAGCGGACGATCATTGAGCTGGAGCCAGCCAGCGGTGACCTCGACGACTGCAAGTAGGATCGTGAAGCGGGAGGGCGACTGATGGCGGGATGGGTCGCCACCCGCTTCACCGTGCTCGCCTGGTGTCTCGCCGTCGTCCTGGGCCTTGCCTATCTGGGGACGCATTGGCGGCTCGAGGCGGGGGTGAACGCGTTCCTGCCTCGGGATGACAGCATCGCCGCCACACTGCTGCGTCGGGAAGCCCGCGGGGCGGGCCCGGCGGGCGCGATTCTCGCCGTGCTCAGTACCCCGGCCGGGCATGACGCCTCGGTGGACGCCGTCGTCGACCGGTTACGTGAGTCGGGGCGATTCAACCTGGTGGCGGCCGGGCCGGGAGACCTGGCCGCGGTCGCACGCCGGCTCTTCCCCTACCGTTACCTGTTGAGTCCCCATGTGGACGCCGGGGCGTTCAGCACGGATCGTCTGCGCGCCGCGCTCGTGGATGTGACCGAGCGCCTGCAGGCGCCGGCGGGCGGCGCCGATGCGCGGCGTCTTGCCGCGGATCCCACCGGCGAGTGGACGCGCCTGCTCGCCGATTGGCTCGGCGGCACGGCGAATGGCGCGGCAGGCGGGGGGTGGCGTACAGCCGATGACCGGCCGGTACTGCTCGCGTTACCCAGCGCCGTGCCGTACGACCTGGACGCGCAGGCCCTTGCCGTTGCGGCCGTGCGCGAGGCTGCCGCGGCGGAGGGTTTCAATGCCGCCCTCGCGGGTGCGCCGGCGATCGCCGTGGCGACCCGCGATACAGTGCGCCGGGAAGCCACGCGGGTGAGTCTTCTCGCAGGGCTTGGCGTGCTCGTGTTGCTGGCCGCCGCGCTGCGCCCGGCCCGCCGGGTTCTGCTTTGCTTCCTCCCGGTGGGCACCGCCGTGCTGGCCGGCATGGTGGCAGTGCATCTGGCTTTCGGTGCGCTCCACGGCATCGCGCTCGCTTTCGGGGCGACACTGCTCGGCTTGACCACGGACTACCCGGTGCACCTGCTGGGCTACGGGGGTGGGCGGACGGCGGCCAGGCGTATCCGTCGCCCGCTGCTGCTCGGCCTCGTGTCGACGGCGCTCGGGTTCGCTGCGTTGGCGCTGTCGGGGCTTTCCGGCCTGAGTCAGCTTGCGCTTTTTGCCGTGGCGGGGCTGATCGCCGCGGGGGCCACCAGTCTGTTGGTGCTGCCCGCGTTCGCCGGCGCTGGCGGTGGGTTGCGAGCCTGGACGGCGTGGTCCGCCCGCCCCCCGACCGGGGCCTGGCTCGGGTGGTTGCTCGGGTGTCTCGCCGTCGCCGGCGCAGGGGTGGCAGTCCCGCGGCTGATGCTGCAACCCGACCTTGGGGCACTGTCGCCGTTGCCCGCGGAGCTGCGCCATCGCGATGCCGCGGCGCGCGAGGCGATCGGTCTCGCCGGCGGCCGCCATCTGCTGGTGGTGCGGGCGCCTGCGGTGCAGACGGCGCTGAGGGCCACCGAAGCCGCCGCCGCGGTGCTCGACGATGCCGGCGGCATCGCCTTTCAGAGCGTTACCGGCATCCTGCCGAGCCGGGCCACGCAACGGCGACGGCAGGCGGCACTGCCGACGCCGGAGGTCTTGCGCCGTCGACTGGCGGCGGCAGCGAACGGGCTGCCGTTGCGGACTGAAGGGCTCGCACCGTTCGTCGAGGCAGTCGCGGAAAGCCGGCAGCGCGCGCCGCTTACCCCGACGAATATCGGTGACGGTCCCGTCGGCCGATGGCTCTCGGGGTCGCTGTTTCGCCGACCGGATGGCTGGCATTCTCTCGTCCGGCTGGGGGCTCCCCTGGGCAGTGAGATCCTGGCACGCGTGCAGCGTGCGGTGACCCGTAACGGCGCCACGGTCGAGGCGTTGGATCTCAAGGCCGAGGTGGAGGCGGCAGTGGCGCGCTACCAGCGTCAGGTGGTGCGTTACTCGCTCATCGGCGGTGCTGCCATCGCGGTGGCGATGGTCTGGGGCCTTTCCGGCTGGCGGGCGCGAGTGCGCACGGCGCTGGTCACCGTTTCCGGCCTCGCCGGTGCCCTGATATGGCTCGCTGTCTCATCGGCAGCGCTTAGCCTGTTTCACCTGGCGAGCCTGTTGCTGGTCGTCGGGCTTGCCCTCGATTACGGCCTGTTCACGGGGGATCGACGCACCGGCACGGTCACCACGTCCGTCTGCGTGCTCTCGACTGTGGTAGCCTTCGCGGCCTTGGCGTCGGCGAATACGCCGGTGCTGCACGATATCGGCACGACCGTGGTGGCCGGGGCGGTCACCGCCTGGCTCGTGGCGTGGCTGAGTTAGAAGCCCCGAGGAGGAACGCTGCCGTGAAAGGGGTGCAGCCGTTGGCCATCAGTGCATATACCCTGACGACTGCCGCCGGTGCCGGACGTGCGGCCGTGGGCGCGGCGCTGGCGGAAATCAGGTGCCCGCTGACGCAGCGGGAGCGCTGGGCGCTTCCCATACCGGTGGGGGAGGTCGAAGGCGTCGATGGGGTGAGCCTGCCGCCGGCAACGCGGCACTTTGACTGTCGAAACCACAGGCTCGCCGAGCTGGCGTTGGCGCATGACGGGTTCACGGAAGCCGTGGCCCGGGCGCGCGCGCGATACGGGGCGGCCCGCGTCGGGGTGTTCGCGGGGACGAGTACATCGGGCATTCTCGAGACCGAGCAGGCGTTCCGCGGCCTCGGCGACGATGAGGCGCTCCCCCCGGGGCATCCGTACGCCACGACGCACCGTCTTTCCGCACTGGCCACGTTCGTGCGCGAGCGTCTCGAGCTCGCCGGTCCGGCGATTTCCATATCCACCGCGTGTTCGTCCAGTGCCCGGGCCTTCGCGGCCGCCAGTCGCCACATCCGGCTGGGACTGTGCGATGCGGCGGTGGTTGCCGGCGTCGACAGCCTGTGCATGACCACGCTGCGCGGCTTCACGTCGCTGCAGCTAACCGCCGATACGCCCTGCCGGCCGTTCGCGGCGGATCGTGCAGGACTCAGCATTGGCGAGGCGGCAGGGTTCGCGCTGCTCGAGGGGGAGGCGGCCGGCGCGGTTCACCTCTACGGCTATGGCGAGAGTGCCGATGCCCACCACATGTCCACGCCGCACCCGCAGGCCGTCGGTGCCCGCCTGGCCATGCGCCGGGCACTGGCCAGTGCCCGGTTGCCGCCGGATGCCGTGGACTACGTCAACCTGCACGGCACCGCGACCCGGACCAACGACGCCGTCGAGGACACGGCCGTTACCGCCGAGCTCGGGGCGGTGCCCGCCAGCTCCACGAAGGGCTGGACGGGACACACTCTGGGCGCTGCCGGGGTCGTCGAAGCATTGATCACAGCGTACGCCATCGAGCGTGGCTGGGCGCCGGGCACGATCAACACCCCGGCCCGGGATCCGGCGATGGCACTGAATCTCCTGACGGAAGGGCGTGACATCCCGATTCGGCGAGCCTTGAGCAACTCGTTCGGTTTCGGCGGCAACAACTGCACGCTGGTCCTGGGGCCGGAGGAATGACGATGCAGCCCATGACTGTCCATGTCGCCGGTGTCGGTGTGGCCATGCCCGGGCTGGAGGGCTGGGATGCGGCGGCTGCCGTGCTTCGGGGCGAACGAGCCTGGTCACCCGGGGCGGTGCAGGCACCGCGGGCCGCCGTGCTGCCACGTACCGAGGCACGGCGGGCAACGGGTATCGTGCACCTCGCCGTGCGTGCCGCGGACGAAGCATTGCCGGCGGCGCAGGCGGGAGACGACGAACTGGCGTCGGTATTCGCTTCGGCGGAGGGGGACATGGCGACGCTGGAGCATATCTGCCGTAGCCTTGCCGCCCCCGAGCCCTGGGTCTCACCGCACCGATTCCATAACTCGGTGCACAATGCACCGGCCGGGTACTGGTCCATCGCCGCGCGCTGCCACGGCAGCAGCACCAGCCTGTCGGCGGGTGATACGACCGCCGCTGCAGGGTTGCTGGAGGCGCTCGGGCTGGTGCTCGCCGACGGTCACGAGCGCTGTCTGTTAGTGGTCTACGACGAAGCGGCCTCGCCGGCGCTGACGACGGTGCGCGCCAACCGTGTGCCTTTCGCGGCGGCCCTGTTGCTCTGCGCCGATGGCGGCGGTCCATGCCTCAGCGTTTCGCAGGTGGATGCAGCGCCCAGTGGTTGCAGGGTGGCGGCGTTCGAAGCGTTGCGCGAGAGTAGTGCCGCCGCTGGCATCCTGCCGCTGCTCGCATGCCTTGCCGCCGGGGGCGGGCGCGCGGTGCTGCCGTGCGAGCCCAGCGGTATCGCCGTGGAGGTGACGGCGTGACCGAAGCTCTGGACAGGGAATTCATCCGTGGTTGCCTGCCCCACGGGCCGGGCATGTGTCTGCTCGAGGCGGTGCTGACCTGGTCCCAAGCGCACGTGGTATGCCGGACCCGGGAGGGCGGTGATAGTCCGCTCGCAACCGATGGCGGCGGTTTGCGGGCGGTGCACGCGGTGGAATACGCGGCTCAGGCTACTGCGGTTCACGGTGTGCTCTGTGGCGGCGATGCGGCACGGCCGGGGGTGATCGCGTCGGTGCGATCGCTTCGCTGGGGGCGCTCGTGGCTTTCCGGTGGGGCCCGGGAGGTCCGTTGCAGCCACGTTCTCAGTCAGGCGAATGCGGTGGTCTACGATTTCGAGCTTCGCGACGCCAACGGCCCGGCGGTGAGTGGCCGGGTAACGGTAGCCTTTCCGGAGGAAGCATGAGCCATCGGGCTTTGGTCACTGGGGCGAGCGGGGCCATCGGTGCGGCGGTGGTGCGGCGGCTCGCCGCTGAGGGGGAGCGGGTGATCGCCCACGCCAATCGCAATCTCGCGGCGGTCGAAGCCCTGGCGGCAGAGATTGGCGGGGACTTGGTTACTCCGGTGGCTTTCGACCTGGCCGATGAGGCTTCCGTGACGAAGGCGGTTGCGGCGATGGTCGACTACGACGATCCCGTGCAGGTGGTGGTCAATAACGCCGGAATTCACGATGACGCTCCGCTGGCCGGCATGCGTACCGAGCAATGGCGCTCGGTAATGGCTGTTTCCCTGGACGGTTTTTTCCACGTGACGCGACCGTTGCTGCTTCCCATGATCCGTAGGCGCTGGGGGCGGGTGATCAATGTCTCATCGGTGGCGGCGGTGCTCGGTAACCGTGGGCAGGCGAACTACGCGGCGGCGAAGGCCGGTCTCCACGGCGCCACCCGTTCGCTTTCCCGGGAGCTCGCCGGCCGGGGTGTGACCGCCAATGTCGTGGCCCCCGGCGTCATCGACAGCGAAATGACACGGGAGCGCTTCGATGCCGCGCGCCTTCGCGACACCGTGCCTGCCGGCCGTGCCGGGCGTCCCGAGGAGGTCGCGGCGGTGGTGGCATTTCTGGCCTCGGAGTCGGCCAGCTATGTCTCCGGGCAGGTGATTGGGGTCGATGGTGGCATGAGTTAGGGCGATATGCCTGGGAATGGTCGACTGGCGCCGGGGATGATGGTCGCCGTGATCCCCGCTTACAACGAGGCGGCCACGATCCGGGCGCTCGCCGAGCGTGCGCTCGCCCATGCCGACCGCGTGGTGATCGTTGATGACGGCTCCTGCGACGGCACTTCGGACACCCTCGAGGCATTGCCGGTGGATGTGCTGCGAGAGCCGGTCAACCGGGGCAAGGGCAATGCATTGCGTCGCGGTTTCCGGCACGCGATCGCTCTCGGCGCCGCGGCAGTGGTCACCCTCGACGGTGACGGGCAGCATGACCC
>CAZHBN010000152.1:0-9560 GCA_964530405.1 uncultured Ectothiorhodospiraceae bacterium
GTCTATGACCAGATGCCCGAGCCGCGCTGGGTCATTTCCATGGGGTCCTGCGCCAACGGTGGCGGTTACTACCACTACTCGTATTCGGTGGTGCGCGGCTGCGACCGCATCGTGCCGGTGGACATCTATGTGCCGGGTTGCCCGCCGACGGCGGAGGCACTGCTCTACGGCATCATCCAGTTGCAGAAGAAAATCCGCCGCACCAATACCATCGCCCGCTGAGGAGAGCGCATTCTCATGGCCCTTTCCGCGGAAGAACTGGCCCGGCGCGTACGCAACGCGCTCGGTGACCGCCTCCAGCACATCACGGTGGCGCGTGACGAGGTCGATATCGAGCTCGCGCCTGACGACCTCTATGGCGCCATGCAGGAGCTGCGCGATCGCGACGATCTCGGCTTCGCCCAGCTTATCGACATCGCGGGTGTGGACTACGGTGCCTACGGTGAGGACGAGTGGATCACCCAGGAAGCGACGGGGATCGGCTTCAGCCGCGGTGTGGACGGTTTCACCACTGGCCGGCTGGGGCTGACGGGTATCTACGGTGTCCAGGAGATTCGCTCGAGTACGGGGCGGCGCTTCGCGGCCGTGTATCACCTGCTGTCGCTGACGCACAATGCCCGGTTGCGGGTGCGCTGTTACGCGGCTGATGACAATTTTCCGGTGCTCGATTCAGTGGTGCCGATCTGGCGTTGCGCCGATTGGTTCGAGCGCGAGGCCTTCGATTTGTACGGCATCGTCTTCGATGGCCACCCCGATCTGCGCCGGATTCTCACGGACTACGGCTTTGTCGGGCACCCCTTCCGCAAGGACTTTCCTCTGATCGGTAACGTCGAGGTCCGCTACGACGAGGAGAAAGGGCGCGTGGTCTACGAGCCGGTGAGCATCGAACCGCGAGTGACGGTGCCACGGGTTATCCGCGAAGACAATCGCTACGCCGGTTCCGCGGCCGGTGAGAAAGGTGGCGCCGATGCCTGAGATTAGCAGCTACACGGTAAACTTCGGGCCGCAGCATCCCGCCGCACACGGTGTGCTTCGACTCGTCCTCGAAATGGACGGCGAGACGGTCCGCCGCGCGGACCCGCATATCGGGCTGCTGCACAGGGCAACGGAGAAGCTTGCCGAGACGAAGCCGTTCAACCACAGCATCGGGTACATGGACCGTCTCGACTACGTGTCCATGATGTGTAACGAGCACGCCTACGTGCTTGCCATCGAGAAGCTGCTCGGGATCACTCCACCGGAGCGCGGTCAGTACATCCGGGTGATGTTCGACGAGATCACCCGCATCCTTAACCATCTGCTGTGGATCGGTGCGCACGGCCTGGACGTGGGCGCGATGACCGTATTCCTGTACGCGTTCCGCGAGCGTGAGGAGCTCATGGATGTCTACGAGGCGGTCAGCGGCGCGCGTCTGCACGCCACCTACTACCGTCCAGGGGGCGTTCACCGCGACCTTCCGCGTCAGATGTCGCGTTACGAGCCGTCGCCGCATCGCAGCGAAGCGGATCTCAAGCGCCTCAACCGGGACCGCGAAGGCTCGATGCTCGATTTCATCGAGGCCTTCTGCGAGCGTTTCCCGGGCGTCATCGATGAGTTCGAGACCTTGCTCACCGACAATCGCATCTGGAAGCAGCGCCTGGTGGACGTCGCCATCGTGTCGCCGGAGCGCGCCCTGCAGCTCGGCTTTACCGGGCCGATGCTGCGTGGCTCCGGTGTCGAGTGGGATTTGCGCAAGAAACAGCCTTACGAGGTCTATGACCGCATGGATTTCGATATCCCGGTGGGCACCAATGGCGATTGCTATGATCGCTACCTGGTGCGCATCGAGGAAATGCGTCAGTCCGTGCGGATTATCAAACAGTGTGCGCAGTGGCTGCAGCACAATGAGGGCCCGGTGCGGCTGGAAGACCACAAGGTCACACCGCCCACCCGCGAGCAGATGAAGGACGACATGGAGTCCCTCATCCACCACTTCAAGCTCTTCACCGAGGGGTATACCGTGCCTGCCGGCGAGGTGTACGCCGCGGTGGAGGCGCCCAAGGGGGAGTTCGGCGCTTACATCGTCTCTGACGGTGCCAACAAGCCCTACAGGCTGAAGCTGCGCGCGCCCGGGTTCCCGCACATGGCGGCCATGGACGAGATGGTGCGCGGGCACATGCTCGCTGACGTGGTCACCGTCATGGGCACGATGGACATCGTATTCGGGGAGGTCGACCGGTGAGCGCCGAGCGTCTGGCAGACAAGCATCTAACCCCTCACCAGCGCGAAGAGATCGATCACTGGCTCGCCAAGTATCCCGATGACGAGAAGGGGCGGCGCTCGGCGGTGATTCCCGCGTTGCACGTAGCCCAGGAAGGCAATGGCGGGTGGCTGTCCCGCGAGCTCGTCGATGCCGTTGCGGATTACCTGGGCCTGCCGCCGGTGAAGGTCTACGAGGTGGCGACGTTCTACTCCATGTTCGATACGCAGCCGGTGGGCCGTCACAAGGTCAACGTCTGCACGAACATCTCTTGCATGCTCTGTGGTGGCGAAGAGCTGCTCGAGCATATCGAGCGCAAGCTCGGTATCAAGGTCGGCGAGACGACCCCGGACGGGCGCATCACCCTCAAGCAGGAGGACGAGTGCCTGGCCGGGTGCACGGGCGCCCCCATGATGCTGGTGGATGAGGAGTACCACACCCACCTCACCCCGGAGAAAGCCGACCAAATCCTGGATAACCTGGAGTAGCCATGGCAAACGAGGTCTGCTACGCGACGCTCCAATACGACGAGCCCTGGACGCTGGAGAACTACCTCAAGGTCGGTGGCTACCAGGCACTGAAGCGGGTGCTCGCCGATGGCATGTCCCGTGAGGATGTCATCGAGGAGATCAAGAAGTCGTCGCTGCGCGGCCGCGGCGGGGCGGGTTTCCCCGCGGGGATGAAGTGGAGTTTCATGCCCAAGGACGCGCCGGGGCCCAAGTACCTGCTCTGTAACTCCGATGAGTCCGAGCCGGGTACCTGCAAGGACCGCGACATCCTGCGCTACAACCCCCATGCGCTGATCGAGGGCATGGTCATCGCCGGTTACGCCATGGGGGCGACCCACGGCTACAACTACCTCCGCGGCGAGTTCATGAAAGAACCGTTCGAGCGCATGGAGCAGGCCCTCGCCGAAGCCCGCGAACAGGGCTATGTGGGCGAGAACGTTCTCGATTCCGGGTTCGACTTCGAGCTCTATAACCACATCGGCGCCGGTGCCTACATCTGCGGCGAAGAGTCGGCGTTGATGGAGTCGCTGGAGGGCAAGAAGGGCCAGCCGCGCAACAAGCCGCCGTTTCCCGCCCAGTTCGGCGTCTACGGCCGACCGACGACGATTAACAATACCGAGACGCTCGCTTCGGTGCCGTCGGTTATCCGTAACGGGGCCGACTGGTTCCTGGATCTGGGCATCCCCAACGCGGGCGGCACCAAGATATTTTCCGTGTCGGGCCACGTGGCCAAACCGGGCAATTTCGAGATCCCGCTGGGCACGCCGTTCAGGGATCTCCTCGAGATGGCTGGTGGCGTGCGCGAAGGACGCAAGCTGAAGGCGGTGATTCCGGGTGGTTCTTCCATGCCCATGCTCCCGGCGGAGACCATGATGGAGCTGACCATGGACTACGACGCCATCCAGAAGGCCGGTTCCGGCCTTGGCTCGGGGGCAGTCGTGGTCATGGACGAAACCACCGACATGGTCAAGGCGATCCTGCGCATCTCCCGGTTCTACTACGCCGAATCCTGCGGCCAGTGCACCCCGTGTCGTGAAGGCACCGGCTGGATGCACCGGGTGATCAAGCGCATCTACGAGGGCCGCGGGCGGCCGGAAGACCTGGAGCTGCTCGAAGCCGCGGCGGGGCAGATTGCCGGGCACACGATCTGCGCCTTCGGTGAGGCGGCGGCCTGGCCCGTGCAGGGCGTGCTCAAGCACTGGCGGCACGAGTTCGAGTACTACATCGAGCACAAGCGCTCCATGGTCGAGGCGGCAGCATGAACGCGAAGGTCGAGGACACCAAGCCGGACACCGTGACCGTCACCATCGACGGTCGCGAGATCGAGGCGCCGAAGGGCGCGAGCATCATTCAGGTGGCCGATGAGCAGGGTATCGACATCCCGCGCTTTTGCTACCACCGCAAGCTCTCGGCCCCGGCGAACTGCCGTATGTGTCTCGTCGACGTGGAGATGAATGGCCGCCCGGCACCCAAGCCGCTGCCCGCCTGCGCCACAGCGGTGGGTGACGGGATGGTGGTGGCGACGCAGTCGGAGCGCGCGCTCAAGGCGCAGCGCGGGGTGATGGAGTTCCTGCTCATCAACCATCCGCTGGACTGCCCGATTTGCGACCAGGGCGGTGAGTGCGAGCTGCAGGACGTCTCCATGGGCTACGGCCGTAGCGTTTCCCGCTTTGTCGAGCGCAAGCGCGTCGTCAAGGATGAAGACCTGGGCCCGCTGGTGGCCACCGAGATGACCCGCTGCATCCACTGCACCCGCTGCGTGCGCTTTCTCGACGAGGTCGCGGGAACATCCGAGCTCGGCGGAATGTTCCGGGGTGAGCACACCGAGATCGGCACCTGGGTGGGCCGCGGCGTCCACTCCGAGCTCTCCGGTAACATCATCGATCTCTGCCCCGTGGGCGCTTTGACCAACAAGCCGTTCCGCTTCCGGGCCCGTGCCTGGGAGATGCTCAGCCATCCGTCGGTGAGCCCCCACGATGCCATCGGTGCGAACGTGAATCTCCATCACGTGCGCGGCACCGTCAAGCGCATCGTCCCCCGGGAGAACGAGGCGGTCAACGAAACCTGGATCGCCGACCGGGACCGCTACAGCTACGAGGGTATTTACAGCGAAGACCGCTTGCAGCGCCCCTTGGTCAAGGACAACGGCGAGTGGCGCGAGACCGACTGGGAGACGGCCCTGGACCGTGCGGTCGAGGGGCTGCGCGGTATCATTTCCCGCCACGGTGGCGATGGCCTCGGCGCGCTGGTTTCCCCGAGCGCGACCACCGAGGAGATGTACCTGTTAGGCCGCTTGGTGCGCGCGCTGGGTAGCGATCATATCGATCATCGCCTGCGCCAGGCGGATTTCCGCGATGACGACGGGGCACCGGCATGGCCTTACCTCGGTGTGCCGATCAACGAGGTCGAACGCCTCGACGCGGCGCTGGTGATCGGCGGTTACACGCGCTGGGAACAGCCGCTGCTCAACCTTCGCCTGCGTAAGGCCACGCGGGCTGGCGGTCGCGTCATGTTCGTCAATCCGCGAGCATTCGACTGGAACTACGAGCCTGCCGACGAGCTCGTGGCGCCGGCGTCGGCGTTGCCTGACGAGGTCGCGGCGATTGCCTCGGCTGCCGCGGAGCAGTCGGAGGCGGCGCTGCCGGAGTGGGTCGGACGCTACGACGTGACCGTGACCGAACGCCATCGGGGAATCGCCGAGGCGCTGCGTTCCGGCGAGCACAAAGCGGTGTTCACCGGTGGGCTGGTGGAAGGTCACCCCGCCGGAGCCGAACTTCGGGCCCTCGCCGCATTGATCGCCGAGCTGACAGGGGCGACGTTCGGTGTGCTCACCAGTGGGGCCAACAGTGCCGGTGGATGGCTTGCCGGTGCCGTGCCCCACCGTGGGATCGGCGGCCGCAAGGCGGCCGGGGAGACGGTGAACGGCATGCTCGCCGCAGGTAAACCCGGATTCGTGACCTTCGGCCTCGAGCCCGAGCACGACTTTCACGATGGGGCACGCGGTGCCCGGGCGCTGGCAGAGGCCGAGTTCACACTGGCGTTCTCGCCCTGGGTGACGGACACCATGAAGACCTGGGCCGATGTCATCCTGCCCGTGGCAACGTTCGGTGAAACCGCCGGGACGTTCGTCAATGCCCAGGGCGACTGGCAGACGTTCGCCGGCGTCGGCCGTCCCGTCGGGGAAGCCCGTCCGGGCTGGCGTGTGCTGCGTGTGCTCGGCACCCTGCTCGGCCTGGAAGGCTTCGACTACCAGGCACCGGACGAGATCCATGCCGAAGTTCGCGAGCGCGCGGTGACTTCGACCCCCGGCGGTGACGCTTGGCGTGGCGCCGTCGAGGAGCCGGTGCGCCTGGAGGGGTTGCTGCGCGTCGGTGGTGTCGCCCTGTATGGCACGGATCCGCTCGTTCGGCGCGGCCATGCATTGCAGCGTACGCCCCAGGCGCGGGGGGCGGTCGCAGCGCTCGCGCCGCAGACCGCACAGGCGCTGGAGGTCGCTGACGGCGATTGGGTGACTGTCACCCAGGGTGATGTCGAGCGCCGTCTGCCGCTTGCGGTCGACGAGGCCGTACCCGCCGATACCGTCTGGGTGGACAGCGGTGTCGAGGGCAGCGAGGGGCTTGGCCCGATTATCGGCGAGGTGAAGCTGGCCCGCGCTTAGGAGCTGCTGGCGGCGCCCGGGCGCTGCGTGCCCGGGCGATGGCAAAAGGCTCCAATTCGACAGCGCGGACTGCAACCGGAGAACAAGCGAGAAAGGCATGTCGGAAATCATCGAACTGGCGTGGATACTCGCCAAGATCGTGGCATTGCTGGTGCCCCTGCTGCTTGCCGTGGCGTACATGACTTACGCCGAGCGCAAGGTGATCAGTTGGATCCAGCTGCGCCGCGGCCCCAACCGGGTGGGCTTTTACGGGTTGCTGCAGCCGATCGCCGACGCGCTCAAGCTCATGTTGAAGGAGATCGTGCTGCCGCAGAGCGCGAACCGCGGTCTGTTCGTGCTCGCCCCCATGCTCTCGATCATGCCGGCCCTGGCCGCATGGGCAGTTCTGCCGGTGGGAGACGGTCTCGTTATCGCGGACATCAACGCGGGCCTGCTGTACGTCCTGGCGATGGCGTCGCTGGGGGTTTACGGCATCATCCTCGCCGGCTGGGCATCCAACTCCAAGTACGCGTTGCTCGGGGCGTTGCGTGCCGGTGCGCAGGTGGTGTCCTACGAGATCGCCATGGGTTTTGCGCTGGTGGGCGTGCTCATGGCCGCCGGCAGCCTCAATATCGGCGAGATCGTGGAGGCCCAGCAGGGGCCGATCTGGAACTGGTTCTGGCTGCCGCTGCTGCCGCTGTTTATCGTTTACTGGATTTCCGGCGTGGCGGAGACCAACCGTCTGCCGTTCGACGTCGCCGAGGGCGAGTCCGAGATCGTCGCCGGTTTTCACGTGGAGTACTCGGGCATGGCGTTCGCCGTGTTCTTCCTGGCCGAGTACGCAAACATGATCATGATCTCCGGCCTCGCCGCGATCATGTTCCTGGGGGGCTGGTACTCGCCGTTCCACGGGTTGCCGCTGCTGGGCCCGATCTTCGACGTGGTGCCCGGGGTGATCTGGTTCTGCCTCAAGGCCGCATTCTTCCTGTTCTGCTACATCTGGTTCCGCGGCACATTCCCGCGTTATCGCTACGACCAGATCATGCGCCTGGGCTGGAAGGTCCTGATCCCCGTTACCGTGGTCTGGCTGGTGGTCGAATCGGTGTTCATCCTCACCGGGTTCGGCCCGTGGTTCTAGGACCTGTCATCAGGCCCCAATAAGCTGGAGGCTTACATGCAAGCAGTGCGCGACTTCTTCAACAGCTTCCTGCTGGTGGAGCTGGTCAAGGGTCTGAAGCTCACCGGCCGGCACCTGTTCGACGACAAGTACACGATCGAGTATCCGGACGAGCGGGCGCCGCAGTCGCCGCGCTTTCGCGGGCGGCACGCGCTACGCCGTTATCCCAACGGCGAAGAGCGTTGCATCGCCTGCAAGCTCTGCGAGGCCGTGTGTCCGGCATTGGCCATTACCATCGAGTCCGAGCCGCGGGAGGACGGCACACGCCGTACAACGCGCTACGACATCGATCTGTTCAAGTGCATCTACTGCGGCTTCTGCGAGGAGTCCTGCCCGGTGGACTCCATCGTCGAGACGCGCGTGTTCGAGTATCACTTCGAGGAGCGCGGCGAGCAGATCGTGCACAAGAACGAGCTGCTCGCCTTCGGCGATGAGTACGAGGAACAGCTGGCCCGGGATCGCGCGGCCGACGCCCCGTACCGGTAGTACCGGCGGGCAAATCCCCCAACAGGGCATGCTTGGTAACCGTTAACCGGCCCTAGGAAGCAGGCGACGTGATTGAGCTGACCATCTTTTACCTATTCGCGGCGGTGCTGATCTTCGCAGCCACCATGGTCATCACCGCGCGCAATCCAGTGCACTCGGCACTCTTTCTGGTGCTGGCGTTCTTCAACAGCGGCGTGCTGTGGCTGATGGCGCAGGCCGAGTTCCTGGGAATCGCACTGGTGCTCGTCTACGTCGGCGCGGTCATGGTGCTGTTCCTGTTCGTGGTGATGATGCTCGACATCAATCTGGCGCCGCTGCGCGAAGGTTTCGCCCGCTATCTGCCCATCGGCGCGATTGTGGGTGTCGCCATGCTGCTGGAGATGCTGCTGGTAGTGGGCTCGGGGCAGCTCGGGGCGGTGGGCCTTGCCGAAGGTGGTGAAACGCTCGGGGGTGTCGGTACCGATGTAAGCAATACCGCGCTTATCGGTAACGTGCTCTACACCGTCTACGTCTATCCCTTCGAGGTCGCGTCGGTGGTGCTGCTGCTCGCGATCGTCGCCGCGATCATGCTCACCCTGCGCCGGCGCGAGGGTACCAAGCACCAGGATGTCGCCCGTCAGGTACGGGTGCGCAAGGACCAGCGGCTCCGCCTGGTGCGCATGAGCGCAGACAAACACGAGTAAACGAATAATCCCACGACCGTCGGGACGCAGACATGCTGGAACTGTCGCATTATCTGGTGCTCGGGGCGATCCTGTTCAGCCTCGGTGTCGCCGGCATCTTTCTCAACCGCAAGAACGCTCTGATCCTGTTGATGTCGATCGAGCTCATCCTGCTGGCGGTGAATTTCAACTTCATCGCTTTCTCGAGCGCTCTCGGTGACATTCACGGACAGGTATTCGTGTTCTTCATCCTCACCGTGGCTGCGGCGGAATCGGCCATCGGCCTGGCCATCCTCGTGGTGCTTTTCCGCAACCGCGACACGATCAATGTGGGCGACCTGGACAGCATGAAGGGCTGAGCGCATGCAGACCGTATATATCGCCATCATCCTGGCACCGCTGATCGGTGCCGCGATCGCCGGCCTGTTTGGTCAACGCATCGGACGCACCGGCGCCCACCGGGTGACAATCGCCGCGGTGGGGCTGTCCTGTCTGCTGTCCTTCGTGACGCTTTTCGGCCTGCTCACCGGCTCGGTGGCGCCGTTCGACGGGGCGCTCTATACCTGGGCGGCCATCGACGGCCTCACGCTCGAGGTGGGCGTGCTCATCGACCGGCTCACCGCGATGATGATGGTCGTGGTGACCTTCGTCTCGCTCATGGTCCATATCTACACCATCGGCTACATGGCCGATGACGAGCACAACTGGCCCGAGGCAAGCGGTGCCGGGCGTGCGAGCTACCAGCGCTTCTTCAGCTATATCAACCTGTTCACCTTCTCCATGCTGATGCTGGTGATGGCGAACAACTTC
The DNA here is from genome assembly GCA_964530405.1 of uncultured Ectothiorhodospiraceae bacterium. Classification (GTDB taxonomy): domain Bacteria; phylum Pseudomonadota; class Gammaproteobacteria; order Nitrococcales; family Nitrococcaceae; genus Arhodomonas. The sequence goes on from CAZHBN010000152.1 coordinate 9,521, forward strand.
CTGCAGCTGTTCTTCGGCTGGGAAGCGGTCGGCCTGGTCT
>CAZHBN010000153.1:0-9368 GCA_964530405.1 uncultured Ectothiorhodospiraceae bacterium
CCTCCCCCGGACGCCGATCCAGGCCATTGCAAACACTGTACCCGCGGGCGAACGGTGGCCGACACCCCGGGACCCAGCCGACGCGGCGCTGCCGAGCTAGGTCCCGCCACGTCTGTGATCCCGCGCCAGCGGTCCGCGCAGCCCCTCGTGCCGGGAGCGCGCGCTAACGCGCGCGAACGCCTCGCGCGGCGCCTTAACGCCGGCCCCCCGGCAGTCGCAGTGCGCCGGGATCGATACACCCTGTTCCGCACGCCAGGCCGCATCGATCAAAAATTGAGATAGCCAGCGTGAGCGCTGATCCCACCGGCTGAAATAACAAGAGCGATCAGCACGAAACCCGCCGCCATGGGCGCTGCGAGCCCGGGGCACATGCCCACCAGGCCCGAGGAACGATGAATCGCCATGTCGTGGCGACGATCGTTTTCCGAGTACGGTCTGGATACGGGCCATGGCGGGGTCGAGATCGTGCTGGAAAACGCCCAGCTCAAACGGCGCCGGGAAACGCATGTGGGCTCTACCAAATCGCCCAGGCGGAGATGGAGGGCCTCTAACCGGATCTCGGGCTCGGGTTACTCCGTGCTACTCACCGACCCTGAGGGCTACGCCGTCGATGGCGGGGGGCGCGGATCATGTGCTCGCCCTTGGCGCGGTCACAGCTGCCGTAACGTAAATGTTACAAACGCATGGGTGCGTCCGGCACATTCCGTGCCCCGATGGCACAACGAACGCTCCCCATCATGGGTCGCGTGTAGCCGATCCCCCGCCAATCGCCGCGTTCCGCCGCCTTGACGCTACGGCACCACTCTTGCACCCAGCCGGCCGCGCCGGGCTCCGGCGCGCGACTCGGCGGCCCGGGCGAGTCCCGCGTCGCCCAATAAGACCCATTACAAGAGTGAGGAGAGACGCATGCGATATCGCAATATCGCCGTGCTTGCGGCGGCTTCGACCCTGTGTATCGGCTCAGGCACGGCCTCCGCCATCGAGCTGACCCAGGGAGATTGGCGCCTGAACATCAATGGCAACGTGAACGTCCACGCCATCAACAATAGCTGCGGCGAGAGCAGCGACGCCACGGTGCTGGGGGGTGTGACCTGCCCGCTGTTCGGTGACGAGGACAATCTCGGCGGAGGCGACGATCGGGTGTCCGGCGTATCCACCGGCCTGTTGCCGGCGGCCCTGGTGTTCAACCTGGGCACTACGCAAAAGGACTGGAACGGGCGACCGTGGGATCTGAACGCCGTGTTCGGGTTCTATCCGGGGATCGTGAGCAATAGCGATCCCAATCTCGACCCAGGGCAGACACAGGGGCTGCAGTCGGCGTCCATCGATACCCGCCAGGTCTACCTGCAGTTCGCCAATGACGACTTCGGCACCGTGAAGATGGGCCGGGATTTCGGTCTGTTCGGCTATGACGCCATCATCAACGATATGACCCTGCCCGGGGTCGGCGTGCAGGGCTTCCAGGCGCCCACGCCGAACAACACGACGCTGGGCTCCATCGGCTACGGTTACATTTACACGGACACCCTGAGCCAGATCACCTACATCACGCCCAGCTTCTCCGGGTTCACGGTCAAAGCGGGCATCTACCAGCCCCTGGACGCCGTGAATTTCTCCACCCTCAGCGCGGAATCCGTGGCGAGCAAGAAGAGCCAGCCCGGTTTCCACGGCTCGGTGCGTTACGACATCGACGCTGCCCCCGTCACCGGCTTCGTGTCGATGAACGGCATCACCCAGGAGCACACCGGCCTTTCCGGCACCCGGAACCAGGACGGCGACAGCTGGGGCGTGGACTTCAACGCCATGATCAATGTGGCGAATTTCAGCTTCCTGGGGTCGTATTACACGGCCGAGGGCATGGGCAACACGGCACTGTTCTTCGACGCCTACGACGCCAGGGGCGAGGCCCGGGATTCCGACGGTCTGCTGCTCCAGGGCACCTACGCCATCGGGCGCACCAAGCTCGGTGTGAACTACGGTGTCAGCCGGCTGGACGCCAACCCCGGCGACCCGGGAACGCTGGTGGCGGAAAACCGCAAGTACACCGTCGGCGTCTACCATGATTTCACGGACAACCTGACGTTCCTGGCAGAGTACTCGGACGCCACCTCGGAAAACCAGGCGGGCGACGACTACACCAGCTCCAACATCAACGTGGGCGCATTCCTGAGCTTCTGACGCGAAGCGCCGGCAGGGGCCGCCTGCGGGCGGCCCTGTCGGCTATACCCGCGATTCCGTCACGGCCAAGCGGCCATTGCCGCCCGGTTTACTTCAGAACAAGGCGTCCATGGCCTGATCCAGCCGTGTCACCGGCACGATCTCCAGCTCCGAGGGCCGCTGACTCTTGGGGGGGAGGTTCTTCGCCGGCACCAGGGCGCGGTGAAAGCCGTGCTTGGCGGCCTCGGTGAGGCGTTCAGGGCCGTTGGGCACGGGGCGGATTTCGCCCGCGAGGCCCACCTCGCCGAACATCACCCATTCCTGGGGCACCGGGCGGTCACGGAGGCTGGAGAGCACGGCCATGAGGCCCGGGAGATCGCTCGCGGTCTCGGTGACGCGCACGCCGCCGACGACGTTGAGGAACACGTCCTCGCCGAAGGTGCTCACGCCGCCGTGGCGGTGAAGCACGGCGAGCAGCATGGCGAGGCGATTGCCGTCGAGGCCGAGGGCGACGCGCCGGGGGTTGGACAGGGGGCTCTCGGAGACCAGGGCCTGGACTTCCACCAGCAACGGCCGGGTCCCCTCGCGGGTGACCATGACAATGCTGCCGGGCACCGCTTCCTCGTGGCGGGAGAGGAAAATGGCGGAGGGGTTTTTCACCTCGTGCAGGCCGGTGTCGAGCATGGCGAATACGCCCAGCTCGTTGGCAGCACCGAAGCGGTTCTTCACCGCCCGCAGCAGACGGTAACGGCTGCCGGAATCGCTCTCGAAGTAGAGCACGGTGTCGACCATGTGTTCGAGCACCCGCGGGCCGGCGAGCTGGCCGTCCTTGGTGACGTGGCCGACGAGGAAGAGCACGGTGCCGGTCTGCTTGGCGAAACGCACGAGCTGTGCGGAGCACTCGCGCACCTGGGCCACCGAGCCCGGCGCGGAGCCCAGCGCTTCGGTGTGCAGGGTCTGGATGGAGTCGATGACCATGACGCCGGGGCGCTCCGCGGCGGCAGCGTCCAGGATCGCCTCCACGGACGTCTCCGCGAGCAGGCGTAGGCCCTCGGCGGAGACGTTGAGGCGGCTCGCGCGCAGGCCCACCTGACGCAGGGATTCCTCACCGGTGACATAGAACGCGCTGTGGGATGCCGGCAGGCGTGCGGCGGTCTCGAGCAGCAGGGTGGACTTGCCGATGCCCGGGTCGCCGCCCACCAGGATCACCCCACCCTGCACCAGCCCGCCGCCGAGCACGCGGTCAAGCTCGCCGATGCCGGTGGAAAAACGTGTCTCCTCGTCGGTGGGCACGTCGGCAAGCGCCCGCACCCCCTGGTCGCCGGCGTACTGGCCGCGGCTCCGGCCGCGGGCAGCGGGCGTGGGTGCGCTCGCCTGAACCTGTTCCTCCAGCGTGTTCCAGGCACCGCAGTCCGGACACTGGCCTGCCCACTTGGGCGTCTCTCCGCCGCAGGCGGCACACACGTAGACGGTTCGGGTCTTGGCTGCCTTCGCCATGGGGGCTCCCTGTTCCCGGCGGCTGTTTCGGCGTCAGTCCGCGTAGACGAACGACACCCGCGAGGTGAGCTGGCAGACGAGCTCGTAGGCGATGGTCTCGCAGTGCGCAGCGATGGTCTCCACCGGCAGGCCTTCCCCCCAGAGCACCACGCGGTCGCCGATGGCGGCGTCCGGCACGGGGCGCAGGTCCACGCAGAGCATGTCCATGGACACGCGCCCGGTGAGCCCGGTTGTCTGCCCGCGCACCAGCACCGGCGTACCGTTGGGGGCGTGGCGCGGGTAGCCGTCACCGTAGCCGATGGAGACTACACCCACGGGCATGTCCTCGGGGCAGACGAACGCCCCGCCATAGCCGATGCGATCGCCCTCGCGGTGGTAGTTGATGGCGATGAGCCGGGCTTCCACGGTCATGCCTGGGCGCAGCGGCGGGCGCTCGCCGCCGTCGATGAACGGCGAGACGCCGTAGAGGCACACCCCGGGGCGAACCCAGTCGCCGTGCACGCTGGGCCAGCCCAGGGTGCCGGCGGAGTTGGCCAGCGTGGTCTCGCCGGCTAGCCCGGCGCGGGCTTCCTCGAAGGTATGGCGCTGGGCGGTGGTTGTGGGGTCGTCACGGTCGTCCGCGCAGGCGAGATGGGTCATCCAGCGGATGGTGCCGACGCCCCCGCAGCGGCGCAGTCGCTCGTGGGCCGCGCGGGCGTCCTCCGGCCGGAAGCCGAGGCGGTGCATCCCGGTGTCCACCTTGATCCACACGTCGATGGGATCGCCCACCGGGGCTCGCTCCAGGCAGTCGATCTGCCACGGCGAGTGGATCACCGCATCCAGCCCTTCGCGCCGGAACACCGGTATCTCCTCGGCGCCGAAGAAGCCCTCCAGCAGCACGATGCGGTGGCGGTGGCCGGCGGCGCGCAGCGGCAGCGCCTCGGCGAGGCAGCTCACCGCGAAGGCGTCGGCCTCGGCGAGCGCACCGGCCGCCCGGGTGAGGCCGTGGCCGTAGCCGTCGGCCTTGAGCACCGCCATCGCCCGCGCGCCGCCGGCCGCGTAGGAGCGCACCACGCCCAGGTTGTGGCGTAGCGCGTCCAGGTGGACCGTGGCGCGGGCGATGCGGTTCACGTCCAGGCCTCACCGCCGTAGACGTTGTCGATGTAGTTCTCGAAGCGCGTGAACTGCCCCATGAAGGTGAGGCGCACGGTGCCCACCGGGCCGTTACGCTGCTTGCCGATGATGATCTCCGCGACGCCTTTGTCGGGGCTGTCCTCGTTATATACCTCATCGCGATAAAGGAAGATGATCACGTCAGCATCCTGTTCTATCGCTCCGGATTCACGTAGATCGGACATCACCGGGCGCTTGTTCGGGCGCTGCTCCAGGCTGCGGTTGAGCTGGGAGAGCGCGATCACGGGCACGTCCAGCTCCTTGGCCATGCTCTTCAGCGCGCGGGAGATCTCCGAGACCTCCTGGGCGCGGTTCTCCTTGGAGCCCGGCAGCTGCATGAGCTGGAGGTAGTCGATGAGGATGAGGCCAAGGCCGTGCTCGCGTTTGAGCCGCCGGGCGCGGGCGCGCATCTCCGTGGGCGAGAGCCCGGGCGTGTCGTCGATGAAGAGCTTCGCCTGGGAAAGCAGGTTCATCGTGCTGGTGAGCCGGGGCCAGTCGTCGTCTTCCAGACGGCCGGAGCGGATCTTCTGCAGCTCCACCCGCCCCAGCGAGGAGAGCATGCGCATCGCAAGCGCCTCGCCGGGCATCTCCATGCTGAACACCGCCACCGGCGTATCGCCCTTCATGGCGGCATTCTCGGCGATGTTCATGGCGAAGGTGGTGTTGTGGACCAGAATGTCCTCGGCCACGAAGCTGTGGGTCTCCGGCACGGTCAGGTCATAGACCCGCTTGATACCGGTATATTCGATGGAGACGACCGTGTCCCAGTAAAGATCGCTGCCGCCCAGGCGCGCCAGGTATTCGTCATCGAGCAGATCAGCCAGCTCCAGCGCCCTGGAACGGGACAGCAGTCGCCGGCTCCCGGCAGACGTATGGGCATTGAAGCCGTGGGGCAGCGCCCGATTCTTTGCCGCGTAGATCGCCCGCCAGCTGCGCTCGCCCTTGCGCTTGATCACGTAATCACAGACGGACTCCGGTAGCGAGTCGGTATTGCTGTGCACCCTCGTGGCGGCCAACAGCGACCGGGCGCGCGCGAGCCGGTCCTCCTTGCCGAAGATTCCGACTTCCTCGATGAAACGCCAGAGACTGCCCCGGTGGCTAACGACCAGCTCCCACGCCTCGCGCACGTCATCGCCATACTTGATGGCCTTGCGGCGCAGCCGGGCCAGGACGCCAAATCGGAGGAGTAGATGCTGCACATCCCTGGCCAGCTCCTGCGATGACGTGGCATAAGAGAGCAGGCATTGCCGCTCGTTCTGAACGAACAGGCTGCCGTCACAAGCGAACAGGCGATTCAGGAACAGCGCGAGCGACGCCCTGGGCAGCTGGAAGACCGCGGCCGGAATCCGTTTCTGCAGCGCAGTCTTACCACTCAGTCCGTGGTCTCCCAGCCACAGGGAGACGCGGTTCTTACCGTTCTTGCCGGCGCCGGCGCGCCCCGCGGCGAGCAGCTCCCCCTCGGGGACGTCGAGCGCCGTCGCCACGGAGGCGAAGGTGGCTTCCCCCGGCAGGTTCCTGCACTGCAGCCAGTAGGTCACCGTCGCGGGGACGACCCCCACCATTTCGGCCAGCCGCCGAGCGGTGATTCCGGCACGCTGCATGAGTCCACGCAGACGCTCGGAGAATTCACGCCTGGCCGCTGCGATGCTGGCCCCATCCGCGAGCACACGCACCGACGGCGTCCTCGCACCAGAGGTCACGGTACGGCACGTCACACCGTGGAAGCCTTTCACCGACCGCTCGAAGTCCTCCCGGAGACGCGGATTGGCGTTGGTGAACGCCGGGTTGGTCTGGGTCGTCGCACCGTCGGCGATAAAGTACGCCAGCAGCTTGACCTCGTGCTCCGGCATACGCTCGTCGCCGAAGACCGCCAGCTCCCGGGGCACGCCGATGCGTTCGCCCTCGCCGATCTCAGACAGCGGCTTCCACCCGTCCCCCGTCAGGTAGGGATGCGTGAGCGTGGTCTCGATGGTGCGCCCCAGTGCCGTCGTGACGCGATACGTGGGCTTGAACCCGTCGTCCACATAGGCGCTGGGGGCCGCCCCGCGAAGCCGAAGCCCCTCGTCCAGCGTCAGCAGGCGACCTTCCCGGCGCCGGACGATGGTCTCGATGGGCACGAGCTCGCCCGTCTGCGGATCGAGGACGCGGCTGCCCTCGACGACGCACTTGCCCATCGACGGCCTGCCCGCGACGATGACCATATCACCGTTATGCAGGCCCGTGGTCATGCGGTCGATGTCGTTGAAGCCGGTGGCGAGGCCGGTGACGTCGCCGTCCTGGTGGTAGAGGGTGTCGATGCGGTCGACGACGTCCGGGAGGATGTCGCGCACGCCGACGAAGCCCTTGCGGTGGCGCCCGGACTGCTCGGCGATCTCGAAGATCGTGCGCTCGGCGTAGTCGAGGAGCTCGTCGCTGGTGCGGCCTTCCGGCGTGTAGCCGGCACTCGCCACCGCGGTGCCCGCCTCGACGAGCTGGCGCAGGACGGACTTCTCGCGGACGATGTCCGCGTAGGCGCGGATATTCGCGGAGCTGGGGGTATCCTTGGCGAGGGCGCCCAGGTAAGGCAGTCCGCCGGCGTCCTCGAGCTGGCTGTTGCTTTTCAGCCACTCGGAGAGCGTGACGGCGTCCATGGGCTGCCCGCTCTCGGCGAGCGTCTCCATGGCACGGAATATCAGCCGGTGGTCGCGGCGGTAGAAATCCGCTTCGCCCACCCGGTCGGCGACCTGGTCCCAGGCGCCGTTGTCGACCATCAGGCCGCCGAGCACGGCCTGCTCGGCTTCGATGGAATGTGGCGGAACCTTGAGCGCTTCGGTCTCGCTCAGTGCCGCGCGCGCGTCGGCCATGAACCCCCTCCGGCCCCCAGCTCTCGGGGTCACGGTTCAACGGCGAACGGCCGGGCAGAGCCCGGCCGTCACGGGCGAGTCAGGTCAAGGTTACTCGCCTTCGACCACCACCGTCACGGTGGTATCCACGTCGGTGTAGAGGTGCAGCTCCACCTCGTACTCGCCGGTCAGGCGCATGGGCCCCTCGGGCAGGCGGACCTCGTTGCGCGCCACCTCGACGCCGGCAGCCGTGATGGCATCGGCGATGTCCTGGGTGCCCACGGAGCCGAAGAGCTTGCCCTCGTCGCCGGCCCGCGCCTTGATGGTCACCGTCAGGCCCTCGAGCTGCGCGGCACGCTGCTGCGCGGCGGACAGACGCTCCGCGGCCTGGCGCTCGAGCTCGGCCCGGCGCTCCTCGAAGTAACGGATATTCTCCGCGGTGGCCATCTTGGCCTTGCCCTGCGGCAGCAGGTAGTTGCGGCCGTAGCCGGCGCGCACCTTCACGCGATCGCCGAGATCGCCCAGGTTATCGACCTTTTCCAGCAGAATGACTTCCATCGTAATCCCCAATCTGATTCGTCAGTCCCGAGAACGCATCGGGTCACGCCCGGTCCGCCGGTCCCGCGAGACGTCCCCGCAGATCGACGAACACATCGAGCATGCCCACCAAGGCGTAGATGCGGGCAAGCGGCGGCAGCAGCACGTACACCGGCACGAGCCACGCAGCGCTGACACCCCGGCGACCGGCCACTGCATGCGCCACGGCAAGTGCCTGCAGCACGAAGACCGTGCTCACGACGAGGGCGACGTCGTTGATGACACCGGGTCCTGTGAACGCGGCCGCAGCGAGCAGGCCGAGTGCCACCAGGGCGAAGCCCCGGGTGAAGTGCAGGCCGTGGAATTCCGTGCGGAAACCGCCCGGATTATACAACAACGCCTGCCACCAGCGGCCGAGCAAAAGGCTCGCCACGCCGAGCAGGAGCAGGTTACCGAACCACAGGCCCGTCAACAGCGGTGCGATATCGCCGACGGGAATCTGCAACGCCTCCCCCGTGGCCGGGTCGGCGAACAGCTTCGCCCCCTGTTCGAGCACCTCGCGCCAATAGGCAACGGCGTCGCCGACTGCCGCGTGGAACGCCACCACCGCGAAACCGGCCAGGCCGGCCGCCAGCTCCAGCGCCCGCGGCAGGGACACCGTGACCCGCAGGCAGATGGCCACTGCCACCACGGGCAGCCAGACCTGGATCGGTGCCTGCAGGGCCGGAAGCGGTGTACCCACGCTCGCCTGCGAGGCGAGCCCGAGCGCGGCGGTCGCCCCGGCGGTGACGAGCAGCCCCTCGGCCACGCCACGCCGTAGGGTGACCAGTGCGATGACCGCACCACTCACCCACAGCAACAGCGGAATCATCGCCGCGACGGCGGCCACCGCCATGGCGGCCAGCCGGCCGCGCATCACGAAAGCCGCCAGCGCCCGCATCCGCCCGCCTTCCGGTCTTAGTGGCGGTCGGTGTAAGGCAGCAGCGCCAGGTAGCGCGCGCGCTTGATCGCCCGCGAGAGCTGACGCTGGTACCGGGCGCTCGTGCCGGTGATACGGCTCGGCACGATCTTGCCCGTCTCGGTGATGTAGTTCTTGAGGGTGTTGATGTCCTTGTAGTCGATTTCCTTCACGCCCTCGGCGGTGAAGCGGCAGTACTTCCTGCGGCGGAAAAAGCGTGCCATGACTCGTTACTCCCGATTGGT
>CAZHBN010000154.1:0-9322 GCA_964530405.1 uncultured Ectothiorhodospiraceae bacterium
GGCCACCATCCGCGCCTCGGTGAATGCCGCATCAACCTGACGTTGCGCCGCGCCGCCTGAGCACACGCGGCGTACAGGCCGTCCCCTGGTCAATGCATCCCGCCGCACGCGCAATCCATCGCAAACGCGTCTCACCGCCTCACCTGCCGGCGTAGCCTCCTCCCCATCGGACGACCTGTGCCGTCGCCCCGCGCGCAATGTGGCCGACACTGACCGTCGCCACGGTCGCTCATGACGGCCGCAGCGCCGTGGCGTCGGTCTCCCGCGATTTCCGCGGGCGCTACAACCCGCGCCTCAAGGGCGATGACAGGACGCTCACGGTCAACCGCTCCTACGCGGAGCGCTTCCGCCGGATGTAGCAGCCGCCCCGCCGCATGCCGATGCCTCGTACCGCGGCCTCCGCTTCGTCCGGCGGCCACTCGGCGCCGGCACGAAGCGCGCCGACGAGCGGCGCGCTCCGGTTCCCGTGACTCCGACCGCGTCAGGCGGCGAGACGTGACCGCAACTGCTGCAACGTAACGTGACCCTGGAAAAGGCCGCCGCCGGTAGCCGCTTCGCCACGCTCAATGGACTCGGCGAACCCGACCGCCGGATCATTCCTGAGCCTGCCAAGGTATCGAGCCAGATTCGGGTAATCGTGCGCCGTCTCCAGCACCCGGTGGTACTCGACCCAGCGCCCGATTCCGCTGACGTACGCATCCGCCAGGCTGGGGCGGTCATCGCCGAGCAGCCACTCCCGGCCGGCCAGCAGCGCATCGAGATGTGCGCAGCCCTTGTTCACATTCTCGCGCCCCAACTTCCGCAGCAGCTCCTGCTCCGCGTCGTTAAGCCCCTCCGTCTCGTAGAGCTTCCACAACGGCGCAAAAGCGGAGAAGAAGTCGGTATTCAGATAGGCGAGCATGCGGGTCAGGCGATCGAAGGCTGGCGTGCCCTGAGGGGGAGACAGATCGGAACCCGCGTCTCGGCCGGCGAGGTGCAGCACAATCGCCAGGCTCTCGGTCAGGAGATCCCCCTCTTCGGTCAGCAGCGCGGGCGTCTTGAACAGCGGATTGACCTGGGCATAAAGCGGATCCCACGGGGTCTCGAGCATTTCGATTCGGCAGAGACGGTACGGCCGTCCCAGCCACTCCAGCGCGACGATCGACCCGAACGAACAACCTTGCGGCGCGCCATAGAACAGTACGGACTCCATTGCTTTCGCTCCTCTTAATTGGCTTCCGGAACCGCCGCCGCACCCTTGCGGCGAGCGTGGGAGCAGCGTAGAGCGGAAATAGGTTATATTTGGTCCTAATAAATCCGACACGAACGATCGCCCATGTCCAAGCCCACGACCCGGGTGCTGGCGTTGCTGGAGCTACTCCAGACTCACCGGCGCATGTCCGGACGGGAGCTGGCACAGCGGCTGGAAGTGGACGGCCGCACGCTGCGCCGCTACGTCCGCACACTGGAAGACCTCGGAATTCCCGTGACCGCGGAGCGCGGACGCCACGGCGGCTACATGCTGGTGCCAGGCTTCAAGTTGCCTCCGATGATGTTCACTCACGAAGAGACCCTGGCGATCTTCCTGGGGCTGCTGGCAGCGCCGGATATGGGCTTCAATGAGTCGGTTCCAGCCACGCAGAGCGCCCGCGCGAAGCTGGAGCGGGTGATGCCGGCGACCCTCAGGCAGCGCGCGCGAGGACTGAGTGAGACCACCCGACTGCACGGGCCTTCGGCGGCACGCACCGGAACCAGTGGGGAGACCTTGATGACCCTCGCCGCCGCTACCCAGGACGGGCGGCGCGTGCATCTCGGCTACCGCGATGACACGGGGCACGACTCGCAACGCGACGTCGATCCGTACGGGTTGGTGTACCGCCGGGGTCGGTGGTACGTGACCGGCTGGTGTCACCGGCGGCACGACCTGCGCACCTTCCGCCTCGATCGGCTCGAAACCCTCTCCGTACTCGACACCACCTTCCGGAAACCGGTGATTTTCGACGCTGCCGCCCATCTCTCCCGCAGCATCGCGGGTCTGCCCCGCGCCATGCCCGTCGAGGTATGGCTGAACACCGACATGGAAACCGCCGCGGCGGAGCTTGGAGACGGCATCGGTTTTCTGGTCCCGGCGGAACACGGGGTGACGCTGCAGACGGGAACCGACAGCCCCCGGTGGTTTGCAAGGCAGCTCGCGCGGCTGCCTTTCCCCTTTCACATTCGCCGGTCGGACGAGCTACGCGCCGAGGTGCGCGAACTGGCCAAGAGGCTGATGCGTCAAGCGGAAGATTCGGCACCATCCGCCAACCACGCCCAGGCGCTACGTACATGACAACCGAACACGGCGGTCGCAGCCCAGACGAACCACCGTCGACGCCGAGGGCCCCCAAGCAGGATTGGGGGGAGCCCCGCGGTCTTCATCGGGCTTGTCTACAAGGCTGCGCCCCCGGCTCGTCCTCGACCGCTCACTGTTCGGGCAGAAAGTCCAGCACCGCGTCCAGAAACTCGGCGGGATACTCGATATTCGACAGGTGCACCGCCGGTAGGACGACGATTTTCGACCCCGGCACCGTTTCCGCGATCTGCTCGCCGTGACTGGCGAGCGTCACCGTATCGTACTGACCGGCGATCACGAGCGTCGGACGGGCAATGAGCGCTATGGTCCGGCGCAGGTCCGTATCGCGCACGGCCGCAAAGCTTCCCGCGAGCCCCTCGGGGCTTGTGGCGAGGACCATGGCGCGGAGCGACTCCCGGGTGGCGTTCTCCTCGTCCAGCAACCGCGGTGGCAGCCAGTTGCCCAGGAACATGCTGGCGATTTCCGACATGTCCTCGACCTGCCGCACGGCGCGGATCTGCTCGTCCCACTGATCGGCCGGCCCCAGATACGCCGACGTATTGCACAGAATCAGGCGGTTGATCCGATCGGGCGCGTGAATGCCCAACCACTGGCCGATAAAGCCCCCGAGTGACAGCCCGCAGAAATGCGCTCGATCGATATCCAACGCGTCGAGCATCTCGATGACATCCCGGCCCAGCCGGTCCATCGAGTACGCTCCTGGCGGGACATCTGACGCGCCGTGTCCCCGGGTGTCGTAGCGCAGCACCCGGAAATGCTTGACCAGATCGTCGATCTGCGTATCCCACATGTGCAGCGTGGTCGCGATCGAGTTGGACAGGACCAGAACCGGTTTGCCGACGTCTCCGTCGAACCGATAGGCGATCCGGCAACCGTCGCCGGTCGTAAAGCAGGAAAGACCTTCCATTCGAGACGCTCCTTCTGAAGTCCGATAACGGCGGACACTTCGCGGTGGTATCGAGCCGGTCGCCCGGGCGGGCGAGCCGAAACCGCGTCGGTCGAGAGCTGATCGTAGGGGCGCGCTTTTTAGTAATCTATTTAAAAAATTGCACAATCTCTGTAGGAAAAACTGACATGAGTGCATTCACCCTGCACGATCTGCAGTGCTTCGATGCCGTGGTCAAAACCGGTAGCTTCCAGGCCGCGGCCACGGCCATGCATCGATCCCACCCCGCGGTGTTCGCCGCCGTGGGGAAGCTCGAACAACGGCTCGGCGTCAGCCTGCTGGATCGCAGCGGCTACCGGGTCCGGCCGACCGACGCGGGCCGTTCATTCCACCGCCGCTCACAGCCGTTGCTCCATGAGCTGGAACGCCTGCGTGTCCACGCCGCCCAACTGGCGATGGGCGAGGAAAGCGAGCTGCGCGTGGTGATCGGCGACCTGTGCCCGCGGCCGCAGGTGCTGGGTCTGCTCAGCCGCTTCTTCGCGGACTGCCCCGACACCCGGCTGCACCTGCATTGCGAATCCGTTACGGGGCCCTGGGAGCGGCTTTTCGAGGATGACGCCGATTTGATCCTTCACCGCGTCGACAAGGGCGATCCCCGCCTCGAATGGGTGGACCTGTGCGAGGTACCTTTCGTCCCCGTGGTCGCGCCGGGGTTTCTCCCGTTTCCGATATCCCGCGCCATTACGCCCGAGCAAATGCGCGAATTCACCCAATGCGTATTGAGCGACACCGCCCGCGAACCGGAAGCCCGCGACCACTTGCTGGTCGAGGGCGCACACCAGTGCACCGTGTATGACCAACTGATCAAGAAGGAAATTGTCCTGCAGGGCATGGCCTGGGGGCACGTGCCCCGATTCCTGATCGAACAGGAATTGCGCGAAGGGCGCCTGCTTTCCATCGCCGGCCAATACCTGCCGGGGCACGTGGAGGCGCTGGTCGCGGCGCGGCGTCGGGACCGGCCGCACGGTCCGGTTGCGAACCGGCTGTGGGACTACCTGCGAGAGCAGGCGACGCTGCTGCGTACGGCGGTGGAGAACGCCGCTCCGTAGCCCTATCGGCCCGTGCTCACGCCCCGGCGTTGTACTCGGGCAGCCAGATGAGATCGGTGACGCCCGGATCGAGCCCGTGCTGGGTGAGCAGCGTGGTCACCTGCCCGCGGTGATGGGTCTGGTGGTTGAAGAAGTGGGAAATGGCGAACCATAGCGGGTACCGCCGCGGGCGTGGGTTCACCGCGCTTGTGTAGGTGAGCTCGCCTTCGAGATCCTCCGGCGTCAGGCCCGCCATCCACTCGATGATCCGCTCATCCTCGCGCTCACGCTCGCCGCGCAATGTGGCGAAATCCGGGTAGAGCTCCTGGTCCAGCGACTCGATGGTGTAGGGCTCGCCGGTGAATCGCCCCATCCACAGCCGATCGGCGAGCAGCAGGTGGTTGAGCGTGCCGTGGATGGACTTGAAGAACGCGCCCACGTCGCGCTTGCGCGTGGCGTCCTCGAGCGAGGCCGCCGCGTCGTACACGCGCTCGTTCATCCAGCGGTTATAGCTCGCCATGGTGCGCGCGTACGTCAGCATACAGGCCTCCTGGTTTGCTGCTGCGTTCTCCGCTTGAATTCAAGCACCGTCGCGTTCGTCAGCCCCCGCCGCCCGGAAATGGCACCTGCCCGGCAACGAATCATTCCGTCTCCGGCGGGCGCCAGTCGACGACCAGATCGAGCAGACCCGGGAAGCGCTGATCGAGGTCCTCCGCGCGCACCCGACTGCGGCGCTCGAGGCCGTACTGGCGTTGGCGGAGGACACCCGCCTCCCGCAGCGCCTTGAAATGGTAACTCAACGACGACTTCGGCCGGTCGAAGCCGAACCAGCTGCAGGGGTGATCGTATTCCTCCGCCTCCAGCAGGAGCTTGCGCACGATCGTCAGACGAAGCGAATCCGCCAACGCCCCCAGAACCCGTTCCAGCCTGAGCGCCTCGACGGGAGGCTCGGGCAACGGCGCAGGCAGATCAGCCGGTGCCGTGTGTTGCTGCGTGCCGTACCTGTACGTCATGAGCGCACTATAGCATCGCTTTACGACTTTTTTCGAACCGTGCTAAGTTCGATAAAATTCGAACTGATACAGACCGGCACGGAGCGTCCTCCATGACAGACTGCAGCCAAACGGCGAATGAGCCGGACGTTGCGCCAGTCGGCGCGTCGCCTCCCTGGCGTCTATGGGTAACGGCCTGGATGGTCTCGGCCGTATTCATGCTCTCCAACACGGCCACACCGCTGTATGTACACTGGCAACGCGAGATAGGCTTTTCGGCGGGTACCCTGACGGCGGTGTTCTCGGCCTACATGGTCGGGCTTCTCGCCGCGCTGCTCGTCGCCGGTCAGCTCTCCGACCGGTTCGGCCGCAAGCCCGTACTGATTCCCGGCATTGGCGCGGCTCTGGCGGCCTGTGCCCTGTTCGCCACCGCTTCGTCGGTGACCGCACTCATCACGGCGCGCCTGCTGTCAGGGGCTGCGGTCGGTGTCGCCGTCTCTGCGGGCATGGCCTCCGTCGCCGACGTCGGCGGCCCCGAGCGCAAGCGGCAGGCGGCACTCGCCGCATCCGTGTCCATGGTGCTCGGCGCGGGCCTGGGGCCATTGCTGGCCGGAGCCATGGCCGAAGGCCTGGACGATCCGGTCGTGCCGGTGTTCTCGGTCGAATTCCTCGTGCTGGCAAGCGCACTCGTCGTGGCGCTGTCCCTGCCGGGCGGGAGCGCGCCCGCTCGACCGCGCCGGCACTGGCGTCTGCGCCTGCCGGGGATACCCGCGGCGAACCGCCTGCACGTCGGCGCCGGCGTAGCGGTATTTGCCCCGGGAATTACGGCGACATCCTTTGTTCTGTCGCTGGGGCCGTCGCTGCTGGCGGAGCTCTTGATGGTGGACAGCCCGCTCGTGGCGGGTCTCACCGCATGCGTAATGTTCGCCACTGCAACCGGCGTTCAATTCGCGCTCAAGGGGTTGCCACCCCGAACCATCTTCCGCCTCGGCTGCGCCGCTACGATGCTCTCAATGGCCGGCCTGGTGGCCGCCATCAACGCCTCGGTCGCGTTGCTGCTCGTCCTCGCCGCGGTGCTCGCCGGCGCCGGTCAGGGGCTGGGCCAGCTGGGCGGGCTGACGCTCATCGGGCTTCACGTGCCCGCTGACCGCCGTGCGGAAGCCAATGCCGTTCTCAACATCGGCGGCTACATTCCGGCCGGTCTGTTGCCCGTGTGTGCCGGCTACCTGATCGACGTTGCCGGGCTGCCGGCGGGTACCGCCGCCTTCGCCTTCAGCCTGGCCACGGCGGCGGGGGCAGCCGCGGTCTTCGTGAGTACGCGTCTCGCGGGCCGCTAGTGGCCCGCTTGGCTACCCTAGCGGTCGCCCGCCATCCCGGCGAGCTTGAGGGCCGTATTCCAGTTCCGGCCGGTTCCGCGTAAACCGAGATGGGATTCGATCGAGGCGGTGGTCACTTTGGAGCGGCCGATTCCGGCGGGATAGCTGACGTAGAGTTGTCGTCCTACCGTCTGGACCAGTTCCGGCCCACTGATGGAGGCGCGGAGAGTATCCACCGCCGCTTGCGACGGCTCGCCGCCGAGGACCATGACGACAAGCCGGGAGGGGCTGTTGATCGCCTCTTGCTGAAACGGATTGCCGGCAAGGACATCCATCCATTGTTCCCGCGACCGGACGAAAACGTCGGTATGCAGCCCAAACCGGTCGATCAGCTCGGTTTCCAGCAGGGTCTCGAGCTCGGAGTCGCTGCGCCCGGCGCCGCCGAAGACGAGGTTACCCGTCTGCAGCAGCGTCTTTGGCGCCTCGAGACCGAGCTCGGCGGCGAGCCCACGAAGATCGGACATCGTGATTTTCCGGCGTCCGCCGACGTTAATACCCCGTAACAGAGCAATTCGGGTGGTCACGGGCTTCCCCTTGTATCGCAACCCGACATCGCGCGGGCGTCGCCAGCGCCGGATCAGGCTCCCGCCGGCTCGGCGCCGCCGCGCAGCTTGGTCACATCCGCCCGGGGCGGCGCACCGAACAGGCGGCGGTACTCCCGGCTGAACTGGGAAGGACTTTCATAGCCCACCCGGTAACTGGCGGCAGCCGCCTCGAGCCCCTCGGCGAGCATCAGGCGACGCGCCTCGTGCAGGCGCAGCTTCTTCTGGAACTGCAGGGGCGACATGCGCGTGACCTGCTTGAAGCTGTGGAACAGGGTGGATTCGCTCATGTTCGCCTCGCCGGCCAGGTCGCTGATGCGCAGCGGCTGGGCATAGCGATTCTTGAGCGTGGCGATCACCCGGGATATCCGGTAGGCCTGGGAATCCACGGCGGCAAACTTTCGAATACGCGGTCCGATTTCGCCGATCAATGCCCGATAGAGGATCTCGCGGCGGGCCAGCGGCGCGAGCACGGGAATGTCCGAAGGCGTATTCAACAGCGACAGCAAGCGGGTGAGCGCGACCTGCATGGCGTCGTCCATGGGCGCCGAGCACAGCCCACAAGCCATGTCCGGGCAGGATTCGTCCGGGTCGAACGCCGGCAACCGGTCGCCCGAGGCCAGCACCAGGTCCGTGACCTCCTGCGGGTCCACCGTAAGCCGGACGGCCATGGCCGGCTTTTCCGGCGTCGCCTCCACGATCTGTCCCAGCACCGGCAGCGACACGCTGCTCGCCAGGTACGTCAGCGGCCCGTGGACCATTTCGCGGTCGCCGAGCTGGATGCTCTTGGCGCCCTGGATCGCGAAAGTGAGCGACGGCTCATAGACCGATGACTCGCACCGGGTCGGGGTATCGGACCGATACAGGTACACCCCCTCGATGGACGTCGTCATCATGCCCGACTCCGGCAGCTGCTCGCTCACCAGGCGGACGAGCTGCTCGTGCGTCGAAGTGGCAGTCTCGAATTCCGGCAAGGGATTCGTCGCGCTCATGAAGGCCCTCCCTGGGCGAAATCATGGATCTCGGGAACGATGGCAGTATAAGAAGGGTTGCCTTTTTCCCTAGGGAGCTACAGGCAATCTTGCAGGATAAGGCAAGCACCGCGCAGAAACGTACAATCCGACAACGCCCGGCCCCTGCAGAATCGGACCTCCTGGCGATAAACCAACCAGTTTGTCACGTGCCCGAAAAACGTGCTGCCACCGGGATGCACTGGCTCGTGGCAACCGTTGGTCCTGGCCCCCTGGAAAACGCCGCCCCGGACGTCCCGCACAGAATCAGGCAATCGTTGCGCAGCAATTTGCTACCGGCCGTGAAGCCCGGGCGACTAAGGTAGCCATCCATCTGTCGAATCCCGCCGAACGCGTTCGACAGGGGGATGTGCCCACGCCGACTGTCATCAAGAACCTCGGGAGCAACAAGTCGTGAATAGTTCCAGTGGAAAAACCGCCGGTAGCACGCGTGTGGTTTGGGGGCTGGCCGTCTCGCTGGTTGCCGTGGCATTGCTGGCCGGCTGCGACGCCCATGGCGAGAGCCAGCCGGCGAGCCCGCCGCCGCCGGAAGTGGATGTGGCCCACGTGCTGGTGGAGCCGGTGACCGTCACCGAAACTTTCACCGGCCGGGTGGAAGCGTCCGAAACCGTCGAGCTGCGCCCCCGGGTGAGCGGCTACATCCACAAGGTGGCCTTCGAAGAAGGGGAGATGGTGGAGGCCGGGGATCTGCTGTTCCAGATCGACCCGCGTCCCTACCAGGCGCAGGTGCAGGCAGCCGAGGCCGAGCTGGCACAGGCCCGCAGCCAGCTGCAGCTGGCGAGCACCGAAGCCGGCCGCGCCGAGCGGCTGCTGGACAAGCGGGCCATCTCCCAGGAGGAATACGACCGGCGCCAAGCGGCGCGGCTGAGCGCCCGGGCGCGCGTCGATGCGGCCGAGGCAGCCCTGGAGACGGCCGAGCTGAACCTGCAGTACACCCGGATCACCGCACCGGTGAGCGGCCGCACCGGGCGGGCCCTGGTCACCAAGGGCAATCTCGCCAGCGCCGACCAGACCCTGCTCACCACCGTGGTGGCCGTCGATCCGTTGCATGTCTACTTCGACAGCAACGAGGCCA
>CAZHBN010000155.1:0-270 GCA_964530405.1 uncultured Ectothiorhodospiraceae bacterium
CGTGCCGCTGTTGCAGAAGCAGTTCCCGGAAATCGTCGACTTCTACCTGCCGCCGGAAGGATGCAGCTACCGCATGGCGGTGGTGACCATGAAGAAGCAGTACCCCGGCCACGCCAAGCGCGTGATGTTCGGCGTGTGGTCGTTCCTGCGGCAGTTCATGTACACCAAGTTCGTGGTCGTGGTGGACGACGATGTCGATGCCCGCGACTGGCAGGACGTCATCTGGGCCATGACCACACGCATGGACCCGGCGCGGGATACGGTACTGGT
>CAZHBN010000155.1:280-9277 GCA_964530405.1 uncultured Ectothiorhodospiraceae bacterium
GAGAACACGCCCATCGACTACCTGGATTTCGCCTCACCGGTCTCCGGCCTCGGTTCGAAAATGGGCATGGACGCCACCAGCAAATGGCCCGGCGAAACGGAACGCGAATGGGGCCGCCCCATCCGCATGGACGATGACGTACGCGCGCGGGTGGATGCGTATTGGGACGAGCTCGGGATCGGGTGAATCGGGGCTCGGGTAATGTACCAACCTTGCGGGAAAGCGGTTCGTTGAGGTTTCTGCAATGTCCCCTACAATTCTTCGTGCCTCAATGTATTGATGCAAAAGAAGGATAGGGACATCGACCATGAAAACGCGCTTTGCCTCACCGGGACTCCTCTGCGCTTCGTTGCTGCTGTCCGCCTGCACGGCACTGCCGCCGGCGACTGAAGAGCCGGACTCGCTCGCCGCCGAGGTCTGTGACGTAACCCGTCAACGACTCGACTCAGCGCAACCGAAAACGCCGGAAACACAGGCGCTGGCAACCCGGATCGAAGCGAATTGCGAACAACTCGGCCAGACCTATGCACAGGCGTTGCGCGATTCCGCGTTGGCGGGCAAGGAGTCTCCGGCACCCGCCCTGCGCAGCCCGCATGACCCGGACGACGTCGTGCAGCAAGGGGGTCGGATCCGGGTATTGCTCTGGACCAACCGGGAGACGGCCAAGCGTTTCTATTCCGGCCACCAGGGCAGCACGCCTGCGGGTAAACCGGTGGTATGGGTAACACTGGCGCCAGAGCTCAGAGAGTGGTGCTCGAGCCTCGACTGGAACGGATCCACGCCCGAGCAACGGGCCGCCGGCTATCAGCGGATCTCCCAGCGGCTCGGATTGCCACCCTATTCACTGAACGATCGATTCGTCTCGCTGTGGGTGAAACCGGACCGGCTACTGCGACCCTGCGCGGACCCAAGCACCGAAGGAGATGCCTGCAGCCCGGACTTCCCTGCCAGCATCGAGATACCGGACCTGACTCGGGAGGCCTATGCCGCGTGGTTCGCCGATAACGTGGGCTATGCCTACAGTCCGGGCGGTGCGCCGTGGACCCGTTACGGCTGGACCTATGACTGGGCCGCTGATACCGACGCGCCACCTTATGGGATAAGCGAGTTCATGCTTGCGCCCGATACCGATTACGAAATTGCGGGGCGGCACAAGCCTGAAGACTACTGCACGATGTGACCCGCCGGGCCGTTGCGGGAACGCCAGGGAAGGCAGCGGGGCGAATACCCCGAGTGCTGGCCGACGACATCTGTCCGCCCGGGATGTCGGCCAGCGCTTCGCGCTCACTGGTCGACAGCGACTCGATGTCAGCACGTGGCCGGGCCGCCGCTGCGGTACGCCCTCGTTACGTTTGACTTCGCGCTTTGAACCCGACCCTCAACTCTCCGGTTCTTCGGGATCAACGGCATAGTCGAAGGAGTCGTAATACAGATTCGCCGGATCCAGGCCGTGCTGCTCGAAATCGCGCTGGGCGGCGGCGATCATCCCGGGCGGACCGCTCATGTAGACCTCGAAACCCGCGAGGTTGGGATGATCCTGGAGCAGGATATTGTGTACCAGCCCGATGTGGCCTTCCCACTCATCGTCCGGTTCGGGCTCGGAGAGCACTGGTGTGTAGCGAAAGCCCTCATGCTCGGCCGCCCACTGGCGCGGCAGGTCGTCGAGGTACAGATCCCGCCGTGCCCGGGCCCCCCAGTAAAGATGAATGGGCCGGTCCAGGCCCACGTGAAAGGCGTGCTCGATCATGCCCTTCAGCGGCGCGAACCCGGTACCCCCACCCATCATGAGAATCGGGCGCGTGGAATCCTCGCGCAGAAAAAAACTCCCGAACGGACCCTCGAAACGCAGCAGCGCACGTTCCTTGAGCTCGTCGAACACGTAGCCGGTGAAGCGCCCGTCCGGCACGTGACGCACGTGCAATTCCAGCAATTCGTCGTCATGGGGCGGATTGGCGAGCGAGAAGCTCCGCCGGCGCCCGCCGCGGAGCAGGAAATCCAGGTACTGCCCCGGCAGGAACTGCAGCCGTTCGTTACCCGGCGTGCGCAGCCACAGCCGACGGACATCGTGGGCGAGCTCGTCCACACGCTCCACACGGCACGGAAGCTTGCGCGGCTGGATGTCCTCCGCCGAGCGCACTTCACGCACTTCGATGGCGAGGTCGCTGACCGCGCGGGCCTGGCAGAACAACGCCTGGCCCACGGCTTCCTCCGCCTCGGACAGCGCCGGCGGCCGGCTACCGTCGGGATAGGCGATTTCACCCTCGACCACTTTGCCCATGCAGGTGCCGCAAGTGCCACCACGGCAGCTGTAAGGCAAGATGAGGCCGTGACGCAGCGCCGCAGCGAGCACCGGCTCGTCGTCCTCCACAGTGAACTCGTGATGCGTGTTCTCGATGCGAACTCGATGACTCATCGCGCTTCCTGCGTGGATACCAAAAGGGAGTCGGCGCATTGTCGCCGACAGGTGCGTCAAGTTGAAAGCGCAAATCAGCCGTCGTCCCGCGCCCTGCGCTTCTCCAACACCGCGAGAAAGAACCCCTCCCACTCCCCCTCGCCCACGATACGGCGCGCATGGTTGACGCCGTGACGATACACACGGCCCCGCCATGAAGTGATACCGGGCAACGCGGTCACGGGTGGCTCGAACGGCGGCGGCACGGCGTCCAAAACGCCATCCCAGCGGGCCAGGGCGGCGTCGATGACGGCCTCGTTCTCCTCCGGCGCATACGTGCAGGTCGCGTAGACGAGACGCCCCCCAGGACGCAGCGCCCGAATGGCCGAGTCCAGCAATCGCGTCTGCAGTCTGGCCAGTCGCTTTATCCGCTTCATGCCCCAGTCGGCATAAGTCTCCGGCTCATCGGGGCGTATGCGCGCCTCCGCCGAGCACGGCGCATCCAGCAGAACACGGTCGAACCGCTCCGGTGTGAGGCGGCCGACACGGGCACCGTCCTTTAGATAGGGCACGACGCAAGTGGCCCCCTGGGCGGCGCAGTTGGCACGCAGCTTGAAGAACCGCGGGCGCGAACGCTCCACCGCCGCGAGCCGGCCACGGTTGCCCATGGCGACGGCCATGACCAGCGTCTTGCCACCCGGGGCGGCGGCGAGATCGAGAACCTCCTCACCCGGCCGTGGCGCCAGGTACATGGGCGCGAGCATGCTCGACGGGTTCTGGATATAGACCTCGCCGGATACCGCCGGCGTGCTCTCGGTGAGCGCGCGTCGCTGCGACGCCGGTACCGCGAAACAGTCGTCACGAAACGACAGGGGCTCCGGCGTCAACCCGGCCTCACGCAGCCCTGCCAGAACCGACGGGACACTCGCCTGTAGCGTATTGACCCGAAACACCGTTGGCGGCGCGGCCTCGACGAGGCGACGCCGCCAGGCCGCCATGGCATCGGCTCCCAGCAAATCCTGCTGTCGCTCCATCAGCTCGCGGGGAAGTCGTTTCTCTGGTGACACCGTTACTGCCCTGGTCGCGATGCAAACATTCAGGGCACGGATTATACTGGCGCGCGGTTTTCGCGGTGCAGCAGAGACGGCCATGCCCTACGCGGACGCCGGCGACGCCCGGCTCTACTACGAGACCCACGGCAGCGGCGAACGCGCCGTGGTGCTGATCATGGGGCTGGGCGGCACGGTGGAGGCCTGGGGCATGCAGATCCCGGCACTCGCCCGCCACTACCGGGTAGTGGTGCTAGACAACCGCGGCTGCGGGCGAAGCCGCAGTGAACGTGAGAGCTGGACGCTGGACACCATGGCCGACGATGTCGCCGCCATCATGGATGCGGCGGACGTCGAGCACGCCCACGTGGTGGGTGTCTCCATGGGCGGGCTCATCGCCCAGCGGCTCTACCACCGGGTACCACGGCGGGTCACCAGCCTCACCCTCGGTTGCACGGGCCCGGGCGTGAATGATCCCGCTTTCACGCCGCCGGACCCCGCTGTCGAACAGGTGCTCACGCTGGACCGCAACGCGGTGGGTCATGCCGATGCGGTGCGGCGCCTCACCGAGATCTTCTACCATCCGGACTACCGCGCACGGGTACCGGATCTCGTCGAGCGCCTGTTACGCTTCGAGATGGATCTCGGCACGTCCGCGCAGGGGTTGCACGCCCAGCTGGAGGCGGTCTACGCGCATCCCGGTCAGGGGCGCCTGCTCGCCGACATCACGGTTCCCACGCTGGTTCTGCATGGCGAGGATGACATCGTCTGGCCCGTGGAGAACGGCGAGTATCTTGCCGATACCATTCCCGGCGCCCGCCTTGAACGATTCCCGGGCGCCGGACACATGTTCATGATGGAGCAGGCGCGCGCGTTCAACCGCGCCGTGCTGACGTTCATAGAAGAACTGGAGTAACCCGCGGTGAACACCAAGGCTCGCCCGTCGCCGATCATCGTTGCCCTGATGGTGGCCGCCATCGCCGGCTGTGCCACGAATACCGCCAAACCACAGGCCGACGGCAACGAGAACGACCCGCTCGAACCGCTCAATCGCAAGGTCTACGCGTTCAACGAAGGGCTCGACGACTATGCCATCGGCCCGGCGGCGCGCGCGTGGACCGCTGTCACGCCCAACGCCCTGCGCGAAGGCGTGAGCAACTTCTTCGACAACCTGGCCTACCCCGGCGTACTGGTGAATGACCTGCTCCAGGCCAAGTTCGGTCACGCCGCGCAGGACACCATGCGCTTCGCGGTGAACTCCACCCTCGGGCTCGCGGGCTTCTTCGACCCGGCGAGTTCCATGGGCCTGGAATCCCGCGCGGAAGATTTCGGCCAGACCCTCGGCTACTGGGGCACCGGCAGCGGCCCGTACCTGGAGGTTCCCGTGTTCGGGCCATCCAGCGCGCGCGATGTCACCCGCTATCCGGTGGGTTACTACACCAACGTGATCACCTACGTGGCGCTGGACACGGCCACCCTGGGCGGGCTGACGGCCATCAACGTCGTCAACACCCGCGCGGAGCTGGACAGCGCCGTACGCCTGCGCAAGGAAGCCGCCCTGGACCCGTACGCCTTCACCCGCTCCACGTACCGCCAGTACCGGCGCAACCAGGTCTACGACGGCAACCCGCCGGAGACCGAGGACCCGTATGCCGAGATGTTCGAATCACTGGACGCGCCGGCGGAATCATCCGAGCTCGGCGAGTAGCCGCTGCACCGCGGAATGCGCGCTGCTGGCGTAGGGGCCGCCGAACAGGTTGAAGTGATTGAGCAGGTGGTAGAGCTGGTAGAGCGTGCGACGTACCGGGTAACCGGCGTCGAGGGGCCAGGCCTCGTCATAGGCGGCATAGAACGCCCGAGGGAAAGCACCGAAGAGCTCGGTCAGGGCAAGATCGCATTCGCGGTCGCCATAATGGACGGCAGGATCGTAGATCACCGGGCGGCCGTCGACATCGAAAGCCGCATTGCCGCCCCAGAGGTCACCGTGGAGCAGCGATGGCACCGGGGTGTAGCCGGAGAAGAGCCCCGCCAGGCCAGCACGCAGGCGCTCGCCGTCACGAAGCAATCCACGTGGTGCGCCGTTGCCGGCAGCCAGCTCGAGCTGGTGCCCGAGCCGCCAGCGCGCGAAGAATGTCACCCAGTCGGTTTCCCGGGGGTTGGGCTGCGGCGTCGTGCCGATGGTATTGTCCCGATGCCAGCCGAACGAATCCGCCTGGCACCGGTGCATGGCTGCCAGGGAGCGCCCGAAACGCGCCCAGCCATCCTCCCGCGGCGGCGCGAGATCCAGCCATTCCATCACCAGATAGCTCCGTCCTGCACCAACGCCCCGGGCGAGCACCTGCGGCACGCGAGGTCCGTCGCTGACCCGGCCCATCTCGGCGAGCCCTTCCGCCTCGGCGGCGAACATTTCCGCACGGTCGGCGGTGTTGAGCTTCACGAAGCAATCGCCGAAGCGGTAGGCGTCGTTGATATCGCCGCCACCGACGCGCTGTGCGGCGGTCGCCGGGGCACTGCCCCGGGCGGCGGCGATCGTCTCGGCGATATCGGCCCAGATATCCGAATGGCTCATTGCGTCGCTCCTTCACAGGGCAGCCGGCGGGCGCGGTTGCGCAGTTGCCCGGGCAACGCCAGGCGCGCCAGGGCGTCCGGATCCGTGCCGCGCCACCCCGCAGCCCTGTGGTCATGATCGATGGGCACGTCGGTGCGGATGACACTGAGCTCCCGGGATAGAAACGCCTGTTCGCGGTGGGTCTCCAGTAGTCCGCGGATCCGGCGCGCGCCGCGGATACCCGAGGCGCTCACCGCTGCCGTATCCTCATACAACGCGTCCAGACTGCCGAACGCCGCGAGCAGCGCGGCAGCGGTCTTGCGGCCGATGCCGGGCACCCCTGGAATGTTGTCGACACTGTCGCCGGCGAGTGCCAGCAGATCCGCTACCTGCGCCGGTGCCACGCCCAGTACCTCGGTTGCACCCGCCGGATCCAGCCAGCGGTCGCGAGCGGCGTCCCACCACCAGTCCCCCGTCTCCAGAAGCTGAGCGTAATCCTTGTCGGCGGTGACATAGACCATGTCGTATCCCGCGGCACGCCAGTGACGGGCGGCACTGCCGATGAGGTCGTCGGCTTCGTACTCCGGACTCGCCAGCGTGACCACACCCAGAGCCTCGGCGAGGGCACGGCACACGGCGAACTGGCGCTCCAGATCCGGCGGCGGCGGAGGCCGGTTGGCCTTGTAAGCCGGGTAGAGACCGTGACGGAAGGAGCGCGTCAGGCTCTCGTCGAAACCGCAAACGACGTGGCTTGCGCCCTCGTATTCGATGAGATCGCAGAGAAACGCGCCGAAACCGTAGACGGCGTTGGCACACGCCCCGTGCTCATCGCGCACCGCATCGGGCACCGCGAACCAGGCACGAAAGATGTAGACACTGGCGTCGACGAGATACAGCGGTCGATACACGCTCGCGGACGGCCCCGTTGCTGACGGACCCGGCGCAGTGTAGGCAAGGCAGTCGGCCATGGCCACCGCCACGGATGCGGCAGTGGTTACTGAGTCGGTGGCGTGATGCGTTCGCGCAGCGGACTGCGGCGGGGAAAATGCGCGCGTAGGAAGGCCATCTGGTCGGCGAGGATGCGCCGGCCCTGAAGGTATACGTACTCTGCGTGAGTCGGCGTGAACGGCACCGCCAGGAGTTGCATCCCGGCCTCTTCCGGCGTGCGGTTGCCCTTGTGGTTGTTGCAGCGTTTGCAGGCGCTGACCACGTTGTTCCAGACGTCGTAACCACCACGGCTGACCGGCTTGACGTGATCGCGCGAGAGCAGGCCGGTACGATGTCGGTCGCCGCAGTACAAGCAAAGGTTGTCGTCGCGGCGGAACAGGGTGGCATTGTTCAGGGGCGGGATATAGCCGGCGTGGCCCTTGAGGGCGGCTTGCGCTGCACCGTCGGTGGCAATGATCGAGTTGACCTCGATAATGCTCCGCCGCCCGGTGACCGCGTTGTAGCCACCGCGTATTCGATAGAGCCGCTGCCCGCAGGCATAGGCAACCTGCCCGAGATAATACAGCCGCACCGCATCCTGATAGGTAATCCACTCCAGCGGCATGCCGGAGACATCGGTGCGGAGTATGTGGTGCTCCAGACCCAACATGGTCCACCCCGCTTGATCCGCCGCTAACACAAACGGCTGGATGTTGCTACGCCTGTTATTCCATAGGGTCAGTCTGCCGTGCAAGCATTACAGGTCTCTGACACAAATTGTCGACAATAATTGACGACAAAATTGTTGACAGATCCGGTTTGAATAGAGCAAAACTATCTAAAATATAATTTCCATTGATTAGCGACCGCGGTCTGTGGTTCATATACTGCGTGCCGTTGCGACCGGCCCACGGCCGGGGCGCATCCGCCGAACACGGCGGGTGGGTCGTTTCGCACACTACCCCCGCTCTGCGCGGGGCGCCGACGGCCCGCAGCCGCCCACCCCGGCGGCGCGGGATCGAGGAGAGCCACGCGCCGCACCGTCGGCGGGGGAAGCCTTCCCCGTACAACAGATGACAAGACGGGAGACATTTCCATGACGATCAAAATTGCCGTGCCCAAGGAAACGGCATCCGGCGAACGCCGGGTGGCGCTGGTGCCGAGCGTCGTCAAGCAGCTCGACAAGCTGGGCGTGGAGATACTGCTCCAGGCAGGTGCCGGCGAAGCGAGCGGATTCGACGACGCCGACTACGAGGGCGTGAAAATCGTCGCCGATGCCGACGAGCTCTACACACAGGGCGATATCGTCCTGCGCGTGCAGCCGCCCACCGACGACGAGGCCGCCAAGATCAAGGAAGGGGCGTGCCTGCTCGGTTTCCTTGCCCCCCACGAGGGTGACAAGCGCATCAACATCCTGCTCGAGCGCAAGGTCTCGAGCTTCCCCATGGAGCTGGTGCCGCGTATCACGCGGGCGCAATCCATCGACGCCCTCTCCTCCCAGGCGAACCTCGCCGGCTACAAGTGCGCGCTGATCGCCGCCACCCGCAGCCCGCGCCTCTTTCCCATGCTCACCACCGCGGCGGGCACTATCCGCCCGGCCAAGGTGCTGGTTATCGGCGCCGGCGTCGCCGGTCTGCAGGCCATCGCCACGGCGAAACGCCTGGGCGCCATCGTCGAGGCCTACGACGTGCGCTCGGCGACCAAGGAACAGGTGGAGTCGCTGGGGGGCAAGTTCGTCGATACCGGTGTGAAGGCCGAGGGCGAAGGCGGCTATGCCCGGGAGCTCACCGCCGAGGAGAAGGCCCAGCAGCAGGAAGTGCTCGCCGAGCACATCGCCGCCGCGGACGCCGTGATCACCACCGCTGCCATCCCCGGCAGGCAAGCACCGAAGATCATCGACAAGGCGACGGTGGAGCGCATGAAGCGCGGCGCCGTGATCGTGGACATGGCCGCCGAGACAGGCGGCAACTGCGAGATCACGAAAGCCGGCAAGGACGCGACCCACAAGGGCGTACTCGTCGTCGGACCCACCAACATCGCCAGCTCCGCCGCCACCCACGCCAGCGAGATGTACGCGCGCA
>CAZHBN010000156.1:0-9252 GCA_964530405.1 uncultured Ectothiorhodospiraceae bacterium
TGTACCCGGACGTGGCCGGCACCTGGTTTCTCAACCGCATGCCCGGGCGGGTGGGACTCTTCCTCGGGCTTACCGGCGCCCACATGAATCCGGCCGACGCGCTCTACTCCAGCCTCGCGGACTACTTCGTCGCCGGCGAGCAGCGCGATGCCGTTTTCGCGGCACTCACCGATGTCGCCTGGGACGATGACCCCGAGCTCAATCGCGGCCACCTGTCCGTGCTGCTCCGCCGCTTCGCCGACGCCTCGCGGGATCGGCGCCCGGAATCCAACGTCCTCCAGCATCTGGAATTCATCGACCACGTCACCGACCACCACAGCGTCGAGGGCATCCTCGAGTCACTGCGCACCGCTGCCCCCGACGACAAGTGGCTCGCCACGGCGGTGAAAACCCTGGAGCGTGGCTCGCCCACCTCCGCCCGGGTGATCTTCGAGCAGTTCCGCCGCGGCAAGTACCTGTCGCTCAAGCAGGTCTTCCAGCGCGAGCTCAACATGTCCGTGCAGTGCACCATGCACCACGATTTCCCGGAAGGCGTCCGCGCCCTGCTGGTGGACAAGGACAAAAACCCCCGGTGGCAGCCGGAGACCATCGCCGACGTAAGCGACGCGCTTATCGAAGAACACTTCCAGCCCCCGAAAAGCCTGGACCCGTCACCGCTGGCCGACCTGCCGGAGTAGCGGCAGAAGAGGCGGAGTAGCCACCAAGGCGCGAATGAGCGCCAGGGTCCGCAAAGGCGAACGAAAGGCGGGCTCCGGGCAGGCGGCACCAACCCAGTTGCAGGTTCAAGCTTGGAAGCAAGCACGACGATTGGACAATCGCGCCAAACTCTCTATGCGGATACCTGCAACTTGCCGCTTACTAACCATCTCAGAGGTATTGCATGCATCAGCCGATCCGTGCGCCGATGGGGCAAGGCGCACTGACGGGCGCTGGAACATGGCAATACTTGTCGAAAGGTTAGTAAACTCCCTCTATGGATGAGCCACGCTTCATTCAGCCGGAATGGCCGGCGCCGGAGAACGTCCGGGCAGTGACGAGTACGCGTATCGGCGGCGCGAGCCGTCCGCCGTTCGATACGTTCAACCTCGGCGCCCGAGCCGGCGACGACGCGCTCAGCGTCAAGGAAAACCGTCGTCGCCTGCGTGAAGCGCTCTCCCTGCCGGAGGAACCACGCTGGCTCGCGCAGGTTCACGGCATCCGGGTTGTCTCGGCGGCAACGGTCCAGCGCGACGAAAGCCGGGCCGATGCCGCGGTAAGCGACCGACCCGGCGTTGTCTGCGCGGTACTCACCGCCGACTGCCTGCCCGTACTTCTGTGTGATCGCAACGGTCGGCGCATTGGCATTGCCCATGCGGGCTGGCGCGGCTTGAGCGCCGGCATTATCGAGCAGACCGTCAAGGCAATGGGCCTGGAACCGGGCGAATTGCTCGCCTGGCTCGGTCCGGCGATCGGACCGGACGTCTACGAGGTCGGTGCCGACGTGCTCGACGCCTGCCGGATTGCCGACCCCGGCTGCGAGCGCTGCTTCCGCCCGGGACGCGCCGAGCGCTGGTACGCCGACATTTACGCCCTCGCGCGCAGACGGCTGGAGGCCGCAGGCGTGCACGCCGTCTACGGCGGGGGGCTGTGCACCTACACCGACGCCGAGCGCTTCTACTCCTACCGGCGCGACAGCCGCACCGGCCGAATGGCCACGCTCATCTGGCGCACACGATAACGAATACCGCCTACATTTCCCCGAGGAGGTGACATGCAGGTCATCAGCGGCGAGCAGGTCGCCAAGGCCCTGCCCTGGCCCGCCCTCGTCGAGCGCATCGCATCACTCCTGCGCACCGGCTGCGAAGCCCCGCCACGCCACCACCACAGCATCGAGCGGCCCGGCGGCACGGCTACCATGCTGCTCATGCCCGCCTGGCAGCACGACGGCTACATCGGTGTGAAAATGGCGCACGTGTTCCCTCAGAACGCCGAACGGGGACTACCCGCCATATCGGGCCTCTACCTGCTCTGCGACGGCGATACTGGCACGCCGTTGGCCTGCATCGACGGTAGCGAGCTCACCCGCCGCCGCACTGCCGCTGCATCCGCCCTGGCCGCCCGCTACCTGGCGCGCGAGGACGCGGGCCGGCTGGTGATAGTGGGCACGGGCAAGCTCGCGCCCATGCTCATCGAGGCCCACAGCGCGGTGCGCCCGATTCGCTCCGTCGGCATCTGGGGCCGCAATCCGGATAAGGCCGAGGCCATCGCCGCGGACTACCGCGCCCGTGGCATCGACTGCGAGGCGATCGCCGACCTCGCGGGCGCGGTCACCGCAGCCGACGTAGTGAGCTGCGCGACGCTCTCCACCGAACCGTTGGTCCGCGGCGAATGGCTGCGCCCCGGCACCCATCTCGACCTGGTGGGAGCCTTCCGTGCGGATATGCGCGAGAGCGACGACGAAACCATTCGCCGCTCCGATGTCTTCGTCGACACCGAAGCAGGCGCCCGCGGCGAGGCCGGCGACCTGCGCCAGGCGGAAGCGGGCGGCGCGTTCGACTACGCTGACATCCGCGCCGACCTGGAGGCGCTCACCCGCGGCGACCATCCCGGGCGCGAAAGCGCCGAACAGATCACGCTGTTCAAGTCCGTAGGAGCCTCACTGGAGGATCTCGCCGCGGCCATCGAAGTGTGGGAGCGGACTTGAAAGCGTGGCGAGTGGCGAGTTTCAAGTGAGGCTCGGCTCGCTGCGCGTGGCAATCGCCGGATTGCTCCGTGCAGCCCGACGGAAACCGTCGGTCGTCTGCCCCAGGCAACCGACGACGACCGACGAAGTAGTGCAACCACTGCGCCGAGGCGCTTGACGCCACAGGTGTCGCACACCGCCTGCGGCGGTCCCCGACCTACACCACCACTTGCGACCCGACACTCGAAACGCGTCACACATCCACCGGCAAACGGATCTCCGCGACGAGGCCGCCCCTTGCGGCGTTCTCGAGGCTGAGCTCGCCGCCGAGGCCGTGGATGAGGTTTCGAGCGATCCCCAGGCCAAGCCCCAGACCCTGACGGTTGACGCGCTGGCCATGCTGGGCGCGGTTCCACGGGCGGAACAGTGCTTCGCGGGCAGATTCCGGGATCCCCGGGCCATCATCGCGAATACGAATGCACACGTGCCCATGCTCACGCCTTAGCGTGACTTCGGCGCGTTCACCGTAGTCGAGGGCGTTGTTGAGCAGATTGCTCACGGCGCGCTTCAGCGCCAGCGGCCGGCAATCATAGGCCACGGGACGCAGATCCGCATCCACCCGCCCGCCACACAGGCGCGCATCACGTACCAGTTTGCCAAGGAGATGGTCGAGCTGCACGGTCTCCACGGCCTCGTCGAGCTCGGTATCACGCACGCTCTGCAGCGCACCGCCGACCATTTGCTCGAGCTCATCGAGATCCGCCTGGAATTCGTCCCGCCTGCCGGCGTCGTCGAGCATCTCGGCACGCAGTTTCAGCCGCGTGATGGGCGTGCGCAGGTCGTGGGAAATCGCCGAGAAAAGGCGGTTGCGGTCTTCGATGAAGCGGTGGATGCTTTGCTCCATATCCACGAACGCCCGGCGCGTACGCCGGTATTCCTCCGGCCCGCGCTCCGGCAGCGGCGCGTGCCCGAGTCCCTTGCCGAATGCGCCGGCAGCCTGGGACAAGGCTTCCAGCGGCCGGGTAATCGAACGCACCACCGGCAAGGCCAGCACCAGCACCGTGACCACGGGGAGCAGCATCAGCGCGAGACGGTCGTGAGTCAACGGTTCGGCCTTCTCCAGAAAATACGGGTCCGGCATCACCGAGGCGAGTAACAGCCACTCGCCGGTGGCAAGCTCCACCTGCGCGGCGAGTACCGGCGCCGGCTCTCGCAGCACCGCCGCCTCCGTCCAGGAGCCTGGAAGCTCCGTGAGCCGTGCGCCCTGCGGCGACACCTTCAGCGCTGCGGGCATGGCAAAGCCGACACGAAACCGATAGCGTCCGCGCAACGTCCCGGCGAGCGTCTGCTTCACGCCCGAAAGCGCCGCGTCGCGCAGCGGTGACGGGGCGATACCAGTCACCTCCACGGCGCTGTCGTTCAGTGTGAGGAAGAACCGGGTACTGCCCATCTCCCGGAGCTGCTCGAGAACGATGGGTCGATAGCTCGCCGGCAGGTCGGCGAAAAAGCGCACCGTTCCCGCCATGCTCCGGGCGAGCTGCACGGCGCCGTTGCGCGCCGCCACGCGAGCGTCCTCGCGGATCTGTTCCGCCCACAGCCAGGACGCCATGAGCTGGGTAGCGAGCACCCCGCTAACCATGACCAGCACCAACCGGCCGAGCAGCGATTGCGGCCACAGCCGCTGCAGCACCGCGGTCATCGTCAGCCGCGCTCGGCCGCCACCTCGGCGGCGAACACGTAGCCCGCGCCGCGCACGGTCTTGATCAGCCGGGGTTGACGGCCGTCGTCACCGAGGCGCTGGCGCAGGCGGCTGATCTGGACGTCCAGGTAACGATCCAGCGGCGAAGGCTCGCGACTGCCGGTCGCTTCGGCCAGTTGGGCGCGCTCGACGATCTCACCGGCGTGCTCCACCAGGTACTGAAGCAGTTGAAATTCCTGACCGGAGAGGTGGATGACCTCACCGTCCGGACCCTTCAGGTAACGCTCGATGACATCCAGGGAGAATTCGTCGAAGCGGTAACCCCGAACCACCCCATGGCCCTCGCCCGCATCCACCCGGCGCAGTATGGCCTTGATCCGCGCGAGCAGCTCGCGCGGATTGAACGGCTTGCCCAGGTAATCGTCCGCGCCGATTTCCAGCCCCACGATGCGGTCGGTGTCATCGGCGCTGGCAGTGAGCATGAGCACGGGCACGTCGGACCGGCGGCGAATGGCCTGGCAGAGGCTGAAGCCATCCCGATCGGGAAGCATGACATCGAGCACGATGAGTGCTATGCGGTCGGCGAAGCGCTCGAACTCGGCAAGCGCCTCGGCGCCGTCGCCAGCGCTCAACACGGCGAAGTTGTTCCGCTCCAGGTAGTCCTTGAGCAGGGTCCGGATCTTCTGGTCGTCATCGACGACAAGAATCTTACGGGTCATGATCGATCGCCTCGAGGGCCGCGGCGAGCCGCCGGGCGGTGACGTCCGGGTCGGCTTCGTCGGCGGTGAAAAAGCGATGCACTTCGCTGATGAAAACGTTGCGTACGGTCTCGGTGGTGGCCATTCGGTGCACCAGGCTCGGCGCCGGGGCCGGCTCCCTGTGGAAGGCTCGGCGAGAATCTTGCGCACAGGCATCCAGCACCTCGTCGGCTATGTCGCGGCGTGCCGGAAAAGTGCCCTTGGCACGGCTGAAGGCTCGCTGCACCCGGGGCGTGAGAATCACGCCCGCAAGCCGGCTCTGAGCGTTGCGTTCGCTCGGCCCGAGCCCCTCGAAGAATGCCATCGTGTCAATGCTGTACAGGTGCGCGCCATCGGTCCCCGGCGCCGCCCGGCAGCCGAAATCCTCACCGAGGTGCTTGCCCATGGCCACCAGCTCCCCCTTTGCCCAGTCCCCCATGATCTGCATCGCCGCGCGCCCTTCGGCAACGTCTTCCGTGACGGACTGCCATGGCCGTTCCCGCAACTCCGGGCCCATGAACGTCCGTAGCCGACGGAGGCGGCGAAGACTGTCCGTGAAGGCGGGTTGCCGGAGTGCCTGGGCGTCGAGCGCCACGAACACGCGCCGGTAAAAGTCGGTTCCGCCGCGCGCGAGCACCAGCACCTCCAGCAGCGTCGCCACCTGCCAGGGCTGCGCCGATTGAGCGATGGGCGTCACGCCAGCGGCCTTGAGCGCCTGCGCGGTGGCGATGAGGCTTTCCCAGTCGGCCGGCGCCTCCAGCCCGAACCGTGCGAACACGCGGCGGTTGTAGAGCAACGTGTTCACCCGGTGCACCGCGAACGGCGCAGCTACGTAATGCCCTTCGTGCCGAACGAGCTCGTCGATCAGCGGCGGGAGTGCGCCCTGCCAGTCCTGCGCCTGCGCGACGACGTCCAGGTTGCGAAGGAAGCCCAGCCGAGCCCACGCGGCCATGGATGCCCCGTTTATCTGTGCCACCGCCGGGGGTTCACCCCGCAGCACCCGCGCTCGCAACACCTTCAGCGCACCAGTACCGGCGCCACCGGGGATGCGCGCGTCCCGCAGCCGCACACCGGCATCGCTAGCGGCCTTGCGCAGCACATCGAAGGCGCGCTGCTCGCTCGCCGACGTCCACCAGTGCAGCACATCCAGGGTGGCCGTCGGCCGCTGGGCCTGGGCCGAACCGCTCGCGAACGCGATGAGCAGCGCGACGCCCAGCGCCAGTCTACCCCAGCGCGGCGGCGCCCCGGCGGCGAACGCGCCCCGATTACCTTGCATTTCGTAACGAATTGTCACCTCCCCTCATCAAGCGGACGGTCACGTAAAACGGCAACCATCACGCGGGGACGCGCCGTTACCCAGCCACCCCGGGCCCCCGCCGTTACATTCCGCAACACGGCCTTGCGCCACCGCCACGATGGCCGCAACGGCAACGCCGCGCCCCCGCTCGCCTGCAGATCTTTCGACAGTGTAACGCGGCAGCCACCGGCGAAATTTCCGGTCAGACAACACGACGCTTCAGGCTTGCGGATACCGGCAGGAGCGCCGGTTCCCCAACGAGTATTCGCGACGAGGAGGAGTTCATCATGAATCGGTTCACCCGGTCCGCGTTGGGTGGTCTCGCGCTGGCCGTCGCCGGCGGCGCGGCCGCCGAAACAACGCTCAAGATCGAGTCCTGGCGCGTGGACGACAAGGACCTCTGGGAAGACACCCTGATCCCCGCGTTCGAACAGTCCCACCCGGAGATCAAACTGAAGTTCGTACCCACCACGCCCACGGAGTACGACTCCTCGGTACGGGCCCGTCTGGAAGGCAACACCGGCGGTGACATCATCACTTGCCGAGCTTTCGATCAGTCACTCGCGCTGTACAAGCGCGGCCACCTCATGGCGCTCAACGGCAAGCCCGGCATGGAGCACTTCCCGGACTCGGCCAAGGTCGCCTGGCAGACGGACGATGGCGATACCACCTACTGCATGCCGGTAGCCTCGGTGATTCACGGCTTCTTCTACAACAAGGCCATCTTCGAGGAGCTGGGCCTGGAGAAACCGGGAACCGTGAAGGAATTCTTCGCGGTACTCGACGAGCTCGAAGCGAGCAGCTACGCCCCCATCGCACTCGGCACCGCCGACCAGTGGGAAACCCACCAGGTCGTTTTCACCGGCATCGGTCCGAACTACTGGCACGGCGAGGAAGGACGCAAGGCTCTGCTCGCCGGTGAGGCCGAGTTCACGGATCCACAGTTCGTCGCCGTCTGGGAGCAGCTCGAGCGCTGGCGCGAGTACCTGCCCCGCGGCTACCAGGCGCAGTCCTACGCCGACTCCCAGAACCTCTTCGCCCTGGGCCGCGCGGCCATCTATCCGGGGGGCTCCTGGGACATTTCCTATTTCAACGACAACGCGCTGCAGGACTTCGGCGCCTTCGCCCCGCCGGTGCCCGAAGCGGGCGATCAGTGCTACATCAGCGATCACACCGACATGGGCATGGGCATCAACGCCGGCTCCGAACACAAAACGGAAGCGCTCGCATTCCTCGAATGGGTTGCCTCCAGGGAGTTCGCCGAGCTGTATGCCAACAACGTGACCGGCTTCTTCCCGCTCTCCGACCACACCATCGACATTCAGGACCCGGTCGCCGCGGAAATGGTGAGCTGGCGTGAGGACTGCCAGTCCACCATCCGGCTCAACGCCCAGATCATGAACCGAGGCGACCCGAACATGGAGTCGGCCATGTGGGTCACCCACAGCCGTCTGCTCAACGGCAAGATCGATGCCGAGAAGGCGGCGAGCGTGATTCAGCAGGGCTTCGAGCACTGGTATGAGCCGCAGCAGGACGGCGGCTCCTGACGAGCTCTCCTCATTCCCCCGCGGGCGGTACACGGACGTGCGCCCGACACGGGGGACGTTTACAGACACAGCCGACGCCGCCTGCGGGCGGCCGCGGAGATCCATGTCATGAACACACAGCGCTTTCCCTGGCACCTGGTGTTCTTCCTGTTGCCGGCGCTCGCCATCTACACGGTCTTCAGCGCCTGGCCGCTGGTGGACACCTTGCGCCTGTCGTTCTTCACCGAATCGGAAGCGGGTGCGCGCAGCTTTGCCGGGCTCGCCAACTTCCGGCAACTGCTCTTCGAGCCGCAATGGGCCGAGCAGTTCTGGAATGCCATGTGGAACAATGCCAAGTTCTTCGCCATTCACATGCTGGTGCAGAACCCCATCGGGCTGCTGCTTGCTGCCTTGCTCTCGCTGCGTGGCGTACGCGGCGGGCGCACCTACCGCACACTCATCTTCCTGCCGACGCTGCTGTCAGTCGTGATCATCGGCTTTATCTGGCAGCTCATCCTTTCCCCGCTGTGGGGCGTCTCGGCGGGACTACTCGACGCGGTGGGCCTGGGAAGCTGGTTCGATGCCTGGCTCGGCAAGGAGGACACGGCATTGACCACCGTGGCTCTGATCTCGGTGTGGCAGTTCGTGGGCATCCCCATGATGCTGATCTACGCGGCGCTGCTGGGCATCCCCGACGAGCTCACCGACGCGGCCATCGTCGACGGCGCCTCACCCATGCGCGTGTTCTGGCAAATCAAGCTACCGCTGGTGCTGCCCACGCTGGGGCTGGTGACGATTCTCACGTTCGTCAACAACTTCAACGCCTTCGATCTGATCTATGCGATCAAGGGCGCCCTGGCCGGCCCCAACTACGCCACCGACATCATGGGCACGCTCTTCTACCGCACGTTCTTCGGCTACCAGTCCCAGGTGGGCAGCGCGACCCTCGGCGCGTCGGTGGCCACGCTGATGTTCCTGGTCATTCTCTGCGGGGTGGGCGTGTACTTCTACGTGATCCAGCGCCGCCTCGTGCGCTATCAACTGTAGGGAGGACGGATCATGCAGGGATCTCCCGCCACCCGTCCACTGAACGCCGCGCTGGTGCACGGGGTGCTCGCCACCTACACGGTGATCGCGCTGTTCCCCATCGTTCTGGTGATCGTCAACGCGTTCAAGAACCGCATGGGGATCTTCAAATCCCCCCTCGCCCCGCCGACGGCGGAGACCTTCTCCGTGGAAGGCTTCAGCAAGGTGCTCGAGAACGCGAGCTTCGGCCTGTTCTTCGGCAACAGCCTGATCGTGACGGTGGCGAGCATGGCGCTCATCGTGCT